>CAUETL010000010.1:0-23405 GCA_959020685.1 Parahaemophilus parainfluenzae | reverse complement strand
CAAGAGATGGCTTAGCCATCAAAGGTAAACCTAATTTTTCGACCACAGCTTGTGGGTTTAGTTCGTGAGCGTTTTCTTTGGTCACGATCTCCATGTCAGCAACAGGTAAACCAAAAGCTTTCCACAACATTTTGGTTCGCATTTTATCCATAGTTAATGCTGAAGCCATTACACCACAACCAGTGTAAGGCAAACCAATTTGTTCTAATAAACCTTGCATGGTGCCATCTTCACCACCGCGACCATGTAAAATGTTAAAGACGCGATCAAAACCATCTGCTTTTAAATTCGCGACATTATATTCTTTAGGATCGATACCGTGCGCATTATAGCCTTGACTCACTAATGCATTTAACACAGCTGCACCAGAATTAAGAGAGACTTCACGTTCAGCTGATGTGCCGCCTAACAACACGGCAATTTTTTCTTGTTTTAAATTCATTGTTTTATCCTGTTTTCCTTTTATTCTTCATTGAAAAGTGCGGTTATTTTTTCGATGTATTTATGCTTTCCAACGCTCTGCTAAACCACGAGAAATTTTGCTTACACTTCCCGCACCTTGGGCAAGAATTAAATCACCATCTTGAATAATTTGATCTAATACATCACCAAGTTGTTCCGTATCAGAAACTAAAATTGGATCGACTTTTCCTAGGTTACGAATAGAACGACAAAGTGCTTTACTATCTGCACCGACAATTGGTGCTTCACCTGCGGCATACACGTCTAACATAATCAATGCATCCACTTGGGATAATACCTGCACGAAATCATCAAATAAATCGCGAGTACGTGAATAACGGTGTGGCTGGAAAATCATCACAATACGTTTATCTCCCCAGCCTTCACGTGCTGCTTTGATTGTCACGCCAACTTCTGTTGGGTGATGACCATAATCATCCACTAAGCGTACTTTACCATTTGGACGAATAAACTCGCCTAATTGGTCGAAACGTCTGCCCGCACCTTGGAAATCAGCAAGCGCTTCTAAAATCGCTTCATTGCCAATGCCTTCTTCTTTTGCGACTGCAAGTGCTGCGGTTGCATTTAACGCATTGTGTTTACCCGGTACATTTAATAATACATTAATACGTTCACCACTTGGACAAACTACGGTGTAATGACCTTGGAAACCGGTTTGTTCATAATCTTCGATACGATAATCAGCATGTTCACTGAAGCCGTACGTTAATACTTGGCGACCGACTTGAGGAACAAGTTCCATTAGCACAGCATCATCGGCACACATAACCGCTAAGCCATAGAACGGTAAGTTATGCAAGAATTTTACATAGGTAGCTTTCATTTTCTCAAAGTCACCTTCATAGGTATCCATATGATCCGGTTCAATATTGGTCACCACAGAAACCATTGGCTGTAAGTGTAAGAAAGAGGCATCACTTTCATCTGCTTCAGCGATTAAATAACGGCTTGCACCTAAATGCGCATTTTTACCGGCTGATTTAACTAAACCACCATTAACAAAAGTTGGATCCAGTTTCGCTTGAGTATAAATCATCGAAATCATAGCTGTAGTAGTGGTTTTACCATGGGTACCTGCTACCGCAATACCATGACGGAAACGCATGATTTCAGCCAACATTTGTGCGCGCTGAATCACGGGAATACGATTTTGTTTTGCGGCGATTAATTCTGGGTTATCTTCATGGATCGCACTTGATACAACTACTACGCTTGCCCCTTGCACATTTTCAGCTTGGTGACCGATGAAAATTTTTGCTCCCGCTTGAGCTAGACGCTGAGTTACAACACCATCTGCAATATCCGAACCAGAGATATCATAACCTTCATTTAATAAAATTTCGGCAATTCCACTCATACCAGCACCACCGATACCAATGAAATGAATTTGTTGAACCCGACGCATCTCAGGAATAATCTTTCTAATTTCGTCCGAAATATGTTTCATATTATTTCACCTTTATTTTTAACCGCACTTTTAGATTAAGGGTCTATTTACTTCCCCTTAATTTCTCTGTTCTTATTTCGCGTTCTCTACAATAACATCAGCTACACGTTTAGCCGCTAATGGTGCTGACATTTCTTTTGCCTTAATTGCCATCGCTAGCAAGGTTTCACGATCTGTTTTTTCTAAGAAATCAACTAACACATCCGCATTTAATTCATTTTGCTGAACAATTTTTGCTGCCCCTACATCGGCAAGGTATTTCGCGTTTAAATATTGCTGTTGATCTTTATGCTGAAATGGCACGAAAATCGCTGGCGCACCTACTGCAGCCAATTCACATACCGTTAAAGCACCAGAGCGACAAATCACCACATCCGCCCAGGCATAGGCTTCTGCCATATCATCAATAAATTCTGTAATTTTGACCGAACCGGTATGTTCACCATAAAGTGCGGTCACACTCTCAACTGAACCTTTACCCACTTGATGACGCACTTCTAGTTTATCTGCCAAACGTGCTACTACTTGTGGAATCGTTTGATTGAGTACGCGAGCACCTTGGCTTCCCCCCACGACGAGCACTCTCAATTTTCCACTTCTTTCTGAAAAACGCGCTTGTGGTGATGGCATTTCAAATAAATCTTGGCGAACCGGGTTTCCTACCACTTCGGCATCTTTGAATGCTGTTGGAAAAGCTTGTAATACACGTGTCGCAATTTTAGCTAACCATTCATTGGTCAAGCCCGCTACGGCATTTTGTTCATGTAAAATAACCGGCACGCCACAAAGTTTTGCCGCGATGCCACCTGGGCCAGATACATAACCGCCCATACCTAATACGGCATTAGGTTGATATTCTTTGATAATTTTACGAGCTTGCAATACCGCTCTTAAAATAGCAAAAGGGGCACCAAGTAATGCTTTAATGCCTTTACCACGTAACCCTGAAATTTGAATAAAACGAATTGGAATACCATGTTTTGGTACAAGCTGTGCTTCCATGCGATCTTTGGTACCTAACCAGCAAATTTCCCAACCTTCTTTTTGTAAAGTTTGAGCAACTGCGATGGCGGGGAAAACATGTCCACCAGTACCACCCGCCATAACTAATAATTTTTTACTCATAAATATTCCTAATCATCTCTCAAACGAGCTTGACCACCTCGTTGTAATCTATTTTCATGGTCAATACGCAATAAAATCCCTACGGTTGCCGACATAATAATGATACTTGAACCACCGTAACTCACTAATGGGAAAGTTAAACCTTTTGTTGGTAACATCCCTAAGGCCATGCCTAGATTGACAAAACCTTGGAAGAAAATCCAGAAACTAATACCTAAAGCAAAAAAGCCACGGAAACGTTGTTCTAACATGAGTGATTCACGTCCGATTTTCATCGCTCGGAAAATCAGTAACCCTAAGAGAATCACAACCACTAAAATACCAATAAAACCGAACTCTTCACCAATAATCGCCATGATAAAGTCAGTATGTGCTTCAGGAAGATAATCGAGTTTTTGAATGGAGTTACCGAGTCCTTCCCCACTAATTTCACCACGACCAAAGGCCATCAAAGAGTTAGTCAGCTGGAATCCTGTTCCGTATGGATCTTTAAATGGCTCTAAGAAACCGGTAAAACGTTTTAAACGATAAGAGGCGGAGAGAACCAGCCATACAAAGAGAAGTATGCCTGTACCAATTAGCAAAATAAATTGCCAAAAATTCGCACCGACAATAAAAAGCATGCCAAAGGTAATAACGAAAAGTACAACGGTACTCCCTAAGTCAGGCTGAGCGAGTAAGAATATCCCTAATACGCCCATCACAATGAAAGGTTTAGCTGCACTGAATTTTTTACCACGTACTTCATCATAACGACGCGTAAAATAGCTCGCCAGGAAACAAGTCAACGCTAACTTCGCAAATTCCGCAGGCTGGAAATTTAAAATTCCTAAAGAAATCCAACGTTTAGCGCCATTAACAGAAGTCCCGATACCAAGAACCAGTATTAATAAAACAATAGCTAACAAGAAAACTTTTGCGTGCCACTTTTCCCATTGAGAAGAAGAAATTTGGAGAGTTAAATAGCAGGTCGCTAAAGAAAGTAAGACATAAACGGCATCACGTTTAGCAAAATAGAATGTATCATTAAATACACGTGCACTGTAAGGCATAGAGGCAGAAGTTACCGCTACTAAACCAATCAGCAATAGCACGACAAAAAGCCAAAACAATGCGCGATCGTAAAGTAATCCTTGCGGCGTCACTCTCGCCCATTGTTCATAATTTTGTTTAATTTTATTGATAAATTCCATTACTACCCTAATTCTTTAAGCTAATTTTGCTAAACGAGTAAACTCTTCGCCACGTTTTTCAAAAGAGGCAAACTGATCCAAACTTGCACAAGCAGGAGATAATAACACCATATCGCCTGATTTTAAATGTGGACGTAAAAATGAAATAGCTTGTTCCATTGTTTCAAACAAATGACTTTGACTTGAAAGTGCCGCAAGTTGTTTGCCATCACGACCAAAGCAATACGTTGAAATATGAGGTTGGTTGATTAAATCAGCGAGTTCAGAAAAATCTGCCCCTTTACCATCACCACCTAATAAAAGATGTAACGTTCCCTCAACATATAACCCTGCCAATGCTGCAACGGTGCTACCTACATTGGTGGCTTTAGAATCATTAATCCAACGAACACCATTCGCTTGATGGGCTAATTGGAAACGATGATCTAAGCCTTTAAATTGACGAAGTGCGGTACGAATTGCCTCTAAATTTATACCTACTGCTTGTGCTAACGCTGTCGCCGCTAAAATATTCATGTAATTATGACGGCCAACTAAGGTCACTTCATCACAAGGTAAAATGACTTCCTCTTTCGCCATTAAGTACTGTTTACCATTTTCGGTTTTTAGCCAGTAATCCGCTTGATTTTCAGCAAAAGATACCACCTTCTTAGCTTGATTTTCACCTTCGCCAAACGTGAGTTTGTCTTCTAAGTTCACTACCGCTGTTTCTGCATTGTGGTAAATGCGTAATTTTGCTTGGCGATAATCTTCCAAATCCACATAGCGATCCATGTGATCTTCAGTCACATTAAGCACTGTCGCTGCAGCCGCTTTCAAACTGTAAGTGGTTTCAAGTTGGAAACTGGAAAGCTCTAATACATAAAGTTCGCAATCTTCATTTAATAATGACAACGCAGGAATGCCAATGTTTCCGCCCATGCCCACTTTTATTCCTGCCGCTTTTGCCATTTCATAGACTAATGTTGTTACAGTGCTTTTACCGTTAGAGCCTGTAATCCCGACAATTGGCTTGGTGGCAGCTCGACAGAATAACTCAATATCCCCAATCACTTCCACACCCGCTGAAAGTGCGGTCTGAATTTCAGGTGTTTTTACTGCGAGCCCTGGGCTAATGACAATAATATCGCTTTCAAGTAACCATTGTTGATTTAGACTACCCGTGTGTAAAGGAACATTTTTAGGTAATTGCTCTGCGCCTGCTGGATGTTGACGTGTATCAATCACACGGATATTAGCTTGTTGAGATTGAAGATATTCAACGCAAGAAAGGCCTGTTTTTCCAAGACCTATAATGGTGATAGTTTTATTTTGATATAGAGTTGTCATGTTGTTTTTCTTCTCTCGTATTCTGGGATCACGCAGGGTGCAACAAGTGCACCCTACAAAAATTATCTTAGTTTGAGCGTTACAAGCCCCATCAACACCAACATCAAGGAAATAATCCAAAACCGGATAATCACTCTAGGTTCTGGCCAACCTTTTAATTCAAAGTGGTGATGAATTGGTGCCATTCTGAAAATACGTTGTTTTCTTAATTTGTAAGAACCCACTTGCAAAATGACAGATAAGGCTTCAACAACAAATACACCGCCCATAATCACTAATAAGAATTCTTGACGAACAAGGATGGCAACAACACCAAGTGCGCCACCAAGTGCTAGAGAGCCGACATCGCCCATAAAGACTTGAGCTGGATAAGTATTAAACCATAAGAATCCTAAGCCTGCGCCTACGATTGCGGTACAGAACACCACCACTTCAGAACTATATTTGATATAAGGGATATGTAAGTATTCTGCAAAATTAACGTTACCAGTCGCCCATGCGATTAAAGCAAATGCACCTGCAACTAACGCTGTTGGCATGATCGCAAGACCATCTAAACCGTCAGTTAAGTTTACCGCATTGCCTGTACCCACAATAACAAAGTAAGACAACACAATATAGAATAGACCCAATTGCGGCATGATATCTTTGAAGAATGGAATCACTAAACGGGTTGCATCGGTATCATGACCTAACCAATACAACCAAATGATTGCTACTAATGCAACTACTGACATCCAGAAATATTTCCAACGCGCAATTAAACCATCTGTATTTTTACGCGTGATTTTGCGGAAATCATCTACAAAACCAATTGCACCATAGCCAAATAGCACAAATAAGCAAATCCAAACATAAGGATTCGTTAAGTTGGCCCATAATAACGTACTCACACCGATGGAGAATAAAATCATCACACCACCCATAGTTGGGGTGCCCTTTTTCGCAAAGTGACTTTCAGGTCCATCATTACGCACTTCTTGCCCAAATTTTAAAATTTGAAGGCGTTTGATCACTTTCGGACCAATCCATAAAGAAATGAAAAGTGCGGTCAATAATGCCAAAATCGCACGTACGGTAATATAGGAAATGGCATTGAATGCCGTTTCATAGCGAACTAAATATTCAGCAAGCCAAACTAACATAAGCTATCCTTTAATGAATAAATCGTCTCTTCCATTTTCATTGAACGTGAGCCTTTCGCTAATACGACGACTTTTTGGTTTTCTTGTAATTTCTGTTTAATAATATCTAACGCATAAGCTGTCAATTCAGCTTTATCTGTAAAATGTTTTCCCAAAACAGCTTCAGAAATGACCGCACTTTCTGTTCCGTAAGAAAGCACTAAATCTAATTTAGCTTGTTTGGCGTGCTCACCCACTTGTTGATGGCATTTTAGACTATCCTCGCCTAATTCTTTCATATCGCCCACAAGTAAAATACGGAAAGCATCATAACTCTTTAAAACATCAATCGCAGCTTGTAAAGAATCAACATTCGCATTGTAAGTATCATCTAATAACAGCAAATTGTCATGCACTTGAATCGGGAATAAGCGTCCTTTTACTTGAGAACGATGTTCAAGACCTGCTTTTACATCAGCAAGACTCGCGCCCACATTCATAGCAAGTGCGGTCGCTGCCAAAGCATTTTTTACATTATGCTCACCTAAATAAGGCAAATTAATTTCAATGCTACCTTTTAGTGAAACTAACGTAAACATTGAGCCATTAGGTGAATGTTTTACATTTTCAGCTTTGTAATCGCCACCATTAAAATATTGAATAGCATGGGAACCAATTTCTTTTTGCCACAATTCAATATAATTATGTTCATTGTTAATAATCGCCACGCCATTTTGGGTTAAACCACGATAGATTTCACCTTTCGCTCGTGCAACACCTTCAATTGAACCAAAACCTTCTAAATGCGCAGCTGCCACATTATTCACTAGTGCAGCTTCTGGCTGAGCAAGATGCGTAGTGTAATCAATTTCACCTTGATGATTAGCACCTAATTCAATAACAGCAAATTTATGTTGTTCAGTTAAGCGTAATAACGTTAATGGTACGCCAATATCGTTGTTGAAATTACCATTTGTGAATAACACGGCTTCAGGATTGCCTGCTGTTTTTTGCAGAATGGATGCTGTCATCTCTTTCACTGTGGTTTTACCTGAAGAGCCTGTCATCGCCACGGTACGAGGATTAATTTTTTCACGTAACCATTTTGCTAATTGACCAAGAGCTAAGCGCGTATCTGCAACAACTAATTGTGGCGTTGCAATTTCAGTGTTGGCTTGTTGCACAACTAAGGCTGTCGCACCTTGCTCAACGGCTTTATCTAAGTATTGATGTGCATCAAAATGCTCACCTTTTAATGCAAAGAAAAGCGAGTTGGACACAGTTTTGCGCGTATCCGTATTGATATTTTCAACAACGGCCTGCCCATCTCCAATAAGATTAGCATTTAAAATTTGAGCAAGCTGTTGGGTAGTTAGTTTAATCATTCTGTTTTTATTTTTTCGTTAAATAGGCTTCAGCCACTTCTTGATCAGAGAAATGAAGTGTTTTATCTCCAATGATTTGATAGTTTTCATGGCCTTTACCGGCAATCACAATCACATCGTTTTCAACCGCATTCTCAATGGTAAATTTGATGGCTTCTTCGCGATCCGGAATCACTCCAACATCTTCCATTCGACTAAAGCCAGTGAGAATATCTGCTTCAATTCTATTTGGGTCTTCTGTACGCGGATTATCTTGGGTTACGATCACTAAATCTGCAAACTGTTCAGCAGCTTTTGCCATCAGCGGACGCTTGCCTGCATCACGATCTCCACCACACCCAAAGATACACCAAAGTTTACCTTTGCAGTGTTCACGCGCGGCATTTAATGCTTTTTCTAATGCATCCGGAGTATGGGCGTAATCAACGATAACCGTTGGTTTACCTGCTTTCTTAATCAATTCCATTCTTCCATTTACTCCTTTTAATTGTGCAACAGTACGGATAAGATCATTAAAAGAATAACCTAAAGCCAATAAAACAGCCGTGGCTAACAGCAGATTACTCACGTTAAAAGCGCCAATTAATGGGCTATGTAATGTGCCATTACCCCAACTTGAAGTGACATCAATCACCGCACCTTCGTGAGTGAAACGAATCTGTGTTGCATAAAGCCATTGTTTAGATGTTGGATGGAAATCTGAGCAACAGCTAACTGCAATACTATTTGGTAATTCATTTAACCAGGCAGCGCCAATTGGATCATCAGCATTAAGAATTTGTAATTCGGGGGCTAAATCAATGAAAAAGCGTTTTTTAGCTTCTGCATACCTTTCCATTGTCTCGTGATAATCCAAATGATCACGACTTAAATTGGTAAAAATGGCGGCTTTAAATTTAAGGGCTTCAACACGGTATTGAACTAAACCATGTGAAGACACTTCGATAGAAGCAAAATCTGCACCTTTCTCTACAAAATCAGCTAAATTATCTTGAACTTCAACAGCTGAGCCGGTGGTATTTTGGGCTTCTTTGACTTGGCCTAATAAACCATTACCAATAGTCCCCATGACGGCTGCTTTATGGCCTAAGAGGGTTGCCCATTGTGCTAATAATTGAGAAACAGTCGTTTTACCGTTTGTTCCAGTCACACCAACTAAAGTCAATTTTTCGGAAGGATGTTCATAGAATTTACCTGCCAATGCAGAAAGATTGGCAGATAAATGATAATAATGAATCACAGGCACATTATTTTGCCATTGGATGCTTAAATGTTCGTTTTCTAAATCTGTCTCTAAAACGACCGCACTTGCACCAGAAGAAATAGCTTGAGGAACAAATTGACTCGCATCAAAACGATGCCCTTTTACTGCCACAAACAAATCACCTGGGGTCACTTTGCGGCTGTCTAACACCATCGCCTTCACATTAATGTCTGAAAGCACCGGAAGATCAAAAAGTGCGGTCAATTTTTTCATTGTTTTGCCTTTTATTAATTCATTTTTTCAAGTTTTTGATCGCTTAAGCGAACGGTACGTCTTGCTGTTTTTTCTGTTGGTTCTGCATCTGGCGCAATACCATTCGCACGTAATGCATAGCCCATAATGCTTGAGAATACTGGCGCAGATACCGCACCACCATAGTACTGCCCTGCTTTCGGATCATTGATCAAAATAACTAATGCATAACGTGGATCGCTAATTGGTGCAATACCCGCAGTAAATGCCACATATTTATTGACATAGTGACCATTTTCAATTTTACGAGCCGTACCTGTTTTCACGCCGACACGATAACCTTCAACCATCGCACGTTTATTTTTGATTGCCACTTTCTCTAACATACCCACGACGTCTTTCGTGATTTTTTCAGAGAAAACACGTTGACCAATAACCGGCGGATCAACTTTAGTGATAGAAAGTGGACGATAAATCCCGAAGCTACCTAAAGTAGCATAGGCACGCGCAATTTGTAATGGTGTTGAAGTGATACCATAACCATAAGCTACCGTAGCTCGTTCGATATCCGCCCAACGTTTACGGTTTGCATTTAATACACCACGTTGCTCACCAATTAAGCCTAACTCTGTATCTTTGCCTAAACCAGCATTTTGGTAAGTTTCCATTAATGCTGAAGGTGGCATACGAAACGCAAGACGAGTCACACCACGGTTACTAGAGTTAATCAAAATTTCATCTAAGGTTTGTTGTGGGCGAGGTGCCACGTCCACAATTTCTTTACCATTTAGGGTAAATGAACCTGTATTAATCACTTCATCACGTCTCGCTGCGCCACGTTGAAGTGCGGTCAAAACAACGAAAGGTTTTACTGTCGAACCTGGCTCAAAGGTATCCGTAATCGCACGGTTACGTTTTAATTCATCTTTCACATTAGCCAAGTTATTCGGGTTGTAAGAAGGTGCTGTTGCCATTGCTAATACTTCACCCGTACGCACATCTACCAATACCGCAGTACCAGATTCTGCTTTGTTCTCAGTTACCGCTTTTTTGATTTCGCGATACACCATGGATTGCAATTTTTCATCGATACTTAAGGTCACATCTTGTGCATCGTATTTTTTCTCATCTGCAATATGCTCAACCACGTTACCACGTTTGTCTTTACGTACAACACGCGCACCATCTTTACCCACTAACATTGAGTTGAAACTTGCCTCAACACCTTCAATCCCTTTACCATCAATGTTGGTAAAGCCGATTAATTGAGCCGCTTCTTCTACACGCGGATAAAAACGACGTGGTTCAGTTTCTAATGAAATACCTTTAATTTTGAGGTCACGGATATAATTTGCTTTGCCCGCTTCTACTTGACGTGCTAAATACAAGAAACCTGATTTTGGATTTTTCTCAATTTTTTTCACCAACTCAGCAGGTGTCATATTTAATTCGTTAGCAAGGGCTTTGATACGTTCTTTATCCTCTAATGCATTTTCTTTTAACATTAAACGAGGTTCAGCCACGATCGCGCTCATCGGCACACTCACCGATAACAATTGACCGTTACGATCTAAAATTGAACCACGAACAGAAAGCACGTCATCTTTACGTAATGAACGTTTATCCGCTTCACCAGAAAGGGTTTCTGAATTAACAGATTGCACATAAGCAGCACGAGCCACTAATGCGCCTAAGCCTAAGAAAATAAAACTTGTCGCGATGAGATAACGACCACGAAGGAAACATTTCTCAAACACCATTTTCGGTTTGTTCGGTTTTACTGACGCAGGTTGAGCCAATTTTCTAATTGTTTTCTTTGGCTTTCCTGGTTTCTTAGAGGAATTAAATCTAACCATTTTATTCAAAATCCCTATTCAAAAATAACTACTTCTTGTTCACTTTGAACACGTTGCATTTTTAATGTACCAATCGCAATGGATTCAACTCTTGTATTATCACTTTCGGTTGCTTCTTGTAATTGTAAATTGCGATATTCGTTTTCAAGGGCTTGGTGTTGTAATACCAACTGCCCGTTTTCAGAAATTAGGCCCCGTGTTTGATGCGTCATCCAAATTGTGCCCATTGCAGAAGCTAAAATTAATAAAAGTAAGACGACAATTAATTTATTAGAAGAAAAAATATCTTCAACGAGAATATGTTGTAAAGGATAACGTTCGCTATTTTCTAACATCTTATTTCACCCTTTCCGCAATACGTAAAACCGCACTTCTTGAACGTGGATTTGCCGAAATTTCTGCCTCACTCGGCTGAATTGCTTTACCAATGATTTTTAGCTTTTGATTACGTTGAATTTGATCTTCACGTAGTGGTAAGCCTCTTGGAATATCCTCGCCTTTGCTTTGCTTACGCATGAAATGTTTGACCATTCTGTCTTCAAGTGAATGGAAGCTGATAATCGATAAACGCCCTTCTGGCGCCAACATATCTAATGCAGAATTTAATACACTTTCTAATTCATCTAATTCCGCATTAATATAAATTCGAATGGCTTGGAAACTACGAGTCGCCGGATGCTTATGTTTATCTTTAAACGGCACGGCTTGAGCAATTAATTCAGCAAGCTGAGAAGTACGGCTTAAACATTCTGTGCCATTTTTAACCGCACTTTTATTGAATTCAACGATAGCTGTCGCAATTCGTTTTGCAAAACGCTCTTCACCGAAGGTTTTTAACACCCAAGTTAAATCATCAACAGATACTTGTTTTAGCCACTCTGCCGCTGATAAACCTTGTGTGGTATCCATGCGCATATCTAATGGGCCATCTTTCATAAAACTGAAACCACGCTCTGCTTCATCAAGCTGTGGAGATGATACGCCTAAATCCAGCAAAATACCGTCAATTTTACCAACTAAATCGAGTTTTTGACAGATATCTGGAATGTGTGAAAAGCTATTATGTTCAATATGAAAACGAGGGTCTTGAATTTTTTCAGCTTCAGCAATCGCACGAGGATCACGATCAACGGCAATTAAACGACCATTTTCAGAAAGCTGAGAGAGAATTAGACGAGAATGACCACCACGACCAAAGGTACCATCAATATAAATTCCATTTTCTTTCAACGCCAAACCATTCACCGCTTCGTGAAGCAAAACCGTGATATGTTCAGGTGCAGAAAAGGAATTTTGCGTAGTCATAAGTAAAAAGTAAAAGTTAAATCAAAATCGATAAAGAGAAGATAGAGCGGCGCAAGCACCGCTTATCCTGCTAGTGCTGCTGTTCTATAATGACAGCATTTTTAGTTCTTCAGAAGCACCGAATTCAGCACTTGAGCCAATTTCGATATCCTCATCAATTTGTGCGTACCATTCAGTATCGCTCCAAATTTCAAATTTGTTCAACTGCCCTACCAACATTAAGCCTTTTTCTAATTTTGCGTGTTGACGTAATGGACCACTTAATAAGATACGACCTTGCGCATCCATTTCACATTCTGTGGCATAACCGAGCATTACACGTTGTAAGCGGCGTTGATTTGGGTCAAAGTTGGAAAGTGAAAGTAGTTTTTGTTCGATTTTTTCCCATTCATCTAAAGGATAAAGTAATAAACAAGGCTGACGAATATCAACGGTACAAACCATTTGACCTTGGTTCTTTTCCATGATTTCAGCACGATAACGCGTAGGAATCGCTAAACGACCCTTCGCATCTAAATTTACTGCTGCTGCACCACGAAACATTTCTCTACCTTTAAACGTTTATTTTTAGAAAAATTTGGCAGAATTTTCCACAAAATTCCACTTTTCACCACTTTGCGTAAGTTTATCGGTTGTAGCCTTAACTTGCAAGCAATTAAAACGTAAAGATTGGTAAATTTTGGCAATAAAATAAACAAAAAAACCGCCTAAGGTTTCCCTCAAACGGTTTTTTAATTTTTAACTCAATTTAATTAGTTATTTACATACGCTTCTTCGTCACGATCACCTAATGGTTTAAGCTGTGTGAAGAATAAAACTAAACAAAGAACTGTTAAGCCTAAGCCGATATAAACAGATAATTGATAGTCTAAACCGAAACCGATTTTGTTGTATGCAAGATAAGTAAAACATACAGTACTGATAAATGCCGCAGGGATTGTACATACCCAGTGGAATTTATTATAACGGTATAAGTACGCTGCTGCAGTCCATAACATAACCATCGCAGTAGTTTGGTTCGCCCAAGTGAAGTAACGCCATAAGATAGAGAAATCCACTTTTGATACGATATAACCAACCACGAATAATGGCACAGCAATAATTAAACGTTTAGCTAAGGTTTTTTGTTCTAAATGGAAAAATTCTGCAATAACAAGGCGTGCTGCACGGAATGCCGTATCGCCTGATGTAATTGGAAGAACAACCACACCTAATACTGCAAAAATACCACCAACAAGACCTAAGAAGTGGATTGAAGAATCATAAACCACTTTAGAAGGCGAACCCGCTTTAATCGCAGCTAACAAATCTGGTAAAGAATCATAGAAACTTAAACCAACTGCACACCATACTAATGCAATCACACCTTCACCGATCATCGCACCGTAGAAAATGAAACGCCCTTCTTTTTCGTTTTCAGTACAACGTGCCATTAACGGGCTTTGTGTTGCGTGGAAACCAGATAATGCACCACAAGAGATAGTTAAGAACAAGAGTGGCCATAATGGTAAATCTGCACGGGTTTCAAAGTTTTGGAAGAATTTCTCAAAAGACATACCGTCCACAGAACGATAGAAAGAAATTGGATCTGCTGAGCTAAGATCTGCACTTACTAAACCATATACCATACCTACAGACATAAAGAGTAATAATGCACCGAAGAATGGGTAGATACGACCGATGATTTTATCAACTGGAAGTAATGTCGCAAGAATATAGTAAATGAAGATGATACCAGTCCAAACACTGATAACTGTCGCTTTATCCATACCCCAAACGGTAATACCACCTGCTTCTGCTACTTGATGGATTTCTTCTGCATTGCTAATAGAAATGCTACCTGATGCGGCACCGAATACATCCATTGTAATCGTACCCATTAACTGCGCTGGACTTGCCACGAATACCACACCCACTAATAATAAAAGCACTACCGCTAATACGTTAATGAATGCTTTAACTGGACGACCTAAATATTTACCTGCAAGATTAGGCATAGATGCCCCGCCATTACGCACACTTAACATCCCGCAGAAATAATCGTGTACCGCACCAGCAAAGATACAACCCACTACAATCCAAAGCATTGCAACTGGTCCGTATAACGCACCAAGAATTGGACCAAAGATTGGACCTGTACCTGCAATGTTTAATAATTGAATTAACCAAATCTTAGTTTTAGACATTGGCATATAGTCAACGCCATCATTCATGGTATAAGCTGGCGTTTTACGGTTTGGATTGATCACAAAAATGCGCTCAATTACACGACTATAAATGAAATAACCTGCTAGCAATAACGCCACGCAGAAGAAAAACCACAACATAAAAAATACTCCTCAGGAATAAATGAATACCGAAATTTAGTCATATACTAGACTTCGTCGGCGGTATTCTAAGTGAAAATCATCAAAATCAAAATTTTAATTTCTACAATGTTTCAATTTTGTGATCCATGTCACGTTTATCATTATGTTTTTTTCACTTACAATATGTTCATTAATTCAAATAATGAAAAAAGGATCATCAATGGCTCTCACCCGCTGCCCTGAATGTCGTAAAAAAATCAGCGAATCGGCTCAATTTTGTCCTCATTGTGGTTTTTCTTTTAAAGAAGAAGATCTTGAAATTTACAAACAAAAACTTGAACAACAACGTCAACAAAATGCCGAAATTAATCGAAAAAGTGTCAAAATTCACCTTATTTGGTTGGCTATTTTTACTATTGTTATTTTGCTCGCAAGTTGGCTGACAGGTAAATAACAAAGTGTGGTCAAAAAATAATGAGAATTTTGACCGCACTTTAATTAGAACCCTATCCGTCTTGTTGTTGCAGAAAACTCAGGTTTCACTTCACATTCGCCTTGCAGTGCAATTAACCAATCTTGCACCTTTTGAAAAGGTGAAAATTGGTGACGACGAGCCACTGCAGCAAAATCGCCAGGCGTCAGCAAATTAAGCGATTCAATCTGAGTTAAATCCTCTTCCGATAACGATGGCAACCCTAAAATTTCAGCCTGCTGTTTAGCGAAATCTAAACGTTGTTTTAGTGTTAAATAATCAAACTTCAATTTCAAATCAAAGCGACGTAATGCAGCTGGATCGAGCACTTCAATCAGGTTTGTTGAAACCACCATCAATCCCTCAAAACGTTCAATTTGTGTCAGCATTTCATTGACTTGAGAACGTTCCCAACTACGTTCTGCACCGTCGCGTGAAAACAGGAAGGTATCCACTTCGTCCAGCACTAGCAAACAATTATCACGCTTCGCCGATTCAAATGCCTCCGCAATTTTTTGTTCTGTTCCGCCGACATAAGGATCGAGCAAATCAGACCCTTTGCAAAGCAACAACGGCATATCTAACTGCTCGGCAAGCCAAGCTGCCCAAGCAGTTTTCCCTGTGCCAGGTGGGCCATAACAACAAATTCTGCCTTTTTTGGTTCGCATTAATCCTTCGGTGATTTTATGAATATTTTCATTGCAGGAAACCCACTCAAGCTGATAACTCAGTTTACTTTCCACCAACGGCTCAATTTTCTTTTTGCCTTGTGTCTGTAAGGCTTCATTAAAGAGCGTAAGCAAGACCTCAGAAAAAGCTTTTTTGCCGTTATCAACCGCATTTGCTACATTGAACACGCGCGTTAAAATCGCCGGCGAAAGCGACCGCACTTTGGCAAAATGCTGCACATATTCTGCCGTTAATTTACCGCCTGCCAGCTGCGAAATTAACGCCGATTTATTTTTTAACGGTAAATCCGGCATTTCAAACACAAAATCAAAGCGACGCAAAAAAGCCGCATCTATGCTGTGTACCGAATTGGATAACCAAATCATCGGCACGTTATTGTTCTCCAACAACTGATTTGTCCACGCTTTATTTTTTTGTGCAACAGAACGCTCCATAAACGAGCCGTTAAACACATCTTCAATTTCATCAAAAATTAAAAGCGCTTGCTTGCCGTTTAATAACGTTTGAGCAAGGCGACTGTAGTTCAGGCGTTGCTCTGCCTTCACAACATCTCCGTCAGAATCCATATAAGTAATGTTATACGCTGAAATCCCTAATGCTTGTGCAAGCAATCCGGCAAATTCGGTTTTACCGGTGCCGGGCACGCCATAAATTAAAAGATTTACGCCTTTCCGATGATGTTTTAGTGCCTGTTGTAAATAGGTCAACATCATCTCTTTCATGCCGGCAATATGGGCAAAATCATCCAGTTGCAAACTTGGCACTTGAGGTATTTCTGTACAAGATTTCAACAGCGCATATTCATTTAGAGGCTGTGTTACAAATTCGTCAAAATCTAAGGTTTCACCCCACGCTAAATAATCATGCACACTATCTAGGCGATAATTTCGATTAATTAGTCCATAAGCATCGAGTTTACTGCCTTTTTTTAATGCGGACAGAATCTCATTTTTCGGCTGTTTAAGTAAATCCGCCATGATCGCAGCTGTTCTTTGCAAATCCGATTTCGGCAAGCAGTCAAACAAATCTTGCATAGGTCCTTCACTACGTAAATGCATGGCAAAGCGGAGAAGCTCCTGTTCAACGGGATTCAGTTGCAAAAATTCTGCCAACGTTGCCAAATTTTCATACGCCTGTTTCCATAACTCCGGTAAAAGTGCGGTAGATTTTTGAAGTGTTTTATAACGCGCTTTTAAAAGCCGACGAGCAACCGTGCGTAAATTTTTATCATTCTCTAATTCTTCAGGCAGCCCAAACGCACTGGCAATTTCATCGCTTCGCCAGCTGCTCTCTCGAAATACTTCGGAAAAACCTTTATGCTCAAATAAAATTTTGAGCATCATATTTTCAGTATAAGAAGACACTGTCGGTGGGTTTAATTTATATTCGGACATAAAAAATACTCCTTACTGGGTTGGTAAGGAGTATTTTAGTAAGTGGTGCGACAAAAGGTGTCGCTAGAATCTTTTAATATCCAGTTTTTTTATTTTATCTAGATTATCTGTAATGATATCTAATAAAGGTTTACATAAATCAAAAATTTGCTCAGCTAATTCTCCATTAGGAATTTTTCTCAGAATTTCCGCATCCCAATTTCTTAGATTTCCATCAAAATATTTCCGCATAACCCAAAGTTTATTTTTATTAAATAGAGTTTTAATATCTAAATCATCAAAAATTTTATTTAGTAAATCGTATAGTTCTGGATAGTCATCCTTATGACAATATACCCCATAATGTCCCTCACCAAGATCACAGCATCCAAATTCAGCCCCTACCCCCCAGTAAATATCTTCTGCATCAAAGTAAATACCAAAATCTTTACCTGTTACATCTCCATAAGAATTACATTTCCAGCCGTAATGCTTTAACTTTTTATAATTATCAGCAAAACGCTCTTGTAATTGTTCAACTAACCTCTCTATTAAATTTTCATATAGCTGCTCTTTTGAATCGATAACACTCAAGGCAGAATATAATGCATCATTATTTTCATTTTCCATTAAATATTTAACTAAATCATGATTAATTTCAGTATTTCCCATAAGTTCCTCACTTAAAAATTTTTTAAAATCCTGAGTAAATTGTTTAACCGCCGGTGCTATGATCAATGTGTTATCTAGCCAATCAACCAAATCTTTCGCTGACAGTAAGATAGCTTTGTTAGCACCGATTAGTTCTTCCCATTTATCTTTTTCAATAGAATTTTTGGAAGGAGGTTCCTTAAAAACAGGTAAATAAATAAGACAGTATTCAACTTCTCTATATCTCTCCAAATAATCTCGATAACCTTCTAACTGGTTATCTTGATCAGTGGCAAATCTTAACTTATTTTCAATTGAAATTATCCAACGATGTCCGTGATTTAAAAAACCTTCAATAAAAATATCATGTCGACCATTTTTATTAGTTGGTTTGGTTGCTTTGGTTGCTTTTTCTACAGACACTTTAACGCTGTCATATGCTAAAAAATTATGTCTACCTATATATTTTAAGAAACTGTTTAAAAACAAATCCCCTTGCCCATGAGTTTCTTTCGGATCTAGCAAAAAGGCAAGAATTTTTGATAATCCCATTTCATCCGTTCGCATAAACTGAAACGGAT
Source organism: Parahaemophilus parainfluenzae (assembly GCA_959020685.1). Classification (GTDB taxonomy): domain Bacteria; phylum Pseudomonadota; class Gammaproteobacteria; order Enterobacterales; family Pasteurellaceae; genus Haemophilus_D; species Haemophilus_D parainfluenzae_T. Next base: position 4,626 of record CAUETL010000010.1, on the reverse strand, counting down.
TAAAACGATTCGAATCGTATAGTTCAGTCTTTTCACGTTGTAATCTAAAATTTTCTATCACTTGATTGATAGAAATTAAAGAATCAACTATCTGATTAATATTATTTGCCATATAGGTTCCTTAGGTTAATTAAAACGCACAAATTATAACTGATAAATCATCATAAAACCCTTGTTTCGCAATTAATTTACGACACACTGTCAATCGAGATTTATCATTATCATATTGTTTCCAAATCTTTTCTCTCACTTCAGAAGAAAGTCCATCTGTTAATCCATCAGAACAAAGTAATAAACTTTCTCCTTGCTGAATTTCAATCTGTTGATAAAAAATTTTATCTTGAAATTCGGAATAATCGGCGACTAAACAAGAAGAAACACCGCCATAAATCGTAGCAAAATCTTCCTCTTTTTTATCGGGGAAATCAGCCAATAATTCAGAAAAAATAGAATGATCTTGCGTAATTTGTTGCCATTTACCTTGGGCGTCAATTAAATAAGCACGACTATCGCCTACGCTCAGAATTTTCACTTCACGGGTGATTTGATCAATTTCAGCTGACACAAACGTGGTTGCTGAGCCAAAATAATCCCCAGCCAATTCTGCTGATAAACTGGATTGTAAATCGTAGATCGTTTGACGACTTATGCTTTCCATTTGGCTTAATAATTGCATTGCCAACTTGCTCGCTTTTTCAGGTCGGTTGCTATTGGAAATACCATCTGCCACGCCCACAATAAAGTGCGGTCGGTTTTCAAGGCGTTTTTCAGCCGTTTTGAGTTTATATTGAAACACCGCCTCGCCATTAAAAAGAGCATCTTGGTTGTGTCGCTTGTTGCTGCCAATTTGTTGGCAGAAGGTAATTTCGCAAAAATTTTCCATTATTCAACCGCTTGTTGAGAAGGATTTAGGAGGCTATCAATCGCTTTTAGCGCATCTAACGCTTTCATTTCGAGACTTAAAAAGTGCATTTTCGGCACGCCTGCATCTTGTGGGTTAATACGGATAAATCCGCCCTTTTTTGCTTTCGCCGTACGTTCAGAAAAGCGGCGCACAGTTGGAATGGCTTTCCCCGCACCCAGTTCGATGACGACGAGATTTTGCACTTCTTTTAACCATAAATCGAGCTTATTTCGTTTTAAATTTTGATAATTACTGCTGTAAAAATAATCGTCAAACATGAGTACATTTTGTCTTGCTAAACGCTGACAATAAGGGCAACGAGGTGGCTCACTCAATAAGCGCAAGTTTTCGTTATCCACCACAGGTTGAAATTCTTTTGCAGACCAACTTAAATCGCGGCAATTATGCGCACACTGCAAACGCTCTAGTGTGCCATGTACTTCATAAATGCGCCCTTCTTCAAATCCCGCTTTCTGAAAATGCCCATCCACATTACTTGTAAAAACAAAATAACCATGCGGTTTGCTTTCTGCCCAACGTTTTAAAATTTGGTAGCCATCATGCGGGCTTGTTGCACGATATTGCGACAAGCGATGCCCATAAAACCAATAAGCTAACTCTTGATGGGTTTCATAAGCCAATGGTGTCGCAATATCTTGGAAATTGATATTGCGGCTTTTAAACATTGGGTAGGCATTCCAAAACCCGCCGACACTTCTAAAATCCGGCAAACCTGAATCCACACTCATTCCTGCCCCGGCCGTAATTAAAATGCCATCAGCCTTGCGGATAAGTTCTACTGCATAATTTAAGTCATTTTTCATAATACTTTTCTCTGTCCATTTTTCATTGGTGAAATAACGCCTGCTTCTTCTAGTTGTTCTAAAATTCGTCCAGCTCGATTAAAACCTAAACTAAATTTGCGTTGAATCTGTGAACCAGATGTAAATTTTTCTTGTTGCACGAATTTTTTTACATCCTCAAAAAGCGGATCACGTTTAAAAGTGACTTTCATTGCCATAAGTTTTCTCCTGTGTTGTTTATATAGAAAGGGCTTAAGCATCTTGTAAAAAGTAAAAAATCCTTTCTTTTATGGAAAAAATTATATGAAGGGAAGCGACAATGCGTGTCGCTAGCGAATATTACAAGCGGTTATTTTGAGGACTGGTTCAGATAATATTAGCCTACACTTTAAAAATATTTTTAATAAAGCTAAGCTTGATGACAATTTAACTACCGAGGATTTCTCAGTAGTTTACCAAGATATGCACATACTTAAGAAAGATAAATAGCGACCTAAGTCGCTATTTATCTATCAACGTTAAAACTTAACAAAAAAATTATTTACATAATTCTTTTACTGACTCTACTAATGCTTCCATTTTGTCGTAAGAATTAATGCCACTTGGACCACCAAAAAATGGGCAAACACAAATTAAGGTATCATTGTACTTGCGATAGAAGATATTAAATTCTTTCAACGCTTTAGTTTCATATACGGCTTCTTCAGTAAAAAACTTAAAGAAGTTATCTTTTTCAGTGACTCCCGTACAAATAATAACTTTCGGATGACATTCATCTATAAGTTGACGATAAAAAGCACCACGATTTTGAACGCACCACTCTCTATATTCATCGAATGTTTCAAATCCAGTCATCTTAATAAATTGTTCATTCCATTTAATCGATGATCTATTTTTAAAATTGATTGGTAGCATATTTAATTTGAAACCAATACCTTGTGGGTAAAGCACATCGTATTTTTTAACAAAATGCTCCGCACTTTCTCCATTTTTCCAATCTAAATTGTAGTAGTACCACAAAAACCAGCATATTTTTCTATTATATTGAGTAGTCCAACTACCATCAAAATCATCCTCTACCCAAGAATGCGGTATTAATTTAGGGCTTAAACTAAATTTCTCATAAAAATCATCTGGCGAACTTTCATCACCTATTCCCCATTCTAATCCACAAAACCACACTTCTGATTTAGGGTTTCCGCCATCGCCTCCTGCGAAAGATACCGCTATTTTTTTAAATTCTTCTGTTACCATTATTCTTCCCCTCATTATTTAAGTAGATTCGTCCAAATCCCTATGGTCTCTTCTTGAATTACACCTTTTTCTTGACCTAGTTTTATCGCCAGTTGTTGTAAACTTTTGGCTAGTTCTGGATGACCGCAATAATTTAAACTACGAATGATGCGAGAAATTTTCTTACTTTCATGCCCAATATTCCGTAGCCAAACTTTTCGCTCAGTTAATTCTGATTTAGGGAAAATTTGATTGCATTCACGATATAAATTGAAATAATCTAGAATAAAATCAATAGAATGCAAATATTTATTTTGAATTGCTTCATCTCCAATAAAAATAGCCAGATCTTCTTCATTAAAAACTGGTACTGAACGATTCCATTTGGAACTTTCAGTGACAGGTAAAAGCCAAGGAATATATAAATAAGCATCACCAATCATTCTTTTGGGCATTGCCCACATATCTTGCAAAGATAAATTATGCTGGCTTTTTCTTTGTTCTAAATAAAATTCAATTACTGGGTGCATATGTTTCCCGTTAATTCATCAGTTATGTAGTATAGCGATACAAAACTTATTATTTATGTAAAAAGTGCGGTCGATTTTCTATGATTTTTTAATTTTCTCCAATAACTCGGCTACCACCTTCGGTACGCCCTCACCCGCTTTTTCTTTGATTGCAATCACTTTCTTACGGACAAATCCTGTATTTGGATTGGGATCGATCAAATAGATAAGTGAACCATATGGAGCGAGATTTACCAATCCATTAGCTGGATAAACTTGTAATGAAGTGCCAATAACAATCACAATATCTGCCTTTTTCACTAACTTTTCTGCTTTAGGAAACATGGGTACATTTTCCCCAAAAAAGACTATATGTGGACGCATTGGATGACCGTGATTATCCTTATCCTCTAACAGTTGATCACCCAAACATGGAACAATGTAATCGGTATTAAAACTGCTGCGAGCTTTATTCAGTTCACCATGTAAATGGAGTACGTTAGTACTTCCCGCTCGCTCATGTAAATCATCCACATTTTGGGTAATTATATGAACTTCATAAAACGCTTCCAATTCAACCAAAGCCAAGTGTGCTGCATTAGGCTCTGCAGCTTGAGCATTACGACGTCGTTCATTATAAAATGCCAATACTTTTGCTCGGTTTTTCTTTAAGGCTTCAGGTGTGCAAACTTCTTCTACTTTATGCCCTGCCCATAAGCCATCTTCTGCTCTAAAAGTAGGAATACCACTTTCGGCACTAATTCCAGCTCCCGTTAATACCACGCAAATTGGTTTATTTTTTGCTGTCATTTTTCAGGCTCCTTTTTGTTCTAAAATTTCATCAATCTGTCTATCTCTCGCCATCATGCCAAATATATTCCCCGCTTTATAAAGAGGTTGATAAGTATAGCTTTCAATATGCAAGAATGGCTTATCTGAAAGGCGTTGGAAATATTGTTTTAGCTGTGATTTTGAGCGTAATAACACGTCATATTCGGCTTGAATATGAGTACACATTGCTTCGATACGCATTTTAAATTCATCACTGAGATAAGGGCTGATAATTAAATAGACCGTTTTCTGTTCGGTTGCTGTTTCATCCGAATAAACACATGCCAAATTAAACACTTGCCATTTATAGCGATCTGCAAAAGCACCAATGATTCGACTTTGTTCC
>CAUETL010000009.1:0-25011 GCA_959020685.1 Parahaemophilus parainfluenzae | reverse complement strand
GTTTGTGAACCCATCCGTATTAGGTGATGCAGGAATGGATAAGCAAGTTGTTTTTGTGACCACTTGTTTAATTGCTGCATTTGGTACCATTGCGATGGGATTATTCAGTAATTTACCTATCGCCCTTGCGCCTGCGATGGGACTCAATGCGTTCTTTGCTTATGTAGTCGTTGGTAAGCTCGGTTATTCTTGGGAAGTGGGCATGGGCACCATTTTCTGGGGCTCAATTGGTTTATTTGTTCTTACCTTATTCCAAATCCGTTATTGGTTAATGGCTTCCATTCCGCTTTCATTGCGCGTGGGAATTGGTGCGGGTATCGGCTTTTTTATTGCGTTAATTGGCTTTAAAAATATGGGATTGGTTGTAGCGAATCCTGCAACCTTAGTGGCATTAGGCAATTTACATGATCCTAAAATACTGCTTGGCGTATTAGGTTTCTTTATTATCGTAGTTTTAGCTGCACGTAATATTTTCTCTGGTGTTTTAATTTCTATCGCAGTAGTCACTGGTTTAGCCCTTTTTATTGATGATCAAGTGACTTTCCACGGCATTGTTTCTATGCCACCAAGCTTAGGTGCGGTTGTGGGGAAAGTAGATATTGCTGGTGCTTTAGATACGGCTTTGCTCGGCATCATTTTCTCTTTCCTTTTAGTAAACTTATTTGACTCGTCAGGCACCTTATTAGGTGTAACTGATAAAGCAGGTTTCAGCGATGAAAAAGGGCGTTTTCCCAAAATGAAACAAGCCCTTTATGTGGATAGCGTGAGTGCCGTTGTTGGTTCTTATATTGGAACATCGGCTATCAGTACTTATATCGAAAGTGGTGCAGGGGTTTCAGTCGGCGGTAGAACAGGTTTAACAGCAGTAACCGTCGGTATTTTATTCTTACTTACCATTTTCTTTTCGCCACTTGCCAGTGTCGTGCCGGCTTATGCAACCGCAGGAGCATTAGTTTATGTAGGGATTTTAATGGCATCTAGTCTTATCCGTGTACACTGGGATGATTTAACTGAAGCAACGCCTGCTTTTATTACTGCAGCGATGATGCCATTTACTTATTCAATTACTGAAGGTATCGCATTTGGCTTTATTAGTTATTGCGTCATGAAGGCTTGTACAGGTAGAATACGCGAGATCAATGCCCCTGTGTGGGTAGTGTCTTTACTGTTTGTAGCCAAGTTCGTTTGGGTTGGCTAATTTCATAAAGGCGTAAATTATTGCGCCTTCATTTTTATCGCATGCAACAAGGAGTACAACATGCAAAATCTTTTATTTATCGTTAACGATTCACCATACGGTGGTGAAAAAACCTTTAATGCATTACGTTTTGCTATTAATCTGCAAGAAGATCACGGCAAAGAAGTGAACATTAAAGTGTTTGCTTTTTCGGATTCTATTTTAAGCGGTATTGCGGGCCAAAACCCAAATGAAGGCTCAAACGTTCAACAGCTTATCGACATCTTAGTCGCTCAAGGCGCTGAAGTTAAATTATGCACCAGCTGCGTAAAAGCACGTGGTTTATTAGATGCTAAATTAATTGACGGTGTGACCCTTGGTACTCTAGATGATGTATCCGAGTGGACATTATGGGCGGATAAAGTTTTAACGTTCTAATTTCTGATAAAACTGACAAAATAAAAAGGTGTAATCAATAGATTGCACCTTTTTTAATTCTATATGGTCGGTTTAAGTTTTTTAAACCTCTCCACCAATCCCAACAAATTTCTCAACAAAGGCAACAATCTTTTGGAAAATGCTTTGTTTTTTCGTGAGATATTGCGGATTAAGCGGACTCATTTTCGGTAGGGCATCATTTAAATCCGTACCTTGTTCGCTAGCATATCCGCGTTTTAAGGACACGTTAATATAACGCTTCGCGGCATCAATATTCAGCCCTTCACTGCTAATTAATTCGTCAGCTTCTTTCTGTTGCTCTTTTTGGGCAAATTGGAAGAAAGATTCAATAATACCGGCTTTATCGACAATGCTATCTAAGTCCGTTTGATTAATAAAATCTACGATCAAACTTTCTTTGGCTCGATTACCTAGACTCGCTCGGATTGTGGTTCGAATTTCATCAATCAGCTCAGCCTTATTTTTCATTTTTTTGTTGTGTTCAAAAATCAATTCTAAGATGTAATCTAGATTGATTTCTTGAGATTTTAATAAATCCACTTCAAACACCACATCGTCCCAATCAATGGTCGATTTTGCTTTTTCCTCGCTATCTTTTTGACGACGGAGCCAATCCCGAATATCGTTGTAAGTCGAACGGTAATTCTGAATGCTACGTTCGCTTGGCATATCAATAGGTTGCATTTCAGTAAAAGCCTCATCCGTTAAATAATATTTTTCTTTAAAGGCTTCAACGGCTTTTGCATCACTGGTATCGAGCGATTGAAATGCTTGTAAAGCAGCGAACTCATCATAGTTTTGCAGAATGTTTTCAACCCGCAAATATTCACCAAATAATTTTACAAAGTCTTTCTTGTCTTTTTCTGTTTGAATTAAATCTGGATCAGGGAAGCGTTCTTGCAATTCAGCAATAACCTCTAAATACCCACGACGGGCCACACCCGCATCGGTAAAGCCTTCCATATATTCTTGGTAACTTTTTTCTAATACGATATTGCGTGTATTGGATTTACCGAAAAGGGTAATCGCATCAATGGTATCTTGTTCCAAATCACGGAAAGTGACGATATTGCCAAAACTTTTGGTGCTGTTGTAAATGCGGTTTGTACGAGAATAAGCTTGAATCAAACCATGGTAACGTAAGTTTTTATCTACAAATAACGTGTTTAAGGTTGGGGCATCAAAACCAGTTAAAAACATTCCAACGACAATCAACAAATCCACTTCTTTGTTTTTGACGCGTTTGGCGAGATCACGATAGTAGTTTTGGAACGATTTCGCATCCACATCATAATTGGTGGCAAAATAGCCGTTGTAATCATCAATGGCAGATTTTAAAAATTCCTTAGCCGAGGAGTTCATCGCCTCCACTTCAAAACTTTCATCAACAATATCGCCAATCGCATCTTGCTCTTCATTCGCGGCAAATGAAAAGATTGTTGCAATTTTAAGTGGATTTTTGACCGCACTTTGTAACTGTTTAAACGTTTGATAATAAGCTTTGGCCGCATCCACGCTACTTACTGCAAACATGGCATTAAAGCCATTATTACCGGCATTAAAGCGATGGGTCTTTTGTTTGAAATTATCTAAAACATATTGGGCAATTTGCTCAATACGTTTAGGTTGTAAAAAGGCTTGTTTTTTCTCGAGTTTTGTTAGCTCTTCAAGATTCTTTTCAGTTTCAATACTCTTAAATTGTGGCCGAACATCATTGTAATCTACTTTAAATTTCAGCACTTTTTCGTCACGAATCGCATCGGTGATAATATAAGAGTGGAGTTCAACGCCAAAAACACTCGCTGTAGTTTCAGCTCCTAATGCATTAGTTGGAAAAATAGGCGTGCCGGTAAAACCAAATTGATAGTATTTTTTGAATTTTCTCGTTAGATTTTTTTGCGCTTCACCAAATTGAGAACGATGGCATTCATCAAAGATAAACACGACCTGTTTATCGTAAATCGGTAATTTATCTTCCGATTTCATCAGGTTGTTGAGTTTTTGAATTGTGGTAACAATGATCTTATTGTCATCTTTTTCGATATTGCGTTTTAATCCTGCCGTACTTTCCGAACCATTCACGCTATCCGGTGAAAAGCGTTGGTATTCCTTCATGGTTTGATAGTCCAAATCCTTTCTATCTACCACGAAGAATACTTTTTCAATAAAGTCTAATTCCGTTGCAAGGCGTGCGGCTTTAAAGCTGGTGAGCGTTTTGCCGGAGCCTGTGGTGTGCCAAATGTAGCCGCCACTGTCTTTATTGCTCCAATTTTTTGCCTGATATGAACTTTTAATTTTCCATAAAATACGCTCGGTGGCGGCAATTTGATACGGCCGCATAATCAATAGGGTGTCGGAAACATCAAACACACAGTAATTGACCAACACATTAAGCAGGGTATGCTTTTGCAAGAAGGTCGCTGTAAAATCTTTTAAATCTTTAATTAAGGTATTTTTTGCCGTAGCCCAATTCATTGTGAAGTCGTAGCTGTTTTTATCTCGCTTGGTGGTGTTGGCAAAATAGCGGGTATCTGTGCCATTGGAAATGACAAAAATCTGAATATATTTAAAGAGAGAATTTTCTTTATTGAAACTTTCTTTGCTGTAACGGTGAATTTGATTAAAGGCTTCACGAATGGCCACACCGCGTTTTTTCAGTTCGATATGCACAAGCGGTAAACCATTGACCAAAATTGTCACATCATAACGATTGTCATAGCTACCGATTTGCTCAAATTGATTGACGACTTGCAGGGTGTTATTGGCAAGATTTTTCTTATCTAGCAGATAAATATTCTGAATGTGTCCATCATCAAATACAAACTCATAAATATAGTCATCATGAATTTTACGGGTTTTCTCGATTAGACTATCGCTCGGTTTATCTAAATATTCTTCTAAAAAACGTCGCCATTCCGCATCGGAGAAAACCACATTATTCAACCGTTGTAATTGAACACGTAAGTTTTTAATCAACGCATCATGACCATTGATTTCTTGTAAATACTCATAGCCTTGCGCCCGTAAATCGCGAATAAACTCGCGCTCAAGGCTACCTTCCGTTTGGTAACCGGCATTAGGCTCTTCCACAAATTTATTATATTGATCTAAAACGATAAAATTATTGGATTCGGCGATGGTTTTGTATTGGGTCATGAGTGGTTCCTTAATGCTTTTGATTTTTTAGTTTTTGTAGGGTGGGCTTTAGCCCACCGTTTTATTTATGATTGTTAATTGGTGGGCTAAAGCCCATCCTACGGTATTGTTATATATCACCTTTAATTTTCAAATCTGGGTTGCCTCCCCAATCTTCAGGATAAATCTCTGCTTTCACATCACGATGGAAGGAAGAATACGGCCAATCTTTTACCGTCTCAACATAGCCATGTTTCACAGGATTGTAATAAATATAATCCAAATGATTCGCCAAATCTTTATCATCACGAATTAAATGCTCCCAAAATCGGCGTTGCCAAATACCTGATTCTCGATATTTTTGTCTATTTTTATTAAATTGTCGGCATTCTTTTGGAAGTTGTCGTGTAAATTGTGTTTTTAAATATGCGATGCGTATTGCGTAATTATCATCATTTTCAGGTAATTGCATCAGTAAATGAATATGATCGGGCAAAATACAAATTGCTACTGTTTCGAATGGATAATGTTCACAAGTTTGTTTATATGCAGATCTAAATTCATTGATATAGTCAGTTAGATAAGATTTTGTTCTATCTTGTAAAACAATTGTGAAAAAATATAATCCACCTTTAGTAAAATCGCGACGATAATTAGACATATATTATTCCAAATTGTAGTTTGTAGGGTGGGCTTTAGCCCACCATAAAAATATTCTCATTACATTGTAGGGTGGGCTTTAGCCCACCGTTTGTTGTGATTAATTGGTGGGCTGAAGCCCACCCTACGGATTACGAGAAATTCAATAACAATTCTCTGTAATACTCATACCGCTTTTGGCTTTGCTCAATCGCTAAAGGTAAGCCTTCGGTGATGGATTTTGTAAGGGTTTCAAATTTATCTAAGATTGAAACGATGCGTTGTTGTTCTTCGGGTGGAGGAACAAATATTAGAATTTCATTTAAGATTGCTTGAGTCAGGCTGGGTCTGCCTGACCCTGTATCTAACTTAGTTAGATCGACCGTTTTCATAAAATGGTAGAAATATTTTGGCAAAATTTGATTCTCATCTATTTCTGTATAATAAATAGTGTCAACATTCCAAAATGGTTCATCAAGATAAAATATATTTGTAATAGTTCCTTTTCGTGGAATTAATACCGTAGGTTTATCGTATGAATATGTATCAACATATCCCATAATCCCACCTGAACCATATATTGGAATATTACCTTCTCCAAGATGTTTCCAATCTTTCCCATTTTTGATTTTAGCCACATCAATAAGTTTCTTCTTCGCCCCCCCCATATTTAATTGCTCTAGACTATCGAAAGATAATAATTTTTCCCGATAGTATTCATACTGCTTCTGGCGTAGTATAAGCTCGCTGGTAAGCTCGCTGGTAAGCGCTGTCAATGCGTCCAAAATTTTTACGATTTCGGTTTGGACGGGGAGTGGGGGAATGGGGATTTTGATTTTCTTAAATCTTGCTTTAGAAATATTGAATCTTGTTACTCCACTGGCTGATTTCACAATCTCTTTGCGAATAGAGAGTGTTCTAAATAGGAATTTAGAAAATTCAGGCAATAACTCTACATCATCATTAAATCTTAATCCAAACGAAAAACTATTTAGATAGATTTTTTGTTCTGTTTTTGTTGTAACAGCAGAAGACATCCCTGCTTCTTCAGCGGTTTCTGAAGAACCAGTAAATAAGACATCTCCATATTTTATGGCATATTGCTTTTCATCATCAGACACATTTACGGTGTCAAGATTATTAAAATCAACTTCAATGTTATTGAAGATATTTTTGTAAGGTACATAAAGGGCATTTCCATTTTCAAAGTCAGCTTTGCCTTTTCCTGTTAGCCCACCATAAATAGAAGATATTTCATCGAGAGTTTTCCACTTAACCTCAGCCCCATCCAATAATTTTTCTAAAAAAGTGCGGTTGTTTTTCATGGTATTTTTTGTTGTTCCTCGTAGGGTGGGCTTCAGCCCACCGCTTGTTATCGTAAATTGGTGGGCTAAAGCCCACCCTACGGCTTGCTGTTATTTTTCAATCTTATTGGTGGGCTGAAGCTCACCCTACATTTTACCCCTCAATTTCTGCCACAATCTTGTCAATCTCGGTACGCAAGCGGTCAATGTTGGCAACGGTTTGTTTAATTTCTGCGTTGAGTTTATCGATATCAATGACTTCTCGGGTGTCTTTTTGCTCCACATAAGAACTCACCGCAAGGTTGTATTCATTTTTAACGATTTCTTCAAAGGAGACTGATTTTGCCAAATGCGGCACATCCTCTTTATCGGCAAAGAGTTTGATAATTTGCTCGATATGTTCCTCTTCCAAAAGGTTGTTATTGGTGGCGGATTTAAATAAACCGCTGGCATCGATAAATTGCGTTTGGGGATCGGGTTTATGTTTGGAAAGCACTAAAATATTCACCGCAATACTGGTGCCGAAAAAGAGATTTGGCGCAAGCGCAATCACCGTTTCTACATAGTTATTATCCACCAAATACTGACGAATTTTTTGTTCCGCACCGCCGCGATAAAAAATGCCGGGGAAGGAGACAATCGCCGCGCGGCCTTTTGCTGAAAGATAACTTAACGCATGCAAAATAAAGGCAAAGTCCGCTTTAGATTTTGGTGCAAGCACGCCGGCAGGGGCGAAGCGCTCATCGTTAATTAGTGTTGGATCGTCTGAACCAATCCATTTCACGGAGTAAGGCGGGTTAGAAACGATAGCATCGAAGGGTTTATCGTCACCAAATTGCGGATTCATTAAGGTGTTGCCAAGGGCGATATCAAACTTGTCGTAGTTGATGTTATGCAAAAACATATTCATACGAGCAAGGTTGTAGGTAGTGTGATTAATTTCCTGCCCGAAGAAGCCTTCTTCAATGATGTGTTCATCAAATTGTTTTTTTGCTTGCAATAATAAAGAACCCGAACCTGCCGCTGGGTCGTAAATTTTATTAACCTTATCTTGCCCATATAAAGCCAGTCGAGCAATTAGCTTGGAAACGCATTGTGGTGTAAAGAACTCGCCACCTGATTTACCGGCATTGGCAGCATAATTGGAAATTAAAAATTCGTAAGCATCACCGAATAAATCAATATGATTATCTTCAAAGTCACCAAAATCTAACTCAGCAACGCCTTTTAATACATCGGCTAGGCGGCTGTTTTTATCGGCAACGGTATTACCCAAGCGGCTGCTAGTGGTATCAAAATCGGCAAATAAACCTTTGATATCCTGTTCGGAAGGGTAGCCTATGGCGGAGTTTTCGATAGCTGTAAAAATGTTTTTTAGGTCTGTATTTAAATTCGGATTAGTGTTGGCTGTTGCCACGACATTTTTAAATAATTGGTTTGGGTAAATAAAATAGCCTTTTGCTTTGATAGTGTCTTCTTTGATCGCTGCAATAATAGGGTCGTCATCATTAAAAGTAGAATAATCAACGCTATCATCTCCACCTTCAATGTAGTTGGCAAAGTTTTCACTGATAAAACGATAGAAAAGCGTACCTAAAACATATTGTTTAAAATCCCAACCATCGACAGAACCGCGGACATCATTAGCGATTTGCCAAATGCGGCGTTGAAGTTCTGCACGTTGTTGAATTGCTGCTGCCATAAAATCCTCAGAATATTTTGTGTCATTATTAAGATATAAATGCTCCAAATTATACAAGAAATAAATAATAACTAAATGAATTTCTATGGAAATTCCTCTACAATAAGAACACGCTAATGTTTCCAAAAAATAAAAAAAATGAGCCAAAAATCAACCGCACTTAATGCCATTTCGTTACCCTTAAATCAAGTCAATTTAATTGAGGCCTCTGCAGGTACAGGGAAAACCTATACCATTGGTTCTATCTATCTTCGTTTACTTTTACAGGCTGGTGAGAATTGTTTTTCTCGTCCGTTGAATGTGGAAGAGATTTTGGTCGTAACCTTTACTGAAATGGCGACGGAAGATTTAAAACGCAAAATTCGGGAACGTTTAACGGCGGCAATTTCGGTTTTTTCTGAATATTATGAAAAGCAAGACAAGGCGATTTTTACTGGAGAACATCAATTTTTAGCGGAATTATTGCCTTATTTAGAGGATATTCCGTCCGCACTTCGTCGCTTAAAGCTGGCCGAACAAAATTTAGATTTAGCCTCCATTTATACCATTCACGGTTTTTGTCGCCGAATGCTGATGCAACATGCTTTTAATTCAGGCGTGCATTTCAATTTAAAACTTCTCAAAGATCAGTCTGATTTACTCAAACAATTTGCAAATGAATTTTGGCGGGAGCATTTTTATGATTTACCTTTCCATTTGGCTGCATTTATCTCAAAAGAATTAAAGTCGCCAGAAGATGTATTGAATGATTTAGGTTCAAATATTGGGAATGATTTTTCTATACAACTTGATAAACCAGAACTATTAGAACTGTCATTAAAAGAATTTTTGCAAAAAGATATCACGAAAAATGCGGAAATTATTGAAAAGATTAAAGATACTTGGTTAGAAAGTGCGGTTGAAATCCGAAACCTTTTTGATGAAGAAGTCGTAAAAAAAGATGAATCTTGTTTAAATGGTAGAACATATTCAAGTAAAACGATTTTATCTTTTGTGGATGAAGTCACCTCATGGGCAAAAAATAGAGCAGATATCACCTTAAATGAAACATTAGTAAAAAAATTTACACAATCGGCTTTAGATAACGCCATCAAAGCAGATTTTAAGAAAAAAGGGGTGAGAATAACGCATCCAGCTTTTGAAGAGATTGAAGCTTTAATTGAACAAATTCAACCAAGTGATTTATTTAAAAAAATCATTCTCTATCACTATCGTCAAGGCATTCAAAAGAAACTGCTTGAATACAAAGCGAATCATCCTGAAAAATCCTTTGATGATTTATTACGCTTATTGAAAGAAGCACTATATGGTGATGGCGGAGAACAGTTAGCGGAGTTAATTCGTTTTCAATATCCTTTTGCCATGATTGACGAATTCCAAGATACGGATGCGTTGCAGTATCAAATTTTCTCGAAAATTTATCACAATGAAACCGCGTCCGGTAATGTTGGCTTTATGATGATCGGGGACCCAAAACAGGCGATTTATCGTTTCCGTGGTGCCGATATTTTCACTTATTTAAAAGCAGCGGAAGAAGCGAACGAGCGTTTTAACTTAGGCACAAACTACCGTTCATCCCAACCTTTAGTGGAAGGGGTAAATCGATTATTTAATTTTAAAAATGACCCTTTTATTTATAAAAATATTGAATTTTTAAATGTCGGCGCAGCCAAGAAGAATCTTGTTTTTCAGTTGAATAATCAACCTGAACCAGCCTTCCGTTTTTACATTAATGATAAAAATGACTCCACCCAGCAAGATTATGCGAAAGCTTGCGCAACATCGATTCAGCAATGGTTAAAAAGTGCGGCTGAAAATCCGGTTGTTTTTCCGAATGAAAGCAAAGCAGAAAATCAAACATTGCGAGCAGAAAATATTGCCGTTTTGGTGCGTGGTTATACCGAAGCCGATCTGGTGAAAAAAGAATTGCAAGCACTCGGTATTGCTTCGGTTTACCTTTCGGATAGAGGAAATGTCTTTGAGAGTAATACAGCAAAAGAACTGGCTCTGATTTTGCAAGCGTGTTTGAGTGTGACGGAACGCCCAATTTTAAATGCCATTGCGACCGCACTTTTCGGCTTAAATGCAGCTGAAATTCACCAAATTCACCAGGATGAAATTCAGTGGCAACGTTGGGCAGAAAAATTTGCAGAGTATCAACAAATTTGGCAACGCCAAGGCGTATTGCCGATGTTGCACCATTTACTTTTAGCTGAAAATATCACAGAAAAACTCTTATCTCGGCCTGATGGTGAGCGAAAACTGACGGATTTATTACATTTAGCTGAAATTTTACAGCAAGCAGCCGCATTAAATGAAAGTGAAGCGGCATTATTGCGCTGGTTTGAAAAGCAAATTCAAGATAATGGTCGTCAAGAAGCACAAATTCGTTTAGAAAGCGAACGTCAGTTAGTGAAGATTGTGACTATCCATAAATCCAAAGGATTGGAATATGATTTGGTTTGGTTGCCATTTTTAGGTAATGAAGCAAAAGACCCAACAAAATCAGGCAAGCAGAAGAAACTGTTTAATTTATATTACGATAAGAAACAAAACAAAACTTTGTGGGACATGCAAGATCAACACTTGGATGATTTAACAGAAGAAGTTTTTGCGGAAGAATTGCGTTTGCTTTATGTCGCATTGACTCGAGCAAAATACCAAATGGCCTTTGTGTTACCGAAATCCTTTGATAAAAAATGGAATGCTTTATTGTATGTTTTAACGCAAGGTGAAATTGGTCGAAAACTCGATTTGCCAAATAATTGGGATACCCAACCGTTATTGGAAAAATTTAAGCAGCTTTTACCAAATGATGTAGCAATTGAATTAACCGATGTGTTACAAGCCAGTGAACCACTTACCTTAAGTGTTTCTCAAGAAAATTTAAGTGCGGAAATTTTCCAAGGTGAAATTGAACAAGATTGGCGAGTGACGAGCTTTAGTGGCCTTGAACAAACACATCAACGCAAAGCTTATTTGAATGAAAGTGCGGTGAAAAAATCGCTCATTTTTGACGATGCGAAAGATTATGATGCGTCAATTTCAATAGAAAATATCACTGAAAATCTGACCACACTTGCTCATGATCACGATGAAATGGTTCTAGATTTTCCACGGGGAACACAAATCGGTACGTTATTACATCGTTATTTTGAAAAGGTGCCTTTTGCTCAACTGGCTGATAAAGAAAACATTGAAAAATTATGTCAGGATTTGAATCTTGCGGAAGAGCAATTTGCAGCAGTTCAACAGTGGTTTGAACAAATACTCAGCACACCAATTTTGCCAAATAATGATCTTACCCTTGCTCAGATTAACGAAAAACAATGCTTAAAAGAGTTGGCGTTTTATCTCAATATCACAAGCCATTTTGATGTGGCTGGTTTTAACCGAGCGTTAGCAGCCTTACATCATTTGCCATCAGAACCGTTACAGTTTGATGATATTCAAGGCATGGTGCGAGGCACAATGGACTTAGTTTTTAGTCATCAAGATAAATATTATTTGCTTGATTACAAATCGAATTTCTTGGGTGAGACATTAAAGGATTACGATCAAGCAGCATTGAAAAAAGCCATGTTAGAGCATCACTATGATTGGCAATACTTGTTGTATGTGGTGGCATTACACCGTTATTTAAAAACACGTTTGCCTCACTATGATTACAACCGAGATTTTGGTGGTGTGGTCTATGCATTTTTACGAGGAATGAATGGTTCGCCACAATCAGGCATCTTTTTTGATAAACCAGATTGGCAATTAATCCAACAATTAGAGGAATTATTTTAATGTTAAGCCTATTAAAATCCTTGCAAGAACAAGGTGTGATTACTCAAGGCGATTATTATTTTGCTCAATTAATTGCTGATAAACAAAAAGAGAAAGGCTATGCCGAGCCCGTACAAAATTTAGCGATTTTATTAGCCGCACTTTGCAACTGGAGCTATACACAAGGCAATACTTGTTGTCTGTTAGATCGCTTTTTAGAACGTAATTTATTCGGCTTGGCTTATCGTCATACTGAAACGGATTTTTTGTCGCTGATCAATGAAAAGATTGGTTCACTTCCTATATCAAAATGGCAATCAGCCTTAACGGGGCATATTGCCTTTACACAAGATCCTGAAAATCAGATTGCGCCTCTCGCATTTCAATTTGGGGCGATTTATTTCTACCGAGCTTGGCAAGATGAATTCCGCGTTGCGCAATATATTAAAAACGCCTTGAAAAATGACCGCACTTTATCGGTAGAACCGCAACAAATTCGAACCTTATTAGATCGTTATTTCCCTCAACAACAAGCGCAAGTTGATTGGCAAAAAGTCGCAGTCGCAACGGCAGTAAAAAGCCCATTTTCTGTGATTACAGGTGGCCCTGGAACAGGGAAAACCACGACAGTCACTCGCTTGTTATGCGTATTACAGGAATTATTTGGTGGCAAACTTCACATTAAATTGGTTGCGCCAACGGGGAAAGCTGCGGCTCGTTTAACGGAATCCATCGAAAACGCTTTGGCACAAATGCCGATTTCAGATGAGTTACGTGCATCCATTCCTAAAACAGCAGAAACATTACATCGCTTACTAGGCGTTCGACCTTTTACCGATAGCGTAAAATATCATGCACATAATCCACTGCAAATTGATGTATTAGTGGTGGATGAAACCTCGATGATTGATTTGCCTATGATGGCGAAACTTGTGCAAGCGTTGAAACCCGAAACGCGTTTGATTTTATTGGGTGATCAAGCTCAATTGGCTTCTGTGGAAGCGGGGGCTGTATTAGGCGAAATTGCACAATTTTTAACGCAAGATTATAGTCCTGCTCAAGCTGATTATATTCATACAACAACAGGCTATACTGTTCCAACTTCGGATGAACATAGTCCGTTGCGTGATGCCATTTGTCATTTAACCTTTAGTCGTCGTTTCCGAGATGATTCGGGCATTAAACAACTTGCTGAGCAAATTCAACAAGGAAAAGGTGAGGGCAGTGTAACAACCTTTTCAGAATATCCACAAGAGTTGCATTTTCATCATTTTGATGAAGAACAAGACGTTAAAGAATCGGTGCGCCAAGTGGTGAAAAGTGCGGCTGAAAATTATCGTATTTATTTAACCCAACTTCAAACTTATTTTGCTCAGAAGAAAGATCTCAATGCAAAATTTATAGATGAAAAGGGCAACGAAAAAACTTATGCGGAAGCAATTTTAGATCGCTTCAATTCGGTGAGATTTTTGACCGCACTTCGTGCTTCGGTATTAGGTGTGGAAGAATTAAATCGTGAAATTGCTTTAGCATTACGAGCTGAGAAATTACTTTGGTTCCGTCAAGAAGACGATTGGTATATTGGTAAGCCAATTATGATTACCGAAAATGATCATAATGTGAAACTGTATAACGGTGATATTGGCTTGTGTTTAGCTAAAGGCAAAGTATGGTTTGGCAATCGAGAAGTATCAACCAGTCGTATTCCCGCTCACGAGCCTGCGTTTATGATGACGATTCATAAATCCCAAGGTTCGGAGTTTGAACATACCGTCATGGTGTTACCAACAGAACCTAATCCAGTGCTTTCACGAGAGCTGGTATTTACCGGTGTTACCCGTGCGAAAAATCAACTTTCCGTATTTGCTAATGAAAAAATCTGGCAAAGTGCGGTCAGAAATACGGTAAAAAGACAAAGTGGATTAGGAAAGTTATTACAAGAAAAAGAGGAGTAAAAAATGAAATTATATGTTTACGATCATTGCCCGTTTTGTGTACGTGCTCGCATGATTTTCGGTTTAAAAAACCTGCCGGTAGAACTTGTGGTGCTGGCAAATGATGATGAAGCAACACCAATTGGTTTAGTGGGCAAAAAAGTCGTGCCAATTCTTGTCAAAGAAGATGGCACCGCGATGCCAGAAAGTTTGGATATCGTGCATTATGTAGATGAACATTTTGGTGAAAAAACCTTATCTGAACACGTTCGTCCTGAAATTGAAGCATGGTTAAAAGAAGTTGGCAGTTATTATGGTCATCTTACGACTGCACGGTTTACGCAAATTGGTTTAGCAGAATTTGAAACTCAAAGTGCGGTTGATTATTTCACTAAAAAGAAAACGGAATTTATTGGTGATTTTGCTGAAAATATTGCGAAGACTGAAACCTATCTCACTCGCTTAAAAGGCGATTTAGAGAAATTAACTGTATTAATTCAATCTGAAAATGCCTTAAACAGCCAACTTTCTCTTGAAGATATTATCGTTTTCCCTGTATTACGAAATCTGACTTGTGTGAAAGGAATCGAATTTCCACCAGCAGTTTTAGCTTATATCACGAATATGGCTAAGTTAAGCAATGTGCCGCTATATTTTGATAAAGCCATTTAATTTCTGTTGAACCATAGGCTTTGAAATACTGAAGTTTTGACTTGGATCATAGGTGCGGTCATTTTTTCAGTATTTTTTATTCATCGATCTATAATCTCTAAGGTTTACTTTATAAGAGCGTAGAGATATGAATCAGGAATACCAACGAGCGGTTACCCGTATTTGTGTGGAAACCGCTTTGTTATTGTTACAGCATGGTGCAGAAAGTGCTGTTGTCGTACAAATGGCACAGCGATTAGGTGTAGCTTTAGGCATTGAAAGCGTGGAGTGTGCTTTAACGGCAAATGCTGTCTTATTGACCACACTTTCTAAGCAACATTGTATTACTACCGTGCGGAAGAATGTCGATAAAGGCATTAATATGCAAATCGTTACGGATGTTCAACACATTGTAGTTGCCGTAGAGCATCACTTATATGATTTGTCTATGGCACAAAAGAAACTGGATAAATTAAAACCACTAAAATATAACCGTTATTTGGTGGTGTTTATGATTGGTTTATCTTGTGCCTCTTTTGCTCACCTTTCTGGCGGAGATATCACAATTTGTGCAATTACCTTTATTGCTTCTGCTATTGCCATGTTTGTTCGACAAGAAATTTCTAAACGTCATTACAATCCACTCATCGTTTTTGCCATTACCGCTTTTGTTGCCTCACTGATTTCTGGTGTCAGTTTGAAATATAGTTTAGGCAATGATCCTCATATCGCATTGGCTTCTAGCGTTTTATTACTTGTCCCGGGATTCCCATTAATTAATTCACTTGCAGATATTTTAAAAGGGTATGTCAATATGGGTATAGGACGATGGACTATCGCTACAGTTCTCACTTTTGGTGCTTGTTTAGGTATTGTCTTTGCATTAGATCTTTTAAATATTGTTTCGTGGGTGGGGTGATAGGATGTTTTTACTGAATTTACTCGACGATATGCTTTTTGCAGCCATTCCAGCAGTAGGATTTGCCTTAGTATTTAATGTTCCGCCTAAAGCCTTAAAGTATTGTGCGATTTTAGGTGCACTTGGACATGTCACACGAACTTTATTATTGCACTTTGGTGTCCCGATTGTTTTTGCCACTTTTTTCGCTACTTGTGTGATTGGTTTTATTGGCGTGCATTTATCTCATCGCTATTTAGCCCATCCAAAAGTCTTTACCGTTGCGGCAATTATTCCAATGATTCCAGGTGTTCATGCTTATAAAGCGATGATTGCTATCGTACAAATTCATCATTATGGATTTTCCGATAAATTATTTGAGCAAATGATTAGCTCTTTTATCAATACCAGCTTTATTTTGGGAGCCCTTGTTTTGGGCTTAGCTTTACCGGGGCTATTGTTCTATCGACAAAAACCAGTCGTGTAGAAAATAAAAAAGCCGACATTAGTCGGCTTTCGTATTTAATCAATATTTAATTAAGCATGGCAAGTTTGGCAAGCGGCTTGGAACATCCAAACAAGTTTTTCTTGTTCTTTGATGTAGTCACTCATTTGAGAAGCTGTACCTTCATCATCAGATTCACCTGCTAATTCAAGAATTTCACGTTGTTGTTCAAGTAATACTTTTAATCCTTCTAATGTGCCTTTTAAGCAAGATTGTGCATCACTTACTCCTAACTCTTCTTTAATACGTGAGTCTTTGAAGTATTGTGAATAACCGTTATGTGGTGTGTAACCTAAAGTTAAGATACGTTCTGCGACCTCATCAACTTTTTCTACTAAATCTGTGTAGATTTCTTCAAATTTTGCGTGTAATTCAAAAAAGTTTACGCCTTTAATGTTCCAGTGGTAACCACGCACGTTAGTATAGAAGACTTGATAGGTTGCTAATAATTCGTTTAATTTTGCTGCTAATTTTTCAGATGCTTTTTTATCTAAACCGATTGATGTTTTTGACATAGTATTTTCCTCTTTATTGTTGATTAAAATGTTGTTCCCTTGCTTGGGAAGTGCGGTCATTATAAGCATCGTTTTTTCTGATGGCTATTTCATATTATCTAGTGATTCAATAGCTAAAATCTATTTATAATAAATTATACATAGTTAAAAGCTTTTATTTTAAGTTGCAAAAAACTCTGTGAAGTAGATCACACATTCAATATTTCCCCTTTGACAGAATGAATCGAAGATGATTATGATTGATGCAAATCATTTTATTCTAAGATTTGATTGCTTTACTTCATTTTCGAATGAAATGTTTGGCTAGGTTTAAAAAACCAAAATATGATTTTATTACTCATCAGGAGTTTAGTATGACAAAGCATTTTTCCTTTGAAACAAATGAATCTCGTCGTCATTTTATGAAGCTTATGGCTGGCGTGGGGGCAGGTATTGCATTTAGTGGCACATTAGGCACATTTGCACCAAAAGCCTTTGCTGCAGACATTAAAGGTAAAACCATTGAAGCTGGGATTGCTTATCCACTTTCTACTGGTTTTGACCCAATGACATCAAGCGGCGCTTCACCTTATGCAGCAAACTTGCACATTTTTGAAGGTTTGGTGGATTTGCATCCTGCAACTCGTGAACCTTATCTTGCTTTAGCAGGAAAAGAGCCTGAGCAAGTTGATGAAACAACATGGCGTATTACTTTACGTGAAGGCGCAACTTTCCATGACGGCGCACCTGTTACCACTGAAGACGTTGTGTATTCCTTCAATCGTATTATGGATCCTGCCAATAAATCATTATTTGTAATGTTTATTGATTTCATTGAAAGTGTGAAAGCGGTAGACGATAAAGTGGTGGAATTCAAACTTAAATATCCATTTGCTTTATTCGCTAACCGCTTAACTTGTGTGAAAATTGTACCGAAACATGTGATTGATAAAGTGGGACAATCTGCATTTGATGCACACCCAATTGGTTCAGGTCCATTCAAATTTGTTTCAGCAGTGAAAGATGACAAAATCGTCTTTGAAGCTTATGAACCTTACAATGGTAAATATCCAGCACAAGTTGAAAAAATGTCTTGGTTATTGCTTTCTGATGCCGCAGCTCGTGTAACTGCACAAGAGTCCAAACGTACTCAAGCAATGGAAAGCGTGCCTTATTTAGACATTAGTCGCTTGAAAAACAAAAAACAACAAGTGCAATCCGTTCAATCTTTCGGCTTGCTATTCTTAATGTTTAACTGTGAAAAAGCACCGTTTAACAACCCGAAAGTACGTCAAGCATTACACTATGGTTTAAACACTGACAAACTTGTTGATATTGTATTTGATGGTAATGCAGAAGCTGCAACATCATACTTACAAACCACTCACCCAGATTATATTAAGGCATCAACTCAATATCCTTATGATCCGGAAAAAGCAGCGGCATTATTAAAAGAAGCCGGTGTAACTGAGCTTAAATTTGAATTGCTCGCAACCGACCATGACTGGGTGAAAGAATCTGCACCATTGATTTTAGAGTCTTGGAACAAGATTCCAGGTGTGAAAGTGACTTTACAACACTTACAATCAGGTGCGTTATACAGCAACAACGTGGATCCAGGTGTATATGAAGTGGCAATCGCTCCAGGTGACCCATCAGTGTTCGGTAATGACTTAGACTTGCTTTTAAGCTGGTGGTATCGTGGTGATGTATGGCCGAAACGTCGTTTCCGCTGGAGCAACACCCCTGAATTTGCGAAAGTGACTGAATTGCTCAATGCTGCAGTGAGAGCAAAAGATCACGCTGAAGCGAAAAAATCATGGGAAGAAGCGATTAACATTATTGCGGCTGAAGTCCCACTTTATCCGATTGTTCACCGTAAACTCCCTTCAGCATGGGATGATAGCAGTCTTGAAGGTTATCAACCATTAGCGACAACCGGTTTATCTTTCCTCGGTGTGGGCCGTAAATAAAAGCACTTTTTTAATGTTTGGGCTGTTGAGCAATCAACAGCCTTTTTTCTTTCTTTTTAACACCAAAGTGCGGTCATTTTTTCCCCTGTTTTTCAATCATTTTTGCTCTCTATTTTATTTCAAAAAAATCTTTGTGAAGCCGATCACAGATTTGAACTTTGCCCTAGGTACTTGGATTGACAGGGTATAGAGCGGATATTATGATTTGTATAAATCATTTTGTTTTTTAATTTGATTGTTTCACTTCATTTTTAATTTAATGAATTTCTCAAAATAGAATAGGAGAGGTCAGATGGAAATGATACTTCGATTATTGTTACGCCGATTGATGGCTTTGCCGGTCATGATACTTGGTGTAACAGCACTCGTCTTTGTAGTGCTTCAATTCACGCCGGGTGATCCTGCTACAGTGGCATTGGGCGAAAGTGCTAGTGAAGCGGCAAAACAACTTTACCGCGAATCACATGGCTTAAATGATCCACTCTTTGTTCAATATTTTCGTTTCTTAGGCAACTTACTTGTGTTGGATTTTGGTGTGACGATGCCACCAGAATTACCCATCAGTAGCATGCTAGCGAAATCTTTCCCAATCACATTACAACTTACCTTAATTGGCGTGGTGTTTGCGGCAGTAGTCTCTTTCTCATTAGGTGTACTAGCCGCGCTTTATCGTGATAGTTGGGTAGACCAAGTGATTCGTTTAATCTCTGTTGCAGCGGTTGCGACCCCCTCATTCTGGTTAGGTATCTTACTTATTCAATGGTTTTCTTTGGAATTAGATTGGTTGCCTTCTGGTGGTTTTGTGGCATTCAGCGAAAGCCCAATGGGGTATATCAATTCCATGATTTTGCCATCTCTTGCGCTTGCCGTGCCGGTATGTGCTTCATTAATTCGTGTTGTGCGTACAACCATGGTAGAAGAAATGGATAAAGACTATGTGAGAACAGCGATTGGTAACGGTGTGCCTTACGCAACCGTTATTCGTCACAACGTATTACGCAATGCATTAATCACGCCAGTCACTGTATTAGGTTTACGCGTAGGTTACTTACTTGGTGGTGCGGTAGTTATCGAACAAATCTTTGACTTACCGGGCATGGGTAAATTGATTTTTAACGGCATCGTCAACCATGACTTACACCTAGTTCAAGGTGTGGTTCTGACAATCGCCTTTACCTTCGTTTTAGTGAATATTATCGTTGATATTCTCTATGTGTTGATTAACCCTAAAATTCGGAGTCTATAATGTTTCGTCAAGGTTTAGCAGATCGATTAGCTGCAAGCGGTGCGAGATTCCGAGCACTTTCCACCGCATCAAAAATTTCATTATTATTCTTAGTTTTCGTTGCTTTAGTGGCGGTATTTGCCCCTTGGGTCGCAACACATGATCCATTAGAAGTGATCGCACGTATGCGTGCTCCAAGTGCGGAATATTGGTTTGGGACTGATCGACTTGGTCGTGATATTTTCTCTCGTATTGTGTACGGTGCGCAAACATCCTTATTTATCGGTTTAGGTGCGGTAGCTTGTGCCATTATTTTCGGTAGTATTTTAGGTGCAACGGCAGCGACATCCGATAAATGGGGCAATGAAATTATCATGCGCTTAATGGATATTTTAATGGCTTTCCCAGGTATCGCATTAGCGGCAGTGTTATTAGCAACCTTTGGTAACTCTGTACCAGTCATTATCATCACCATTGCCGTGGTTTATACTCCGCAACTTGCTCGAGTGGTTCGTGCGAACGTGGTATCACAATGGGATGAAGACTATGTGCGTGCTGAACGCGTGATTGGTGGTAGCCGTACTTATATTCTTCTCAAACACGTTGTACGCAATACTGCTGCACCAGTTTTAGTCTTCGCAACCGTAATGGTGGCAGATGCTATTGTGTTTGAAGCCTCACTTTCTTTCTTAGGCGCAGGTGTACAACCACCACATCCTTCATGGGGTAACATTCTTTCTGAAGGTCGTAACATCGTATTAAATGGTGCATGGTGGGCGACAACCTTTGCGGGTGTCATGATTCTTTTAACCGTATTAGCCTTAAATATCTTGGCGGAAGGTCTTACTGATGCCTTGGTTAACCCGCGCTTAAAAGGCGGTAAAAAACCAGAAGGCAAATCAGATGAACGTCTTTCTACCGACGTACAAGAAGCGCTTTCTGAAGGTCTTGCGTTAAAACGTTACTTACTCAAATTACATGAAAAAGAAATCACACGTACTAATCGTATGCAATTAGATCCAAATGCAAAACCGATTTTACAAGTGAAAAACTTATCTATTCGTTTCCCAAATCGTTATGGTGACATTCCATTGGTCGATAATATCAGCTTCACCGTAAATGAAGGGGAAACCATGGGGTTAGTAGGTGAGTCTGGTTGTGGTAAATCTATTACCGCATTCTCTATCATGGGCTTGTTACCAAAAACAGCAAAAATTACCGGGGAAGTGCTTTTCACCGACCGTAGTGGTAAACAACACAGCTTACTCAATTCTCACAATTTAAGTGAATTGCGTGGTTCTGAAATTGCGATGATTTACCAAGACTCTTTAAGTGCATTAAACCCATCAATGCGTATCAAAGATCAAATGGCACAGCTCATTAAACGTGGCAGCCACCATACCGCAGAAAAATTGTTGGAATGGGTACACCTTGATCCTGAAAAAGTATTGAATCGTTATCCGCATGAGCTTTCTGGTGGTCAACGTCAACGTGTGGTGATTGCAATGGCATTAACTCGTGAGCCGAAATTATTAATCGCCGATGAACCAACAACCGCATTAGACGTAACTGTTCAAGCAGAAGTAGTGAAATTATTGAATGAATTACGTGAAAAACTGGGGTTTGCGATGGTGTTTGTCAGCCACGATTTAGCCTTGGTTGCTCAATTAGCTCACCACATTACGGTAATGTATGCAGGACAAGTGGTTGAAATGGCACCAACATCCTTATTGCTTGCTAATCCAACTCATGAATATACACGTGGCTTATTGGGTTCTGTACTTTCAACCGAAGTACGTGCGAAACGTTTATATCAAATTCCGGGCAGCGTACCATCACCTTACGATTTTGCTGTGGGTGACCGTTTTGCAAGTCGTTCATTACGACCAGATGCAAATCCGGAACAAAAATTGGTATTAACCGCTGTGGAGGGCGAGCCGTCTCACTTGTGGGCTTCTCATCTAGCTAAGCCTGTAACGGAAGCGAAAGGAGCATAATATGAGCAGTAGTATTAAAGTCATTAAAGAACAAAACATCATTGATTTAGAAAATATCGTGGTGCAATTTCCTTCTCGCGACGGTTCATTGTTTGGACGTAAAAAATTCACTGCGGTAAACAATGTGAGTCTTGGTATTAAAGCGGGGGAAACCATTGGTTTAGTAGGCGAGTCTGGCTGCGGGAAATCTACCTTAGCCAACGTGAGTATTGGCCTTCTTAAACCAACATCAGGTTTAGTGAAATTCAACGGTTTACAAATGCAATATGGCAGCTCAGAAGCGAGAAAACAATTCGGTCGCCAAGTGTCGGTCATTTTCCAAGACCCTGCAACCGCACTGAATCCTCGTATGAAAGTGTTGGATATTTTGCGTGACCCAATGGATATTCACAATGTGTTACAACCACACGAACGGGAAAAACGTGTGTATGACTTACTTTCTCGTGTAGGTTTGCCTCGTTCAGCTGCACAAGTTGAGCCAACCCGTTTATCGGGCGGGCAAAAACAACGTGTGGCCATTGCACGTGCTTTAGCGCTGAATCCAAAACTGATTGTTGCGGATGAGCCGACTTCTGCGCTAGACGTATCCGTTCGTGCTCAGGTATTAAACTTATTGGCGGACTTGAAAAAAGAACTCAATCTTGCCATGGTGTTTATCTCTCACGATATCCAAACCGTACGCCAAGTATCTGATCGCATTGTCGTAATGTACGGCGGTCAAATTTTGGAAACGGGTAGCACAGAAGATATTTTCAACCACCCAACAGTGGATTACACCCGGAAATTACTTGGTGTAGCTCCATCATTGTTATAAAACGAGTGAATAAAACATCTTAATTTATGACCGCACTTTAAAAGTGCGGTTATTTTTTTATGATTTTTCTTGCATAGACTTGAAAACTTAGATAAAAGATTACTTATCTTTACAGATAAATTGTAATTGTGGAGCCATTATGCAAACTAAATTTAATTTATATCCTAAAGAACAATTACCTGAAAACTTTAAGTTTCCTCAGTCTTATATTGATTTATCAAGTAATATGGAAAAGATAAATGAATTGGAATATTTTCCTTGGTGGTTTGAAGATCCTGATTATGAGAATTCAGAGATAGAGGATAGTGTTTATCTTTATAGTAAAGCAATAGAAAAACTGACAGGTGTAGCTGATTTAATATCATTCGCTAGAGATGGAGATTGGGCAGCTTGTTTCAAATTAACGGATTACTCTGGAAATCCGAGAGTTTATGTTCATGATCTTGGTAATAAAGACAATAAATATGAATGTAAGGATTTTGATGAGTGGTTAGCGGAAGAAATCAAAAGTGCAAAAGAGTATTAAATTAAATTTAAGTAAAGAAGTTTCCTATGCGCTTCGTCATGCCCCATGGGAATATGAATTAGAATTCGATTCTGAAGGTTGGGTTTCTGTCGAACAATTAATTTCATCATTTAGAAATAGTGATGAAAAATGGAATACGTTAACCGAAGACGATTTAGTTAAAATGATCGACTTATCGGAAAAGAAAAGGCATGAGATTAAAAATGGAAAAATAAGAGCTTTCTACGGGCATTCAATTCCAATGAAAATTTCTAAAGAAATTGGTTATCCACCAAAGTATTTATACCATGGGACAAGTATAAATTATTTAGATGATATTAAATTAAATGGATTGAAGCCAATGTCTCGTCAATATGTACATTTATCTGAGGATGTTGAGACAGCAACATTGGTTGGAAATAGAAAAAAAGGGGAGACAATTCTTCTAAAAATTGATACAGAACTAGCACAATCTAAGGGTGCAAAATTTTATATTGGCAATGAAAAAGTCTGGTTATCAGATTACATTTCGCCTGAGTTTATAAAAGATAATTAATGATTAAGCATATTTGCATTATGTGATCATTTTTGCGGTGAAGTGTCGCCAAATAGCGTAGAATGGGCATATAAAAATAAGGAGATTTAACATGCAACAAAAAATTCAACAAGCATTAGCCGATTCGCCACTTTCAAATGCAATTCTTTCTGCATTAGAAGAACAAGAATGGAAAGGTTTTTTACCGGCTGAAAAAGTGCGGTCAATTTGTGATGAATTTAAGCTTACGCCTGTTCAATTAGGTTTGGCACTTTTGCCAGTAGCAGCTTGTTATAGCCACACGCCCATTTCAGAATTTCATGTTGGAGCAATTGCGATTGGTGAAAGTGGTGATTTTTACTTTGGTGCAAATCAAGAATTTCAGGGTAGTAGCATGGCTCAAACCATCCATGCTGAACAAAGTGCGATTAGCCATGCATGGTTACGCAATGAGCCTCGTATCACGGATATTGTGGTGAATTACACGCCTTGCGGTCACTGCCGTCAATTTATGAATGAGCTTTATCAAGCGCAAGATTTGAAAATTCATTTGCCACACAGCCAAAATAATCCACTTCCCCAATATTTACCCGATAGCTTTGGCCCAAAAGATTTAGGGGTTGATTTGCTTCTATTAAACAAAGAAGAACAAGGTTTCACATTGACGACAGAAGATGAAGTGGTAAATAAAGCGATTTTAGGCGCAAACCGAGCACATTCACCTTATTCTAAAAGCCCTCATGGTGTAGGCATTTTATTTAAAAATGGGGAAATGATTTGTGGTCTATATGCAGAAAATGCGGCATTCAACCCTAGCTTACCCGCTATGCAAACCGCCATTAATTTTGCTTACTTAAATCAATTGGATGTATCAAAAATTGAGCGAGTGGTATTTGCAGAAAAGCCTTTGCGTTTAAGTCACCGCAAGATGGCAGAGCAGTTATTGAAGAGCCTCTGCAAGGTGAAAATGGAATATATTAGCTTGTAAAGTGCGGTCAAAAATGAATTAGTTTTTGAACTAAAAGAAAAGGCGAACAGAGATAATCTCTCATATTCGCCTTTCTTTTTACTGATTTTATGCTAATTCAGCACGTAATTTTTTCGTGACATCAACCATCACTTTTAATGCCGCAATCGTTTCTGGCCAACCGCGCGTTTTTAAACCACAGTCTGGATTTACCCATAAACGTTCTTTCGGCACCACTTGTAATGCTTTGCGAAGAAGATGTTCAATTTCTTCTGCTGCAGGTACGCGTGGACTATGAATATCATATACACCAGGACCAATATCAT
>CAUETL010000008.1:0-26056 GCA_959020685.1 Parahaemophilus parainfluenzae | reverse complement strand
TCGGGTAATAGTGACAAACAAGGAATAATATGGCACTTATTGAATACCATCCCCCTTTAGAACCGTATTTAGATATTATCTATCAAGATAATCATATCTGCGTGGTAAACAAGCCAAGCGGTTTACTTTCAGTTCCTGGCAATCAACCAGAATACTATGACAGTGTAATGAGTCGGGTAAAAGAGAAATTTGGATTTTGTGAACCTTCACACCGTTTAGATATGGCCACAAGTGGGATTATTCTATTTGCATTAAGTAAAGCGGCGGATAAAGAGTTGAAACGTCAATTCCGTGAACGTGAGCCAAAGAAATATTATCACGCTTTAGTATGGGGACACTTAGAACAAGATAGTGGGAAAATTAATCTTCCAATGATTTGTGATTGGGAAAATCGCCCGCGTCAACGCATTGATTTTGTATTTGGTAAAAGAGCGGTCACGTTTTATGAAGTTCTAGAAAGATTACCTACTAACTGCACTCGAGTTAAACTGACACCAATCACAGGACGTTCACATCAACTACGTTTACATACACTCGCACTAGGACATCCTATTTTAGGTGACAAGTTTTATTCTCACCCACAAGCTAAAGCGATGTCGCCTCGCCTATGCTTACATGCAGAAGAACTTACGATTACTCATCCTATCACTGGTGAAAAAATGACATTCAGAGCTGAAGCTGAATTTTAGGAAAACAAGACATAAAAAAGGCTCACATCAGTGAGCCTTTTTATTTTATAACAAATTATTATTCCGCTGCTGCTTCTGCAACTTCTGGACGATCAACTAACTCAATGTATGCCATTGGAGCGTTGTCACCTGCACGGAAACCACATTTTAAGATACGGGTGTAACCACCTGCACGTTGAGCAAAACGTGGACCTAATTCATTGAATAATTTCGCAACAGTTTCGATGTTACGAGTACGAGCGAATGCTAAACGACGGTTTGCAACGCTATCTTCTTTTGCTAATGTAATTAACGGTTCAACTACACGACGTAATTCTTTAGCTTTTGGTAAAGTAGTCTTGATGATTTCATGACTAACTAAAGCACTTGCTAAGTTACGGAACATCGCTTGGCGATGGCTGCTATTACGGTTTAGTTGACGACCACTCTTACGATGGCGCATGATCTTATCCTTCTCAGAAAAATCTTAACCTATGACCAAACTAGTCTTCAGCAATACTTGCTGGTGGCCAATTCTCAAGGCGCATACCAAGTGACAAGCCACGTGAAGCGAGAACGTCTTTAATTTCAGTAAGAGATTTCTTACCAAGATTAGGCGTTTTTAATAACTCAACTTCTGTACGTTGTACTAAATCACCGATATAGTGAATTGTTTCTGCTTTCAAACAGTTAGCAGAACGAACTGTCAACTCTAAGTCATCAACAGGACGTAATAAAATCGGATCGAATTCCGGTTTTTCTTCCTTGACTTCAGGTTGACGAACATCACGCAAATCAACGAATGCATCGAGTTGCTCTGCTAAAATTGTTGCTGCACGACGAATTGCTTCTTCCGGATCAATAGTCCCGTTAGTTTCTAACTCGATAACTAGTTTATCTAAGTCAGTACGTTGTTCAACACGTGCTGCTTCAACATTGTAAGCAATACGGTCAACTGGGCTATAACAAGCGTCTACTAATAAACGACCAATTGGACGATCTTCATTTTGTGAATGAGTACGAGCAGATGCAGGTACATAACCTCTACCACGTTGAACACGAATACGCATATTAATAGATGCGTTTTCGTCTGTTAAGTGACAGATTACATGTGATGGATTAACAATTTCAACATCACCATCGTGGGTGATATCTGCTGCAACAACAGGGCCAATTCCAGATTTATTTAATGTCAGAATAACATCATCTTTATTCTGTACTTTAACCGCTAGACCTTTAAGGTTTAAAAGAACTTCAAGAATATCTTCCTGAACACCTTCTTTACTACTATATTCGTGCAGTACGCCATCAATTTCTACTTCAGTTACAGCACAACCTGGCATTGAAGACAGAAGGATACGACGTAATGCATTCCCTAGAGTATGACCAAAGCCACGCTCTAACGGTTCTAAGATCACCTTAGCATGAGTAGAGCTAATTTGCTCGATATCTACTAAGCGTGGCTTTAAAAATTCTGTAACAGAACCCTGCATTTTATCCTCTCTTTGCTTTTAAGCTTAACTATTATTTAGAGTAAAGCTCAACGATCAGATGTTCGTTAATGTCTGCTGATAAATCAGAACGTTCAGGAACACGTTTGAACACACCTTCCATTTTTGCAGAATCAACTTCTAACCAAGTTGGTTTTTCTCTTTGTTCTGCTAATTCTAATGATGCTTTAATACGTGCTTGTTTTTTAGATTTCTCACGAACAGCAACAACATCATTTACAGAAACTTGGAAAGATGGGATATTTACAACACGACCATTTACGACAATCGCTTTGTGGCTCACTAATTGACGAGCTTCTGCGCGAGTTGCAGCAAATCCCATGCGATAAACAACGTTATCCAATCTACCTTCTAATAATACTAGTAAGTTTTCACCAGTATTACCTTTTAAACGGTTTGCTTCTTTATAGTAGTTACGGAATTGACGTTCTAAAATACCATAGATACGACGAACTTTTTGTTTTTCACGTAATTGACTACCATAGTCAGACAAACGCGGTTTACGAGCACCGTGTTGACCTGGTGCTGTATCAATTTTACATTTTGAATCAATCGCACGCACACCTGATTTAAGGAATAAATCAGTGCCTTCACGACGGCTGAGCTTGAGTTTAGGGCCCAAATATCTTGCCATTTTCTTTCTCCAACTATCCTATTACGCCATTAAACACGACGTTTTTTCGGTGGACGACAACCGTTATGAGGAATCGGAGTCACATCAGTGATGTTCGTGATACGGAAACCCGCTGCATTTAATGCACGGATTGTTGATTCACGACCCGGACCCGGACCTTTAACCATAACTTCCAAGTTCTTTAAGCCGAATTCTTTAACGATTTCAGCACAACGTTCTGCAGCAACTTGTGCAGCGAACGGGGTAGATTTACGAGAACCACGGAAACCTGAACCACCTGCTGTAGCCCAAGCTAAAGCATTACCTTGACGGTCAGTAATGGTAACGATTGTATTATTGAAAGATGCGTGAATGTGTGCTACGCCATCTACAACTTGTTTTTTTACACGTTTACGTGCACGAACTGGTGTTTTAGCCATTCTTTATTTACCCCGACTATTTTTTGATCGGCTTACGTGGACCCTTACGGGTACGCGCATTAGTTTTAGTACGTTGACCACGTACCGGTAAACTACGACGATGACGTAAACCACGGTAACAACCTAAGTCTAAAAGACGTTTGATGTTTAGTGTTACTTCACGACGTAAGTCACCTTCAACGGTAAATTTACCAACTTCGTCACGCAGTTTGTCAATCTGCTCTTCAGACAATTCGCTGATCTTAACATCTTCAGCAATACCCGCTGCAGCACAAATGCTTTTAGAACGAGTTTTACCGATACCGTAAATTGCAGTTAAAGCGATTACAGCGTGTTTGTGATCAGGAATGTTAATGCCTGCAATACGGGCCACTATGCACTCCTATTATTTTAACTAATTTGGTATTCTGATCTTGAAAAGCCCGTTTTCAGGATACTCAAACAGAATACCAAGGACATAAATGAGTTGAGTAGTATAACTACTCAACCGGTTCTTTGCAAGAAGAAATGTTAATTAACCTTGACGTTGTTTATGTTTAGGGTCGCTGCATAATACGCGAACAACACCTTCACGTTTAACAATTTTACAGTTACGACACATCTTCTTAACGGAAGCACGAACTTTCATTGCTTATCCTTTTTACTTAAATGAACAATTACTGTCCAAAACCTTTAAGGTTTGCTTTTTTTAACGCAGATTCATATTGAGACGACATTAAGTGACTCTGAACTTGCACGATAAAATCCATAATTACAACAACAACGATTAATAAGGAAGTACCACCGAAGTAGAATTTCACATCCCATGCTGATGTCATAATATAAGGGACTAAACATACGAACGTCACATAAAGACCGCCAATTAATGTTAAGCGAGTCATTACTTTATCAATGTAACGTGATGTTTGTTCACCTGGTCTAATTCCTGGGATAAATGCACCAGATTTTTTTAGATTATCTGCTGTATCACGTGGATTATATTGCATTGCAGTGTAGAAGAAACTGAAGAAAATAATCGCTACCGCATAAACAAGAAGATATAAAGGTTGTCCAGGATTCAACAACATTGATAAGTCATTTAACCACTCAAACTTATCATTCTGACCAAACCATTGTGTCAATGTAGCAGGAAATAAAATAATGCTTGAAGCAAAAATTGCTGGCATTACGTTTGCCATATTAACTTTTAATGGTAAGTGAGTTGAATGACCACCTAAAATTTGACGTCCTTGTTGACGCTTAGCATATTCAACACGAATTCTACGTTGTCCACGTTCTACGAAGACAACAAAGTAAGTTACTGCAAAAACAATAGCAGCGATTAGTAGAAGAACTAAAGGATGCATTTGTCCTTGACGAGCTTGCTCAACTGTTTCGATGATTGCATGTGGCAATCCTGCAACAATACCACCAAAAACAAGAATTGAGATACCGTTACCAATACCTCTTTCAGTAATTTGCTCACCTAACCACATTAAGAACATGGTTCCGGTTACAAGACTCACTACTGCAGTGAAGTAAAAAGTAAAACCGATATTTGGCACTAATTGTGGCAACATATTCGGTAAACCGGTAGAAATTGCGATAGCTTGGATAGTAGCAAAAACCACCGTTGCATAACGAGTATACTTGGTGATTTTTCTTTGCCCTGCTGCGCCTTCTTTTTTCAATTCTGCTAAAGCAGGTGAAACCGTAGCAAGCAATTGCATTACGATAGATGCCGAGATATACGGCATGATACCTAATGCTAAAATTGATGCTCGGCTCAACGCACCACCAGAGAACATGTTTAACATATCAATGATGGTGCCTTTTTGTTGTTCAACTAATTGAGCTAACACGGCGGCATCAATACCAGGAAGCGGAATAAAAGAACCAATACGATAAACGATAAGTGCACCTAATACAAAAAGCAATCTGCTTTTTAGTTCACCAGTACCACTATTAGTACTTCTGCTTTGATAACCTGGTTGTTTAGCCATTTGCTAATTATTCCTCAACTGAACCGCCAGCAGCTTCGATTGCTGCTTTTGCACCTTTAGTTACACGTAAACCACGTACAGTAACTGCAGATTTCACTTCACCAGCTAAGATAACTTTAGCGAATTGAATATCTTTAGTTAAAATGTTTGCAGCTTTTAATGCTTCTAAAGTGACAACATTTCCTTCAACTTTTGTTAATTCGTTTAAACGAACTTCAGCAGTTACAGCTGATTTCATTGAAGTGAAACCAAATTTTGGTAAACGACGGTATAATGGCATTTGGCCACCCTCGAAACCACGACGAACACCGCCGCCAGTACGAGATTTTTGACCTTTATGACCACGACCACCAGTTTTTCCTAAACCTGAACCAATACCACGACCAAGGCGTTTTGCGCTGTGCTTAGCACCTTCAGCCGGAGATAGAGTATTTAAACGCATTCTCTTACTCCTCCACTTTAACCATGTATGAAACTTGGTTAATCATACCACGTACTGCCGGAGTATCGATTAACTCAACAGTATGGTGCATATGGCGAAGACCAAGACCACGCAAGGTAGCTTTGTGCTTCGGTAAACGAGCAATTGAGCTACGAACTTGAGTTACTTTAATAGTTTTAGCCATTATCAATTACCCCAAAATTTCATCAACGGTTTTGCCACGTTTAGCAGCAACCATTTCTGGTGATTTCATATTTGCTAATGCATCAATAGTTGCACGAACAACGTTGATTGGGTTGGTTGAACCATACGCTTTAGAAAGAACGTTACGTACACCAGCAACTTCTAACACTGAACGCATTGCACCACCAGCGATGATACCTGTACCTTCGCTAGCTGGTTGCATAAATACGCGAGAACCAGTGTGAACACCTTTAACTGGGTGTTGTAATGTACCTTCGTTTAAAGCGACATTAATCATATTGCGACGTGCTTTTTCCATCGCTTTTTGGATCGCTGCCGGAACTTCGCGAGCTTTACCATAACCAAAACCTACGCGACCGTTACCATCGCCTACTACTGTTAAAGCAGTAAAGCTCATAATACGACCACCTTTTACAGTTTTTGATACACGGTTTACTGCGATTAGCTTCTCTTGCAGTTCACCAGCTTGTTTTTCGATGTTTGACATCTCAATTTACCTCATTAGAACTGTAGACCAGCTTCACGTGCAGCGTCCGCTAAAGTTTGGACACGACCATGATATTTAAAACCGGAACGGTCAAAAGCAACGTCTTTAACGCCTTTTGCTAATGCGCGCTCAGCAACAAGTTTACCTACTACTGCTGCGGCATCTTTATTACCGGTATATTTAACTTGCTCACGAATTGCTTTTTCAACAGTTGAAGCAGCGGCAAGCACTTCTGAACCGTTTGGTGCAATAACTTGTGCGTAGATATGACGCGGAGTACGGTGAATAACTAGACGAGTTACACCTTGCTCTCTCATCATATGACGTGCACGAGCTGCACGACGGATACGAGCTGATTTCTTATCCATAGTGTTACCTTAATTATTTCTTCTTAGCCTCTTTCATACGTACTACTTCATCAGAGTAACGTACACCTTTACCTTTATAAGGTTCAGGACGGCGATAAGCACGAATATCTGCTGCAACTTGACCAATTAACTGCTTGTCAGCACCTTTTAAAACGATTTCCGTTTGTGAAGGGCATTCAGCAGTAATACCTGCTGGTAAAGTGTGCTCCACA
Organism: Parahaemophilus parainfluenzae; assembly: GCA_959020685.1. GTDB lineage: Bacteria > Pseudomonadota > Gammaproteobacteria > Enterobacterales > Pasteurellaceae > Haemophilus_D > Haemophilus_D parainfluenzae_T. Next base: position 19,129 of record CAUETL010000008.1, on the reverse strand, counting down.
GGGTGAGAGAAACCTAAGCTTAATGCAACTACGTTGCCTTTAACTTGAGCTCTGTAACCAACACCCACTAATTGTAATTTCTTAGTGAAGCCTTCAGTAACACCGATAACCATTGCATTAACTAATGCACGAGCTGTACCCGATTGAGCATTCGCTTCAACAAAACCTTCACGTGGAGTGAAAGTAAATTGACCATTATCTTGTTTAACTTCAACTGAGTGATGAATTGTGCGAGATAACTCGCCATTTTTTCCTTTTACTGTTAATAGCTGACCGTCGAGTTTAACTTCAACGCCGGCAGGAATATTAACAGGTGCCTTTGCAACACGAGACATTTTCCTACCCCTCTATTAAGCTACGTAACAGATGATCTCACCGCCTAAGCCCGCTTGACGAGCTGCACGGTCAGTCATAACACCTTTAGATGTAGAAATTACAGCAACACCTAAACCACCCATAACTTTTGGTAATTCATCTTTACGTTTGTAAATACGAAGACCAGGACGGCTTACACGTTGGATGCTTTCTACAACCGGTTTGCCTTGGAAATATTTTAAAGTAATTTCCAATTCAGGTTTTGCACCTTCTAAAACTTTAACGCTTTCGATATAACCTTCAGCAGCTAATACGTTGGCAATTGCCACTTTTAGCTTGGAAGAAGGCATATTGATTGCAACTTTGTTCGCAGCTTGACCGTTACGAATACGGGTCAACATATCTGCGATTGGATCTTGCATACTCATTGTACTTTTTCTCCGATTCCAAAATAAAGTGGTATATTACCAGCTCGCTTTTCTAAGGCCTGGGATCTCGCCGCGCATAGCAGCTTCACGAACCTTAATACGGCTTAAACCAAACTTACGTAAAACGCCGTGAGGACGTCCAGTTTGGCGGCAACGGTTACGTTGACGACTAGGGCTAGAATCACGTGGTAAAGTTTGTAATTTTAACACTGCATTCCAACGATCTTCGTCAGAGGCATTGACATCAGAAATGATTTTCTTTAATTCTGCACGTTTAGCGAAGAATTTTTCAGCCAATTTAACGCGTTTTACATCGCGTGCTTTCATTGATTGTTTTGCCATTATAACCTGCCTTATTTACGGAATGGGAAATTAAAGGCAGCAAGTAGTGCTTGACCTTCTTCATCATTCTTAGCAGTAGTTGTGATAGTGATATCTAAACCACGTACACGATCTACTTTATCGTAATCGATTTCAGGGAAGATGATTTGTTCACGCACACCCATGCTGTAGTTACCACGACCATCAAATGATTTCGCGCTTAAACCGCGGAAGTCACGAATACGTGGAACAGCAATTGTAATTAAACGTTCAAAGAACTCCCACATACGCTCACCGCGTAGTGTTACTTTACAACCGATTGGATATCCCTGACGGATTTTAAAGCCAGCAACAGATTTACGAGCTTTAGTTACTAAAGGTTTTTGACCGCTAATTGCTGCTAAGTCCGCTACTGCGTTGTCTAGCAATTTCTTATCGGTCAATGCTTCACCCACACCCATATTCAGGGTAATCTTTTCGATTCGTGGGACTTGCATGACAGATTTGTAGCCGAATTTATTTTTTAACTCGTTTACTACTTGATCTCTGTAGTAATCATGCAGTTTCGCCATCGCATTACTCCAGTTTGTTAGATAATTTCATTGTTAGATTTGAAGAAACGTACTTTTTTGCCGTCTTCGAATCTAAAACCTACACGGTCAGCTTTGTTTGTTTTTGGATTGAAAATCGCAACATTAGAAGCATCGATAGCCGCTTCTTTTTTCACTAAGCCACCAGCTTGTCCTAAAGCAGGAACTGGTTTTTCATGTTTAGTGATGATGTTGATACCTTCAACAAACACTTTACCGTTTGGTAACACTTTAGTTACCTTGCCACGCTTGCCTTTGTCTTTACCGGCAAGTACGATTACTTCATCGTTTTGACGAATTTTTGCAGCCATTTCTCACTTCTCCTTACAGTACTTCTGGTGCCAAAGAAATGATCTTCATGAATTTCTCAGAACGAAGTTCACGAGTCACCGGTCCAAAAATACGAGTACCGATTGGTTGCTCTGTGTTATTGTTTAAAATTACACAAGCGTTACCATCGAAGCGAATGACTGATCCGTCTGGGCGACGAACACCCTTCTTGGTGCGCACAACAACTGCTTTTAATACATCACCTTTTTTAACTTTACCGCGTGGAATTGCTTCTTTTACAGTAACTTTGATGATATCACCAATAGCAGCATAACGACGGTGCGATCCACCTAGAACCTTGATACACATTACGCTGCGAGCACCTGAGTTATCAGCAACATCCAGCATAGTCTGTTCTTGGATCATATTTTATGCTCCGTTAAGTTAATAATACACCCTTGCGGGACGAACCTATCCATGCCTTATAAAGATATATGGCGGATAGGTGGCGGAGTTTACCAAAATCAAGCTAGAAACGCAATCAAAATTTTATGCTTAAATTAGCGTATTTAAAGTGCGGCCAAATTTTCATGACTTTTTAGCAAGTCTTGGAAAGAAAAAAGCCAACGGTATAAACCATTGGCTTTTATTTTTTAACTTGTTAATTAAGCAATAACAGCTTTCTCAACAACACGAACTAAAGTCCAAGATTTGGTTTTAGAGAGAGGACGACATTCGCGAATCTCTACTACATCACCTAATTTGGCTTCGTTGTTCTCATCGTGTACGTGTAATTTAGTTGTACGACGGATAAATTTACCGTATAACGGGTGTTTTACCTTACGTTCAATAGCAACAACGAAAGATTTTTCCATTTTGTCGCTAACAACTTTACCTTGTACGCTACGAATTTTATCAGTCATTACTCACCCGCCTTCTCAGTTAAAATAGTCTTAATGCGTGCGATATCACGACGCACTTGTTTAGCCTGATGGGTTTGTTGAAGCTGACCGGTGGCTGTTTGCATACGCAATTTGAATTGTTCACCTAAAAGGTTCACTAATTCATTATTCAGCTCTTCAACACTTTTTGTACGTAAATCTTGAGCTTTCATTACATCACCGTCTTAGTTACGAAGGTAGTCTTGATTGGCAATTTAGCAGCTGCTAATGCAAATGCTTGTCTTGCGATCTCTTCTGACACACCATCCATTTCATAAAGTACTTTACCCGGTTGGATTAAGGCTACCCAGTACTCAACGTTACCTTTACCTTTACCCATACGGACTTCTAATGGTTTTTCAGTAATTGGTTTATCTGGGAAAACACGGATCCAGATTTTACCTTGACGTTTAACTGCACGTGTCATTGCACGACGAGCCGCTTCAATTTGACGAGCGGTTAAACGACCACGACCAACTGCTTTTAACCCGAATGTACCGAAGCTAACTTCAGTACCACCCGCGATACCACGGTTACGGCCTTTGTGAACTTTACGGAATTTTGTACGTTTTGGTTGCAACATTTAGCGTTTCTCCTTACTTACGACCTTTGCCACGCGGAGCCTTTTTAGGCTTGTCGGCAGGTTGTTGTTCTGATTGCGCAACTGCAGCCATTCCACCCAAAATTTCACCTTTGAAGATCCATACTTTAACGCCGATTACGCCGTATGTAGTATGAGCTTCTGCAGTGTTATAATCGATGTCCGCACGAAGAGTATGTAGAGGTACACGACCTTCACGATACCATTCAGAACGTGCGATTTCTGCACCACCTAAACGACCGCTAACTTCAACTTTGATACCTTTAGCACCTAAACGCATTGCGCTTTGTACCGCACGTTTCATAGCACGACGGAACATTACACGACGTTCTAATTGAGAAGCGATGCTGTCTGCAACTAATTTTGCATCTAATTCCGGTTTTTTCACTTCAGCAATGTTGATTTGAGCCGGAACGCCAGCGATTTGAGATACTGCGTTACGTAATTTTTCAACATCTTCACCTTTTTTACCGATAACGATACCAGGGCGAGCTGTGTGAATTGTTACACGAATACTTTTCGCTGGACGCTCAATAGTAATACGTGAAACCGAAGCGTTTGCTAATTCTTTAGTTAAGAATTTGCGTACTTTGAAGTCACCGTCAAGATTGTCGGCGAAATCTTGTGTATTCGCGAACCAAGTAGAGTTCCAAGGTTTTACAATACCTAGGCGAATACCATTTGGATTTACTTTTTGACCCATTGCTATTCCTCTACTTATTAACGATCTGACACAACCACAGTGATGTGGCTAGTACGTTTTAAAATACGATCTGCACGACCTTTAGCACGTGGCATTACACGTTTCATGCTAGGACCTTCGTCAACGAAGATTTTAGCAACTTTAAGATCATCGATATCTGCACCATCATTATGCTCTGCGTTAGCAATAGCAGACTCTAATACTTTTTTCACTAAAGCCGCAGCTTTTTTGTTAGTAAAAGTTAAGATTTCTAATGCTTGCGCAACTTTTTTACCACGAATTAAATCGGCAACTAAGCGAGCTTTTTGGGCAGAAGTGCGAGCGTAACGATGTTTTGCGATAGTTTCCATCTATTTACCTCTTATTTCTTAGCTTTCTTATCTGCCGCGTGACCGCGGTATGTACGAGTCGGTGCAAATTCACCTAATTTATGGCCGATCATTTCATCAGATACATAAACAGGAACGTGCTGACGACCATTATGGACTGCGATGGTCAATCCGATCATTGAAGGAATGATCATTGAACGACGGGACCAAGTTTTGATTGGTTTTTTATCCCCGCTTTCCACCGCCTTCTCTACCTTCTTCAACAAGTGTAGGTCAAGGAAAGGACCTTTCTTGAGAGAACGTGGCATGGCTTATCCTCTTATTAATTAAAATTATTTGCCACGACGACGTACGATATATTTATCAGTACGTTTGTTGTGACGAGTTTTCTTACCTTTAGTTTGAACGCCCCAAGGAGTTACTGGGTGTTTACCAAAGTTACGACCTTCACCACCACCGTGTGGGTGATCTACTGGGTTCATTGCAGTACCACGAACTGTAGGGCGAATGCCTCTCCAGCGGTTAGCACCAGCTTTACCCAATACGCGAAGCATATGTTCTGAGTTACCAACTTCACCGATTGTAGCAACACATTCAGCTAATACTTTACGCATTTCGCCTGAACGTAAACGTAAAGTTACGTAGTTGCCTTCACGAGCGATGATTTGTACATAAGCACCAGCAGAACGAGCGATTTGACCGCCTTTACCTGGTTTTAATTCAACGTTATGTACTGTTGAACCAACTGGGATATTACGCATTGGTAATGAGTTACCCACTTTAATTGGTGAGTTAACGCCAGATTGGATTTGATCGCCAACTGACAAACCTTTAGGTGCTAAGATATAACGGCGTTCACCATCTTTATAAAGCACTAAAGCAATGTTAGCTGAACGGTTTGGATCATATTCTAAACGTTCAACAACCGCTGGGATATCTAACTTGTTACGTTTGAAATCGATTAAACGGTAATGTTGTTTATGACCACCACCGATGTGGCGAGTGGTAATACGACCATAATTGTTACGACCACCAGTTTTAGATTTAGTATCTAGAAGAGGCGCGTAAGGTTTACCCTTGTATAATTCAGGGTTCACGATTTTAACAACGTGACGACGACCAGCGGAGGTCGGCTTACATTTAACGATAGCCATTCTCTAATTTCCTCCGATTACTCTGCACTGTCCACGAAGTCCAAGTTTTGGCCTTCGGCTAAAGTTACATAAGCTTTTTTCCAGTCGCTGCGACGACCCATTTTGTTACCACGGCGTTTAGTTTTACCTTTAACAACCACAGTACGAACTGAGTCAACTTTTACTTCAAATAATTGAGCAACAGCAGCAGCAATTTCAGCTTTGTTCGCATCTAAAGCAACTTTAAGTACAACAGTGTTAGATTTTTCAGCATTGTTAGTTGCTTTTTCAGAGATGTGCGGTGCACGTAGCACGCTTAGCAAACGTTCTTGACTCATGCTAGGATCTCCTCAATTTGTTTCACAGCGTCAACAGTAACAATCACTTTATCGAAAGCGATTAAGCTAACTGGATCGATACCTTGAACATCACGTACATCAACTTTATATAAGTTACGTGCTGCTAAGAATAGATTTTCATCTAAACTTGCTGTGATAATTAACGCATCTTCAACTGCTAAATCTTTTAATTTTTGTACTAATACTTTAGTTTTTGGTGCATCTAATTCGAATTTCTCAACAACAACCAAACGGTCTTGACGAACTAATTCAGAAAGAATGCTTTTGATAGCACCACGGTACATTTTCTTGTTCACTTTTTGGCTGTGATCTTGTGGTTTTGCCGCGAAGGTTGTACCACCAGAACGCCAGATTGGTGATTTGATATCACCAGAACGAGCACGACCTGTACCTTTTTGACGCCAAGGTTTTTTACCTGAACCAGACACTTCAGCACGAGTTTTTTGCGCACGAGTACCTTGACGAGCACCTGCTGCATAAGCAACAACAACTTGGTGAATCAAAGCTTCGTTAAACTCACGTCCGAAGGTAGTTTCAGAAACAGTTAGTGCGTTTGCACCTACAACTTGTAATTCCATCTCTATCTCCTAGACTTATGCTTTAACTGCCGGCTTAACGATAACATCGCCATTGATAGCACCAGGTACAGAACCTTTTACTAATAGCAATTTACGCTCAGCATCTACACGAACAACTTCAAGTGATTGAACGGTTACACGCTCAGCACCTAAATGTCCTGCCATTTTTTTACCTTTAAACACACGACCTGGAGTTTGGTTTTGACCAATAGAACCAAGTACACGATGTGATAAAGAGTTACCGTGTGTAGCATCTTGAGTACGGAAGTTCCAACGTTTAACACCACCTTGGAAACCTTTACCTTTAGAAGTACCAGTAACATCTACTTTTTTAACATCTGCAAAGATGTCAACATTGATTTCTTGACCTAAAGTGAATTCTTCACCTTCAGTACGAAATTCCCATAAACCGCGACCAGCTTCAACACCTGCTTTCACGAAATGGCCTGCTTCAGGTTTAGTTACACGATTCGCTTTTTTAGAACCAGTAGTAACTTGAACTGCAGTATAGCCATCGTTTTCAAGAGTTTTAACTTGAGTTACGCGGTTGGCTTCGATTTCGATAACGGTAACTGGTACTGAAACACCGTCTTCATTGAAGATACGGGTCATACCAACTTTACGACCGACTAAACCAATCATTGTAATAACCTCTTAATTAACCTAGGCTGATCTGCACGTCCACGCCGGCAGCCAAATCTAAACGCATTAATGCATCAACAGTTTTTTCTGTTGGCTCTACGATATCTACTAAACGTTTGTGTGTACGAATTTCGTATTGGTCACGCGCATCTTTGTTCACGTGTGGAGAAATCAACACGGTGAAACGCTCTTTACGAGTTGGTAAAGGGATTGGACCACGAACTTGTGCACCAGTACGTTTAGCTGTTTCTACGATCTCCGCAGTAGATTGATCGATCAAACGGTGATCGAAAGCTTTTAAGCGGATACGGATTCTTTGGTTCTGCATTAGACCAGAGCTCCAATAAAATTTAGCTAATAAAAAACTAACACCAATCACAATTCTAACTTCAAAATAGAAAAGGAGGTGTAAGTTACCTGTTATATAGTCTCCAAATCGGAAACATTGTTAGTATTACATATCGTAATACTCGTTTAATAAATGATTACATTAAACGGCTTTCAATATCTGAAAGCCCGTGGATATTACACAAAAACACCTAATTATGCAAGCTTTTTGTTCAATTAATTTCCACAAATAAAAAAGTGCGGTCATTTTCTCGAGTGTTTTTCACCTGGAAAAATGACCGCACTTTATATAAATAAAATTTATAGTTTGTTATCTAACATTGCAATATGTCTTGTTGCGGCAATCCAAGCGCCAACATAGCCCATAATCAAGCAACTTACTAATAAGAAGATCAGCTCGCCCACACCTAATCCATTGAGCTCAAAGGTGACCGCAAAAATATCCGTCACATATTTCACGGCTGAAGTAAAGTAACCCACAATAAGACTACTAAACAATGCAGCGATCACGCCCCCTAACACGGCATAAATCATACCGGTATAAAGATAAGGACGAAGAATAAATTGATCCGTTGCGCCTAATAGTTTCATCACATCAATACTTGCACGGCTACTATAAACATCGGAACGAATGCTATTTCCGATAACAAGGAATACAGCTATTGTCATGAGCACCGTACAGAAAATTGCTACATGTGCAAACAACCACGAAAGTGCGGTCAATTTTTCCATCCAATCGTTATCGAGACGAACTTCTTGCACGCCTTTAATTTTATTTAAATTTGCACGTAACTCAGCTCGTTTTTCTGATTCATTAAACGCTTTAGACGGTTTCACCATCACCACTGCCGGCAATGGGTTGTCATCTAAAATTTCTAACTCTTCACCAAAACCAGACCAACTTTTAAATTCTTTCAAACTGTCTTGGCGAGAAACATAATTTAACGATTCCACACCTTCTTGCTGACGGATTTTTTCCACCACCAAGTTAGCATCTTCTTCACTTAAATTTTTATGTAAATAGATTGTGAGCTCGCTTTCCGGATAAAATTGAGTTGTCGCTAAGTGTAAATTTTTCCATAACAAATAGCTCACCGTTGGAATCGTGAGAGATACGGCAATCACAAGAATTGTTAGTAATGTACCAAATTTACGTTTTACTAAATCGTTCAAAACAGAACGCAAAGTATAAGCAGTTTGCACGCCAAAAGAAGCATCAATACGTCTTGTCATTTTTTATCCTTAATAGCGTAAGTAGCCTTGTTCAAGTACAAGACATGGTTTTGGTTTTTGTTGAATTAAATTGATATCGTGTGTCGCAATTAACACCGTCATGCCTAAACGATTAAACTCTTCAAACAGATTGAAAATCCCTAAAGAAAGTTCACCATCTAAGTTGCCTGTTGGCTCATCAGCTAATAAAAGTTGCGGTTTATGCACAATGGCACGCGCAATATCCACACGTTGTTGCTCCCCACCTGAAATTTGTGGCGGCATATAATTCGCTTTACTACGTAAGCCCACACGATCTAGCGCAACCAATGCGCGTGTATGTGCTTCTTTTGGGTTCATCCCAGCAATGATCAATGGTAATGCCACATTTTCTGCCACACTACGATCCGTTAATAAACGGTAATCTTGGTGAACCATGCCAATTTGGCGACGTAAAAATGGGATTTCATATTTAGACAAACGCGTAATATCATGACCATTAAACCAAATATTACCGGCATTCGCCTTTTCCATTCCCATGATTAATTTAAGCAAGGTACTTTTACCCGCGCCAGAATGCCCAACAAGATAAGTCATACTTCCAACAGGAAGATGAAAATTCAAGCCTTGCAAGGCCGGCTGAGTCGCACCGTGATAAGCTTTAGAGACATTTGAAAATCGAATCACTTTATTATTCCTTTTTATTCTTCATTTTCGTGAACAAACAATGCTTCAATAAATTCTTCTGCATTAAATTCGCGTAAATCTTCAATTTTTTCACCCACACCAATATAACGAATTGGTAAATTAAACTGATCTGCAATGGCGAAAATTACCCCACCTTTTGCTGTTCCGTCTAATTTGGTTAATGTAATACCTGTTAACCCAACCGCCTCATTAAAGAGTTTGGCTTGGCTAATTGCATTTTGTCCTGTACCTGCATCTAAGGTAAGCATGATTTCGTGCGGTGCGGTTTCATCGTATTTTCTCATGACACGAACAATCTTCTTCAATTCATCCATAAGATTATTTTTATTTTGTAAACGACCGGCCGTATCCGCAATTAAAATATCAATATTACGTGCCGCGGCAGATTGCATCGCATCAAAAATTACCGACGCAGAATCTGAACCTGTACTTTGTGCCACCACCGGAATATTATTACGTTCTCCCCATACTTGGAGTTGTTCTACTGCAGCTGCACGGAAAGTATCCCCTGCTGCTAACATGACTGATTTGCCTTCATTTTGGAATTTGCGAGCCAATTTACCAATTGTGGTTGTTTTACCTACACCGTTTACGCCAACCATCAAAATAACATAAGGCTTTTTAGTCGTATCAATAACCAATGGTTTGGCAACCGGTTTTAGAATTTCTACCATTTCAACTTTAAGTTGTTGGTAAAGCAATTCTGCATCTTGTAACTGTTTACGACTTGCGTGCTCGGTTAAATTCTTAATGATTTTATTCGTTGTTGGCACACCAATATCGGCAATTAAAAGCTGCTCTTCCAACTCTTCAAATAAATCATCGTCAATCTTTTTACCTAAAAAGAATGCTCGGAAACCTGCACCAATATTTTGTTTAGTTTTGAGTAAGCCTTTGACTAAACGACTAAAAAAGCCACCTTCACTTGGTTTTTCTTGCGTTTCGGTATTAATATCTGAACGGAATTCATCTTTAACATCTTCAACAATTTCAGGCTCAATCTCAGCATCAACCACAGGAAGATCTTCAACGACATTATCTTGCTCAATAATGCTTTCTGTTGGCTCTTCCTCAGAAAGTGCGGTAGAAACTCCTTCTGTTTTTTCTGTCTCTTCAGCCGTTGCCTCAATCACCGGTGTATCTAAAACTGGCTCAATGTTGACCACAATTTCAGGTGAAATCACTTCTTCTACAACAGGTTCAATATGCGCAACAACGGTATTCTCAGCTTTATCCTCTTGCAGCTGTTCCGCTAACTCCTGTAATTCTTCCTGTTCAACTTGTTCTAATTGAACGTTCTCGCTATTGTGAACAATCTCTTCCGTAGGCGAAACATCGGCAGATTCAACAGATGACTCTTCAATAGTTGGCTCAATTTTTTGTTCTTCTTGCTTTTTATTGCGACCAAAAAGAGAGGCCCAAAACCCGCCTTTTTTCTTTTCTTCTGACATAAATTCTTCTCTTAAACACAAATCTGTAAAAAATACTGCCTATTCTAGCAAAAAATCGTCTAAACTAAGCACAATTTTCACTAAAAATCTGTTTCTTTATGAAAAAAATGCAAGTTCAAAATGCCAAAGGTGAAGTTCGAATCATCGCAGGTCTTTGGCGTGGACGAAAATTGCCGGTTTTAAATGCGGAAGGTTTGCGTCCTACAGGTGATCGTGTAAAAGAAACCTTATTCAATTGGTTGATGCCTTATATTGTGGATAGCCATTGTCTTGATTGCTTTGCGGGCAGTGGCTCACTTGGCTTTGAGGCCCTTTCTCGTCAAGCGAAACAGGTGACGTTTTTAGAGTTGGATAAAAGCGTAGCGAATCAATTAAAGAAAAATTTGCAAACGCTAAAAACAACGACTGAACAGGCTCAGGTGATCAATCAAAATAGCTTGGAGTTTTTAAAACAAGCGCAAAATCAACCGCACTTTGATGTGGTATTTTTAGATCCACCTTTTCATTTTGGTTTAGCTGAACAAGCAATTGCCCTCTTAGAAGAAAAGAATTGGCTCTTACCTCATGCATTGATTTATGTGGAAACAGAAAAAGACAAACCGCTAAGCGTGCCTGAAAATTGGCAATTACTAAAAGAAAAAACCACAGGTATGGTGAGCTACCGCCTGTATCAAAAAAATTAGGAAATCATTATGTTAGATATTGTGTTATACGAACCTGAAATTCCACAAAATACGGGAAATATTATTCGTCTTTGTGCCAACACTGGCTTTCGTCTTCATTTAATCGAGCCGCTTGGCTTTACATGGGATGATAAAAAATTACGTCGTTCCGGCTTGGATTATCATGAATTTGCTGAAATCAAAAAACATAAAACCTTTGAAGCCTTTTTAGAAAGCGAAAAACCGAAACGTCTTTTTGCCCTCACCACTAAAGGCGGCCCTGCGCATAGTGAAGTGCAATTTGAATTAGGGGATTATTTAATGTTTGGCCCAGAAACCCGTGGTATTCCAATGTCTATTTTGGATAAGATGCCAATGGAACAAAAAATCCGTATCCCAATGACAGCAAATAGCCGCAGTATGAACTTATCAAACTCGGTAGCTGTTGCAGTTTATGAAGCTTGGCGACAACTTGGTTACGAAGGCGCGGTGAATTTAAATCGATAAAACCAATAAAATAGCTGCTTATTTTCTAAACAAAAATAAGCAGCTTTCTTTTTGCATTTAATTTGTGATCTCGATCACATATTTATAATTTTAAGATTCCCTTTTTACCAAAACAGCAGTATAAATAAATTACATTTAGAGAGGGATCTCGATGTACCCACTTGATCTATCAAGCTCTAGTCTTTCTTGACTCTTCAAGCAAACCTTCCCCGTTGTCCTAAATAAAAAATTGGCAGTCGAATGATTTGCCGTCCGTTTTTATCCCTAAAATTTAACAATTTAATATGCAGCAAAATTAGCCTTATCTCATATTAATAAGGATGTTGGCATGAATGGGGTTAATTTTGAATTGGTCGAAACAGCAGTGGCTAAGCATGGATGCCTACAAAAAAAGTGCGGTCAATTTTGGCCGCACTTCCCATTTCTATCATTTGCAAATCACTAACTTTGTGTTGCTATTTTCTAAATAATCCGCAATTTGTTTTGGCACATCATCCGTGAAAAGATAATCCACATCTTTGAGCTCCCCTAATCGCACAATCGCTTGTCGAGAGAATTTCGAATGGTCGGTTGCTAATAAAGTTTGACGCGAACTTTCTATAATGGCGCGTTTTACTTGGACTTCATGATAATCATAGTCCAATAATGAACCATCAAGGTCGATTGCACTAATACCCAGAATCCCGAAATCTAAACGGAATTGCGAAATAAAATTAACCGTTGCCTCACCAATAATGCCCCCATCCTTACGTAAGGAGCCACCTGCCATCGTAATATCAAAAGTTTCATTTTGGCGTAATAAATGAGCGGCATTGATATTATTTGTCACAATGCGTAACCGTTCATGATTTAACAAGGCACTTGCAACAGCTTCAGGCGTGGTTCCAATATCAATAAATAAGGAAGCACCATTTGGAATACGTTTTGCCACTTCGCGAGCAATGGCGCTTTTTTGGGAAGGGAAAAATTGTTTACGTTCAATATAATCAGAATTTTCTGCGGTAGAAGAAGGTGCCGCGCCACCATGATGACGACGAATTAAATCTTGTTCCGCAAGGATATTCAGATCGCGTCTAATGGTCTGTGGGCTGACTTCCAGTTCAATAACCAGCTCTTCAGTACTGGCATAGCCTTTTAGCTTCACAAGCTCAATAATTTTCTGATGGCGTAATGATTGCTTCATATAAATGCCTATAAATTTGAATTAGCTAAACGATTTAGCCTTAATTTTACTCTGCAGAAATCCCCAAACCAATCCTAAGATAAAGCCTGAAATGTGGGCAGCGTTGCCTATATTAATACCAAAAAGCGGACTAATAAAGCCAAATACAAGCCCTACCAGCAACATCGTGAAAAAGCCTTCCGGTAAGTCAAAGCTATGCGGGTGCAATTTGTCCACCACCAACACATAACCTAACACCGCATACACGACGCCAGATAATCCGAAAAAGGCTGGACCGGTAAAGTAATTCTGTACAGCGCCACTCACTGCAGCAGACACTAAGACCAATAATAAAAAATGGAAAGAACCAAATCGGCGTTCAATCGCGCCACCAAATAACCAGAACCACGAAAGATTAAATAAAATATGGGGTACCGACAAATGAACAATAGCATGTGTGAAATAACGCCATATTTCCTGATCTTCCCAAGAATAAGCAGGATAATGGAATAAATCTATAATTGGCTCTTCAAACCCTACATTCTGCAAGAGATAAATCACCGCGCAAAGTGCGGTCAAAATAAACGTGATTTTTTGTGCGCTCAATGTGCGTTTCAATACTTTTCTCTCTTCTGGCACATCGGTTTCACTATCAAATAAAGACGGCATTTGTTATATTCCTTTTTATTTTTCGTCAATCATATAAGGTTCATTATGAAAAAACAAACTATGCCGACAGGATTTAGCGGCTTCGCTTGGGGAATCGCGGCATTTTGTTTACCCATTTTACTGTGGCCTATGGCCTCTCTGCTTTCCACTGCTTTTGCGAAAAACCCAACATTAAGCGACTTTCAGATCGATCTTTTCTCGATTATCTTTTGGGTGTATCCCTTTGTTTTGGTTTTGATTGCGCGTTTACTTTATAAATTGCATCAGCACAAACCTAAACTTGCCGTAAAATTATTGCTACTAAGTGCGGTCATTTTTTACCTCGTTTTAATCTCGGTTTGCTACATTGGTTTTAACGCTTAAGAACATAACAATACAATAGACAACAAAAAAGGGAGCTTTCGCTCCCTTTTACATTATGTTCCTAATAATCAAAAATATAAAAAATTCCTACCTGCAATCAATTATGCAAAGTATTTTTCTAAATCGTCGCTACCGCCGATGTGTTTACCACCAATGAATACTTGTGGCACAGTTGAACGACCAGAAACTGCACGTACACTCACGATTGTTGCATCGTGACCTAATACGATTTCTTCAAAGCTTAAACCTTTATCGCGTAAAAGTTGTTTTGCTTTCGCACAATATGGGCAACCAGGTTTAGTGAAGATTGAGATTGATTCTTGCACTTGGTAATTTGGTGCAATGTATTTCAACATGGTATCTGCATCTGATACTTTAAATGGATCGCCTGGTTCATTTGGTTCAATAAACATTTTTTCCACTACGCCATTTTTCACGAGCATAGAATAACGCCAAGAACGTTTACCAAAACCTAAATCATCTTTTCCAACTAACATGCCCATACCTTCAGTGAAGGTACCGTTACCATCTGGAATGAATTTTACGTTATGTGCTTCTTCAGCTTCTTTCCACGCATTCATCACAAACGTATCATTTACTGATACAACTAAAATATCATCTACACCATGTTGTTTGAAAACGGGCGCAAGCTCGTTATAACGTGGTAAGTGAGAAGATGAACAAGTTGGCGTGAACGCACCTGGTAATGAGAAAACAACAACTGTTTTGTTATCAAATAATTCAGATGTAGTCACATCAACCCATTGATCACCTTGACGAGTACGAAATGTAACTTGTGGGACTTTTTTTCCTTCCATATTAGACATAATGTGTCTCCTCTGTTAGTTAAATGAATTTGCCTTAAAAACTTGATAGGCATTATAGAAAGTTTTGTGATATAGTTACAATCAATTAATTCTATCCTTTTAATTGACATATTCTATAAAGTGAGAACCCTATGAATATTCGTGATTTAGAATACTTAGTTGCCCTTTCTGAATTCAAACACTTCCGTCGTGCAGCGGATTCTTGCAATGTTAGCCAACCGACTTTAAGTGGTCAAATCCGCAAACTCGAAGATGAGTTAGGCATCATTTTACTTGAACGTACTAGCCGTAAAGTGCTTTTCACACAATCAGGTATGTTGCTTGTTGAGCAAGCTCGCACTGTATTACGTGAAGTAAAATTACTTAAAGAAATGGCAAGCAATCAAGGTAAAGAAATGACCGGTCCATTACACATTGGACTCATCCCTACTGTTGGCCCTTATCTACTTCCTTACATTGTACCAACATTAAAAGAAACTTTCCCAGATTTAGAAGTTTTTCTTTACGAAGCTCAAACGCATCAACTATTAGAGCAATTAGAAACAGGTCGCTTAGATTGCGCAATTGTGGCTCGTGTACCCGAAACAGAAGCCTTTATCGAAGTACCCATTTTTGATGAAAAAATGTTACTCGCTGTTTCAGAAGAGCATCCATGGGCTTCAGAAAGCAAAATTGCCATGAATACCCTAAAAGGGCAAGAAATGCTCATGTTAGATGATGGGCACTGCTTACGTAATCAAGCACTGGATTATTGTTTTACAGCAGGTGCGAAAGAAGACTCGCACTTCCAAGCGACGAGTCTAGAAACTTTACGCAATATGGTGGCAGCTAATGCAGGTATTACCTTTATGCCAGAACTTGCTGTATTAAATGAAGGCACACGTAAAGGCGTAAAATATATTCCTTGCCATTCGCCAGAACCGTCTCGTACTATTGCGCTTGTTTACCGCCCAGGTTCACCGTTACGTAATCGTTACGAACGCGTTGCAAATGCAATCAGCGAACAAGTTAAATCGATTTTAGCGAATAAAAAATAATTCATCATAGACTGAGGAAAACCAAATGGCAGGCGTTCGAGCAATTCAAAAAGAAAAAACCCGTCGAGCCTTAATTGACGCAGCGTTCAATCAGTTGAGTGCAGAAAAAAGCTTTTCTAATTTAAGCTTACGTGAAGTTGCACGAGAAGCGGGTATTGCACCAACTTCTTTCTATCGCCACTTTAGCGATATGGATGAGCTCGGATTAGAAATGGTTGATGAGGCTGGCTTAACGCTTCGCCAATTAATGCGCCAAGCGCGTAAACGCATTGATGCCGGCGGCAGTGTCATCCGTGTTTCTGTTGAAACCTTTTTTGAATTTATCACTCACAGCACCAACGTGTTCCGTTTGCTTTTACGTGAAAGTTCGGGAACCTCTCAAGCGTTCCGTACCGCAGCGGCCCGTGAAATCAAACACTTTGTCGATGAATTAGCTGAGTACATTGCGAAGAAAAATCACTACTCTCAATATGTCTCTTATGTACAAGCAGAAGGCATGGTAACCATCGTATTCACGGCGGGCTCTAATGCCTTAGATATGACCAAAGCTGAACAAGATTTGTTAAAAGAACGCGTTATCTTACAGCTTCGCATGCTTGCTAAAGGTGGTGACTTCGCCGCCCATAAAGAAAAAATGATGCGAAAATAGACCGCACTTTTCCACTAAAACAAAACACCCGCATCTCTGCGGGTGTTGCTTTATCTAAAAAAGGGAATTATTTACCATCCCAAGCTTTAATCGCATCTAAGCGCGCTTTCACTTTGCTGCTTGAATCACCTTTGAAGTAATCTTTCGCTAAACCACCTTCAAAACCGCCGTAGTTCGGGTTAGGTAAAACGATGAATGTTTTACCAAATTTCGCTTTGTTTTGTGCAACGAAATCACGACGTTCTGCATTTTGTTTACCGTAGATCGCATCACCGAAGTCATCGAGGTTATCACCCACATAAACGACGATTTCATAGCCTTGTTTTTCAATTTCTTCAAAACGTGCTGCTTTTGGTGATTTATCTTTTTTCAAGTAAAACGCTGAATCTTCAACACCATTAAAACCTAAACGTTTCATGTCATCAATCGTACCTGCTTTTTCATTGCTTTCTTTACGATTAGAAACGTAGAACATTTTACCACCGTGGGTATTTACATAGTTATTGAATTCTACTGCACCTGGTACAACACCTGATTGACGCGCTTCTACCCAACGAGTCCAATCTTTGCCATCAAATGGTTTATTATTTTGAACTTGCCAACCTGCATAAGGGCTGTTATCTAGCATGGTTTCATCTAAATCCACCACAACGGCTTTTTTCTTACCTTTTTTCACTTTAGCGTGATCAAATGCAACTTTTGCCGCATTGTATGCTTGGTAAGAAAGGGCTTGGTATTCACCTGATTGTTGAATCCAGTTAAGACCTAATACCGCTTGTTGTTGAAGCTGTGCATCCGCTTCTGCACTTTTATTTTGAGTCGCGCAACCCGTTAAAATAAATGCTGACATCGCTGCAATAGCGGTAAGTTTTAATGTTGTTTTCATTGATTGTTCCTTCTGTTAAAAAGTCATAATGACAGGCAAAAGTATAACAAGCCTATTTGGGCAGTGACTATGGGTTTATCAAACTTTATAACTAATTTGTGAGATAGATCACATTTTTATTTTTAAGTTATCCAACAAGCACAATGAAATCATTTCAAAATCATCTTATTTTTAACCGCACTTTTTCATCGCATTTCGCTGTATTTCACGGTAAACTATCTCAAGTTTTCAGAAATAATAGGTAATTTATGCGTCTTTTCCTTGGAATTTTAGTGGGTATTCTCGTGCTATTTCAGTACGATCTTTGGTTTGGTAAAAACGGCTATTTTGACTACAAAGATGTCGAAGCTCAAATCAAAGAGAATAAAGCTGAAAATGAAAAGCTCTCACAAAGAAATCAAATGATTTCCGCCGAAATTCAAGGATTAACAAAAGGCTTTGAATCTATTGAAGAGCGTGCACGCATGAGCCATGATATGGTCAAACCAAACGAAGTGTTCTATCACATCGTCAAAGAGCATAAATAATGAACCGCGAAATTATTGCCGTCATTCCTGCTGCGGGTGTTGGAAGTCGTATGCAAGCAAACAAACCGAAGCAATATCTGAAAATCCTAGACAAGACGATTCTGGAACACACGCTCTCAGTCATTCTATCCCACCCTGCAATCAATCACGTTATCCTTGCGGTGGGAAAAAATGATCCCTATCTTTCTGAAATTACCTTATTCCCTCATCAAAACATCACCCTCGTTGAAGGTGGTGAAACACGCGCTGAGTCAGTTCTAAATGGACTAAATGCGATCAAAAATGACCAAGCTTGGGTATTGGTGCATGATGCAGCCAGACCTTGTTTAACACATCAAGATTTAGATAAATTGCTCCAAATCGATGATGAGCAAGGTGCTATTTTAGCTATTCCAGCGGTCGATACAATTAAACGCGCAAATAAACAACAAGATATTATTAAAACAGAAGATCGAACTGAACTTTGGCTTGCTCAGACGCCTCAATTTTTCCGTTGCGATCTATTAAGAAATGCACTTAAACAGGGGCTTTCTCAAGGCGCCAATATTACAGATGAAGCCTCTGCGATGGAACTTGCCGGATTTCAACCGCACTTAGTTGCAGGACGAAGTGATAATATTAAAGTTACACGTCCAGAAGATTTAGCTTTAGCCGAATTTTATTTAACAAGGAAAACACTATGATACGAATTGGACATGGGTTTGATGTTCATGCCTTTGGTGAAGACCGCCCTTTAATTATTGGTGGCATTGAAGTGCCTTACCACACTGGGTTTATTGCCCATTCTGATGGGGATGTTGCCTTACATGCCTTAACGGATGCCTTATTAGGTGCGGCAGCATTAGGGGATATTGGTAAACTCTTCCCTGATACCGATATGCAATATAAAAATGCAGATAGCCGTGTTTTAT
>CAUETL010000007.1:0-27721 GCA_959020685.1 Parahaemophilus parainfluenzae | reverse complement strand
TGTGATCCTCTTTATTGATGAAATCCATACCATGGTTGGTGCAGGTAAAACTGACGGTGCAATGGATGCGGGTAACTTATTAAAACCAAGTTTAGCGCGCGGTGAATTACACTGTGTGGGTGCAACAACACTAGACGAATATCGTCAATATATCGAGAAAGATGCGGCGCTTGAACGTCGTTTCCAAAAAGTCTTTGTAGATGAACCAAGTGTAGAAGATACCATTGCAATCTTACGTGGTTTGAAAGAGCGTTATGAGATCCATCACCATGTAGATATTACTGACCCAGCAATCGTAGCAGCGGCAACACTTTCACATCGTTATATTTCCGATCGTCAATTGCCGGATAAAGCCATCGACTTAATCGATGAAGCTGCTTCTAGCATTCGTATGGAAATTGACTCTAAACCAGAACCGCTCGATCGTCTTGAACGCCGTATTATCCAATTAAAATTGGAACAACAGGCATTACAAAAAGAAGAAGACGAAGCAAGCCGTAAGCGTTTAGATATGTTAGAAAAAGAGCTTGCAGATAAAGAACGTGAATATGCTGAACTTGAAGAAGTTTGGAAATCAGAAAAAGCGACCCTTTCAGGTTCACAACACATCAAACAAGAGTTGGATGCGGCGAAAACTGAAATGGAGCAAGCTCGTCGTGCAGGCGATTTAAGTAAAATGTCTGAGCTTCAATACGGTCGTATTCCTGAATTGGAAAAACAACTTGCTGCCGCTGAAACCAGCGAAGGCAAAGAAATGACCTTATTGCGCTATCGTGTGACTGATGAAGAAATTGCGGAAGTGCTTTCTAAAGCAACAGGTATTCCTGTTTCTAAAATGATGGAAGGTGAGAAAGAAAAACTCTTACGCATGGAAGAAGAATTACACAAACGTGTGATCGGTCAAGAAGAAGCAGTAGATGCCGTAGCGAACGCAATTCGTCGTAGCCGTGCAGGGCTTTCTGATCCTAACCGCCCAATTGGTTCGTTCTTATTCTTAGGACCAACGGGTGTGGGTAAAACAGAGCTTTGCAAAACCTTAGCAAAATTCCTCTTTGACAGTGAAGATGCGATGGTGCGTATCGATATGTCAGAGTTTATGGAAAAACACAGTGTATCTCGTTTAGTGGGGGCACCTCCAGGCTATGTAGGCTATGAAGAAGGTGGTTACTTAACTGAAGCGGTGCGTCGTCGTCCATATTCGGTAATTTTATTGGATGAAGTGGAAAAAGCACATGCGGACGTATTCAATATCTTGTTACAAGTATTGGATGATGGTCGTTTAACTGATGGTCAAGGTCGTACTGTGGACTTCCGTAACACGGTTGTGATTATGACCTCTAACTTGGGTTCTGATTTAATCCAAGGTAGCAAAGACGAAAGCTATGGCGAAATGAAAGCCTTAGTGATGTCTGTAGTAGGCCAACATTTCCGTCCAGAATTCATCAACCGTATTGACGAAACTGTGGTATTCCATCCACTTGGTAAAGACAACATCCGTGCGATTGCAAGCATCCAATTAGAACGTTTAGCAAAACGTATGGAAACTCGTGGTTACGAATTAGTGTTTACCGAAGCGTTATTAGATTTCATTGGTGAAGTTGGTTATGACCCAATTTATGGGGCTCGTCCATTAAAACGAGCAATCCAACAAGAGATCGAAAACAGCTTGGCACAACAAGTTCTATCTGGTCAATTATTACCAGGTAAAGTGGTCACAGTGGATTATGTGGATGGCAAAGTTCAAGCCAGACAATAATTTGTAAAATGAAAAGCCATTTAGTGAAAGCTAAATGGCTTTTTTATGCTTTGGTAAAAGATAAAATAGGGTAGAATGACGCTGTTTATAGCGTATAAAAATGAGGAAAAAAATGACCGCACTTTTAAAAATAGGTTTGGTTTCAGTATCAGATCGCGCATCAAGTGGTGTGTATCAAGATCAAGGAATTCCCGAATTACAACAATGGTTAGAGCAAGCGTTGGTTGATCCTTTTGAAGTGGAAACTCGATTAATTCCAGATGAGCAACCATTAATTGAACAAACGTTGAAAGAATTAGTGGATGAGCACCATTGTCATTTAGTGCTTACAACAGGTGGTACAGGGCCGGCAAAACGTGATGTGACACCTGATGCCACATTAGCGGTAGCTGATCGTGAAATGCCAGGATTTGGCGAGCAAATGCGTCAAGTGAGTTTACATTTTGTGCCGACAGCGATTTTATCTCGTCAAGTTGGTGTGATTCGTAAAAATAGCCTAATCTTGAACTTACCAGGTCAGCCAAAAGCCATAAAAGAAACTTTAGAAGGCGTGAAAGATGAGCAAGGCAAGGTCTTAGTAAAAGGGATTTTTAGTGCGGTGCCTTACTGCTTGCAATTAATCGATGGTATTTATATTGATACCAAGCCTGAAGTGATTACAAGCTTCCGACCGAAAGCCGCACGTCGCGAAAATTTGGAGAAATAAGATGAAAAAAATCGAAGCTATTATTAAGCCATTTAAATTAGATGATGTGCGTGAAAATCTATCTGATATTGGCATTAGCGGAATGACGGTGACTGAAGTCCGTGGTTTTGGTCGTCAAAAAGGACATACTGAGCTTTATCGTGGTGCGGAATATATGGTGGATTTTCTGCCTAAAGTGAAAATTGAAATTGTCGTGCCTGATGATTTGCTTGAACAATGCCTTGAAACCATTGTTGAAACTTGCCAAACAGGCAAAATCGGTGATGGAAAGATCTTTGTTTATGATGTAGAACGCGTGATTCGTGTTCGTACAGGCGAAGAAAATGAGGAAGCCATTTAGTGGAAAAAAACTTAAATTTTAACCGCACTGTAGTCGCTATGGCGGCTTTAGTGATTGTGTTTGCGGGAATTAAACTGGCGGCAGAGATTGTCGTGCCTTTTTTATTGGCATTATTTATTGCCATTATTTGTTCGCCAGTGATTAAAGCAATGACACAACGCAAAGTACCACATGGTATTGCTATTGCCTTGTTGTTTATTTTGATTTTAATTGTATTCTTTTTCCTGGCGGGATTAATTAACAGCAGTGTGCAGGAATTTACACGCTCGATCCCTCAATATAAAGTGCTGCTTTCGGAGCGTATAAATGACGTCATGGCATTAGCTCAAAAACTGAAATTGCCGATTGTGATTTCTCGCGAAGCCATTATGGAGCATTTTGATCCAAGTGTGATCATGAACTTTGTGAGCCGTTTGTTATTAAACTTTTCTGGCGTGGTGACGAATGTTTTTGTGTTGATCTTAGCGGTGATTTTTATGCTGCTTGAAGCACCAACCATGAAGCATAAACTTGCTTTAGTTTTAAGTGATAATGAACATGATGTTGTCGCGGAAGAACATCACATCGATCGTATTTTAGATGGTGTGATTAGTTATCTTGGTGTGAAAACGGTGATTAGTCTGCTTACCGGCGTCTCGACGTGGATTTTGTTGGATGTCATGGATGTCCAATATGCCATTTTATGGGCGACGTTAAGTTTCCTATTAAATTACATTCCAAATATTGGTTCGATTATTGCAGCCGTGCCGATTGTTGTTCAAGCGTTATTGCTGAATGGATTTGGTGTGGGTATGGGGGTGACAGCTGGTATCATTGCATCAAATATTGTGATTGGTAATATTATTGAACCCAAAATGATGGGAAAAACCTTAGGGCTTTCTACCTTGGTCGTATTCTTTTCGTTGCTTTTCTGGGGATGGTTGCTCGGTACAGTCGGTATGTTACTTTCAGTGCCGCTAACAATGGCGTTTAAAATTACCTTGGAAAGCTCTGAATCAACGAAGAAATATGCGGCTTTATTAGGTGATGTAAACGACTAAAGTGCGGTCATAAAATGACATCATTTTAGCAATAAAAAAAAGCCACCGTTATGGTGGCTTTCTTTTTATCTGATGTTTAATAGATTAAGGTAAATCATCTACTTCTTTATCCACTTTTGGTGGAATCATATGTTCACGGCGTAGGCCGATATCATAAGCAATCGCAATCGCGATAAAGATTGATGAGTAAGTACCAAAACCGATACCAATTAATAACGCTAATGAGAAGTTATGAATTGATGGACCACCAAAGAAGAACAAGGCAATCACAACAAGAAGCGTTGTGAGAGAGGTCATGATGGTTCTCGATAAGGTTTGCGTTAAGGAAATATCAATAATATCGATGGTTTCTACACGGCGAATTTTACGGAAGTTTTCACGCACACGGTCGAATACCACGATACTATCATTTATAGGATAACCTACAACGGAAAGAATTGCCGCCACGAAGGTTAAATCCATTTCGACTTGTAATGCAGAGAATACACCGAGTGTAATCACCACGTCATGCGCAAGTGAGGCAATACCACCAAAACCTAAACGCCATTCAAAACGTGAGCCCACGTAAATTAACATCATTGCTAGGGTTGCAAGGGTCGCATAAACCGCACCTTGAGCCAGTTCTTCACCGACGTTTGGACCGACGAATTCGATACTGTTAATATGAATATTAGGGTCAATTGTTTGGAGCATGCTTTTAACGTGATCACCAATAGCAGAATCGTTATTGTCAGCCGGTAAGCGAATCATCACGTCTTGTACAGAACCCGTTGTTTGTACAATCGGGCTTGCAATCCCATTTTGATTTAATGTGCCACGGATTTTTTCTAAATCAGCCGGTTGTGAGAAGTGAGTATCAAATACCACACCACCGGTAAAATCCAAGCCCCAGTTGAAGCCTTTTGTCACAATGAAGAAGAGGGAAATCGCCATTAAAATTGCGGAAAATGCATACCCTACAAATCTCACTTTCATAAATTCAGTGAGAGGGAATGGCAATTTAATCCCATTCACTTCACGGATAAAATGTCCGTTTTTATCTTTTGCAAATAATCTCATCTTATCCTACCTAAATTGATAATTTTTCAAGACGTTTACCGCCGTATAGGAAGTTCACGATAGCACGTGTTCCAGTAATCGCTGTAAACATTGAAATTGCTACGCCTAATGCAAGGGTTACCGCAAAGCCTTGAATTGGACCGGTACCCACAGCATAAAGAATGATTGCCGTTAAAATTGTGGTTAAGTTCGCATCGAAGATAGAGGTGAATGCACCGTTATAACCTTCGTTAATGGCTTGCTGGATTGGACGACCATTACGAATTTCTTCTTTGATACGCTCAAAAATAAGTACGTTGGCATCCACCGACATCCCCAGGGTTAATACGATACCCGCAATCCCCGGCATGGTGAGTGTTGCACCAGGTAGGATAGACATCAAACCGACTAATAAAACGATATTAATCACCAAGGCGAAGCTTGCGATAATACCGAAGATTTTATAGTAAATCAGCATGAAGACTATGACGGCAATTAAGCCCCAGAAGCTTGCATCAATACCTTGTTCTACGTTTTGTGCACCAAGAGAAGGACCGATTGTTCGTTCTTCAACAATTTGCACTGGCGCAATTAATGCACCTGATTTTAATAACATAGAAAGGTTTTGTGCTTCGGCCGAGCTGCTTACACCAGTAATTTGGAAGTTAGAACTGAAGCGACCTTGAATGGTAGCAACGTTAATCACTTCTTCACTTTTCTCTAAAATGGTTTTGCCATTTTCGTCTTTTTTACCGTTGTCTTTGTATTCTACATACAAGGTTGCCATTGGTTTTTTGTAGTATTTCTTGGTGGTTTGCGACATGATTTCGCCGCCTTCACTGTCCAAGGTTACACTTACTTGTGGTGTGCTGGTGTTTTGGTCTAAACCAGAACTTGAGTTGATGATGTGCTCACCACCTAATACCGCACGTTTGTAAAGTGCAACAGGTCTACCTTGACGGTCATATTTGATTTCTGTGTCAGAAGGTAACATACCACGAGCAGCCGATTCAGGATTTACTAATGAATTCACAATACGGAATTCAAGTGTTGCAGTTGCCCCTAAGATTTCTTTTGCACGCGCCGTATCTTGAACACCCGGCAATTCGATTACGATACGTTCTGCGCCTTGACGTTGGATAACCGCTTCAGCTACGCCTAATTCAGCAACACGTTTACGTAAAATCGTTAAGTTTTGCTCGATGGCTAAGTTACGTGATTCTGTTAATGCCGCTTCTGAAAGGGCAAGGTTTAAGGTGTTGTCACCAATGTCAGACACGTCTAATGTTGGGTGTAACTGACGAATAATACGCGCTGCTTTTGACATTTGGTCTGCGTTTTCTAATGTGACCGTTGTACCAAATTTGTCGCCATTTTTAATCGCCGTAAACTGAATTTTTTCTTTACGTAATTCGTTGCGTAATGTGTCTTGTAACTGTTCTTGACGTTTAGCCAATGCAGAATTCATATCCACTTCCATCAAGAAACGTACCCCACCACGTAAGTCCAAACCCCATTTCATTGGATTTGCACCAATGCTGCTTAACCAAGCTGGTGTTGCCGGTGCAAGGTTTAATGCGGTGGTGTAGTTAGTGCCAAGTTTTTCTGCAATTTTATCTTTGGCAAGAAGTTGGTCATCTGTGTTGGTGAAACGGGCAAGAATGGAGCCATTTTCAAGAACGATAGATTTGGTTGGAAGGTTATTTTCTTTCAGTACATTTTGTACTTCAGTTAATGCGGTGGTGTCTGCTTGTTGTCCGCGAGTACCAGAAATTTGCACCGCTGGATCTTCACCATAGATATTTGGAAGAGAGTATAAAGCACCAATGGCGACCACAAGGATCACCATTAGATTCTTCCATAATGGGTAACGATTTAACATAGTTTTCCCTTTAGGAATTTAAATTAGAGAGATTTTACAGAACCTTTCGGTAATACTGAAACGATGTAGTTACGGTTAATCGTGATTTCAGTGGTATCGTTTAACGCGATAACAATTTCAGCACCTTCAGTGACTTTGGTGATTCTACCAATCAAACCACCAGCGGTTAATACTTCAGTGCCTTTCGCTAATTCAGACATTAATTTTTTGTGCTCTTTATTACGTTTCGCTTGTGGACGGTAAATCATAAAATAAAAAATTAAACCGAAGATCACGAAAATAAATAACGTGGACATTGGGCTTTGTGCTTCCATTGTGTTTTCCTTATAAAATGAAAAGTTAAAAGTGTGCGTAAAATACCATAAAACGGCATTCAGTAAAAGCCGATGAAGGCAATAACAACTAGAATTTTTGGATTAATTGATTTTTTTCAAGCAAACTTCGAAGATTTGCTCGGAAAGCCAATGTTGATCCACTAATTCACATTGATTTTCTTCACAAAAAACAACAAAATTTTCTACCGCACTTTGACGATTTAATTGCAAAACTAATTCATCATTCGGCGCTAAATTTGCCAACGCCTTCTTCGCGGTTAAAAGCGGAATCGGGCAGGAAAGTGCGGTCAAATTTAATTGATATTTCATGATTTAAGCTTGGCGACGAGCAAACATAATTTTGCCCATAGCCGTGAGTTGTTCTGCTGATAAATATTGCTTACCAAGCTCAAATAGCGGCTCCTCAAGGGCAATGTGTCTATCATAGCTCGCCACAAACAGTGTAATCAGTCTTTCATCTACATCAGTACGTTTCTCGGTAATTAATTCTTCTAGCTGCTCCGAAAGCTTTGCCCAATTTTCATGCAAAGTCACATGTTGGCGTTCTAATTCATCCACCGATTCTTTCGCTTGAGGCGCTTTTTCAATTAAAGCGGGGAAAAAATCTTTTTCTTCATCATCATGATGAAGTGGTGCAGCATGATTAAAATACTGCAAAATGGTTTTTACATCATTTAATACGGCTTGATTCACGCCATTTTTTTCTAAGTAGCCAGGAAGAATCGTAAGCTGCTTGCAAAAGCGTTTCACTTTGCTATGACAAGCATAAAGCATATCAATCGGCTCATTCCAAGTGGCAAATTGTTGAGGTTCGAGGATTTGCATAAGGTTTCCTTTGTTAAAAAGTGCGGTCAAAAAACATTTCATTTTTCTACCGCACTTTCATCAATTATGATTTATCCGCTAATTGTAATGGGGGAACTGGTTTGCCCATGCGAGCATAGAATTCCACGACAAAATCATCAAAACGATCGTCTTCGATAGCCTGACGAATTTCCGCCATTAAGCGTTGATAATAGCGTAAATTGTGAATGGTATTTAAGCGTGCACCTAAAATTTCACCGCATTTATCTAAATGATATAAATAGGCTTTGGTGTAGTTTTTACAGGTGTAGCAATCACATTCTGGATCCAATGGGCTGGTATCATCACGATATTTTGCATTACGGATTTTAACAATGCCGTCAGTCACGAATAAATGACCGTTACGAGCGTTACGGGTTGGCATTACGCAGTCAAACATATCAATACCACGACGCACACCTTCCACTAAATCTTCCGGTTTACCTACGCCCATTAAATAACGCGGTTTATCAGCCGGAATTTGTGGGCAGATGTATTCTAAAATGCGGTGCATATCTTCTTTTGGTTCGCCTACCGCTAAACCGCCCACCGCATAACCGTCAAAGCCAATATTCACTAAGCCTTCTAGTGATACTTTACGTAATTCTTCAAACACGCCGCCTTGGATAATACCGAATAGGGCATTTTTATTGCCTAATTCATCAAAGCGATCGCGGCTGCGTTTTGCCCAACGAAGAGACATTTCCATAGATTTTTTCGCATAATCGAAAGTCGCTGGATAAGGCGTACATTCATCGAAAATCATCACGATGTCAGACCCTAAATCATATTGAATTTCCATAGACTTTTCAGGCGAAAGGAAAATGCGCTCACCGTTAATTGGGTTTTGGAATTTCACGCCTTCTTCGGTGATTTTACGTAATTTACCTAAACTAAATACTTGGAAACCGCCACTGTCAGTCAAAATCGGACGATGCCATTGCATAAAGTCATGTAAATCACCGTGTTTACGCATCACTTCCTGACCTGGACGAAGCCATAGATGAAATGTGTTACCAAGCAAAATTTCTGCACCTGTCGCACGCACTTCTTCTGGTGTCATGCCTTTTACCGTGCCATAAGTACCCACAGGCATAAATGCAGGGGTTTCCACGCTGAACGTACCTTGTGGACGTTCAAACACCAAGCGACCACGACGCGCACTGCCGCTGGTTTTATCTAATTCATATTTCATTTTCTTTCCTCAACGAATAAACAGTTCGTAGGTTGTTATTCAATAAAAAAGCCTGTTAGTACAGGCTTCTTGATAGGTATTTTATGAGTTGGTTGAAAATAAGTCAAACCACTTATTCTAACCCTTTCACATTGGGATTTTTGGTAATGAACATCGCATCGCCATAACTGAAAAAACGGTAGCGATTTTCGACCGCACTTTTATAGGCGTTCATGGTGTGGCTAAAGCCTGCAAAGGCAGACACCAACATAATCAATGTGCTTTCTGGCAAGTGGAAGTTAGTAATCAACGCATCCACCACACGGAATGATTTACCTGGGTAAATAAAAATAGACGTATCAGAAAAATAAGGTTCAATTAAATCTGGGTTGCCATTTTCTTCTGCTGATAGGGCTGCGGTTTCAACAGAACGCACTGATGTTGTACCTACCGCAATCACACGTTTACCCGCTTTCTTCGTTTCAATAATGGCATTGCAGACTTCTTGAGAAAGCTCCACATATTCCGCGTGCATAATGTGATCTTCAATATTTTCAACACGTACGGGTTGGAATGTGCCTGCGCCCACGTGCAAAGTCACAAATTCAAAATTAACGCCTTTTTCATGTAATTTTTGTAAAAGCTCATCATCAAAATGCAAGCCAGCCGTTGGCGCAGCCACTGCACCAGGCACTTTGTTATACACGGTTTGATAGCATTCTTGATCCGCTTCTTCATCAGGGCGATCAATATAAGGCGGCAAAGGCATATGACCGATTTCTTGTAACACATCAAGTACATTGCGACTTTTATCCGCTAATTCCACTTCAAAAAGCGTATCTTGACGACCAACCATAATGGCTTTTACGCCCTTATTTTCACCGAGTTTATCTTCACCTAAAAATAATTCAGCACCTTCTTTCGGCGCTTTTGACGAACGAATATGCGCTAAAAAATGATGTTCACTTAAAACACGCTCTACTAACACTTCAATTTTTCCGCCACTGGCTTTACGACCAAACATACGAGCAGGGATCACACGCGTATTGTTAAAAATCAACAAATCCCCTTCGTCGATTAAATCCAATACATCGGTAAAAGTGCGGTGAGAAATTTCTCCGCTTTCGCCATTGAGTTGTAACAAGCGGCAAGAAGAGCGATCTTCTTTAGGGTAACGAGCAATCAGCTCATCAGGTAAGTCAAAATGAAAGTCAGAAACACGCATAATTATAAATAATGAAAGCTAAAAATGGGGCATAGTCTAGAGCGAATAAGGGGGAAATACAAGGGGGAGAGATAGAGTAGGGCGGTAAATATTATACTATTCAAATTTATTAAGTTTTATTCCGCCGCATCGCCCTCAATACCGTGTACTAGGTCGAGCTCCGACGCCCCTTTCAACTGCCGCAGCGAAATATTCAACGAATCGACCGCACTTTGAATCGCCGCATTCTAGCCATAATTGCGAATCTGCCGCTGAAGCACCCGCTTACTCGCCTGAATCTTCGCTGCAATGATATTGCGCGCAATCGGCACAGGATTTTGCTCCGACACCCGATACTGCGCCCGACGCAAAACCCCAGCAAAACGGCGATGCCAGCATATTCCCGAAACAGAAAATATGCCCGATAGACACCGGCAACTGTGTGACCTTCTTTCGCTCCTATTCCACCACCAGCATCTCCCGTTCCTTATGCAGATAACTGCCTTGGGTGGTGATGTAGAGCGTATTTTGCAATTTACGCATGGGGGAAACTCCTTGGGTTTTGACCGCACTTTTGGGGTATTTAACAGGGTTGCTCCACCTGAAAAATGGTAAGTCGGATTCTCGAATCCGACACTTTCAAAATTACCGCAATAATTTCAAATCATATAAATATCAAAAGGTTGTCGGATACAAGTATCCGACCTACATAGACTGAAACATAAGGTCGTCTGAAAGTTTGAAGCAATGGCTTGAACAGCAGAAAACCGCGTGCGTACCGCACACGCCTTACATTTTGATTTTAAAGGTGTAGATGTAGGCTGCGGTTTACTTACTTCACCTTAGTTACTCAACCTTTTTATATAAAACTGCGTTTCTATTCTCAAGTTTAATATTTAAATATCCATTATCAAAATTAGCAGTACCAATAAGGACAATTTTATACACTGAATCTTTATCAAAACATTCATTTATTGAACCACGATACAGGCTAGTCCTATACTTCCATACTCCATCTTTATTTTTTGTTTTTATAACCCATCTAAAATAAGTGTTTCCTGTTTTTGATTGTTTTTCTTCAGATGAAATCTGAACATCCCCATAGAAAAGATAAAGCTTACCTGAAATATCTGAGTCAATCCATCCAGAAAGCCTTTGTTTTCTTATCGTCTTTTTTATAACCTTTTTACTTTGAGTATTCTCTTCCTCATCAAAAAGAAAAGAATTGTTTTCGATAGTCAGATTAGATTGTAATTCTGCTATATCATTTTTACTAGGCATTAATTGACGCATCATGCTATTTAAACGATTTTTTACTTGCTCAGAAGTTAATTTTTCAAGATACTTCAGGATAGTAGTTTTCCTTGCATAAGAATAATTATATGAGCAACTATTTGAGTGAAGAGATGATGGAATACTTCTTAGATGAGGTGTTTTACCATGAACAAACGATAAGGCAGCAATATAACATTCTGGACAAAAAATATGGTTTAAATAGGGATTGATATTGCCATTTTTATCATCATAAGCTATCAAAACATCAACTTTTTTAATTGAATTACTTGTTCTATCAAAAAAATCTTCAAATTTTTTTGGTTTTGACATTTTAACTCCTCAATAACTAAACTGTCTCACAAATGTAGTTTAGCGCATCTAAATAAATTTAAAAATTAACAAATCTTCGTCCATAATTTGTGGGTTACTAGTTTTAGCTTCAGACGAAATCTCTATAGAAATAAGATAAAATCAATATGTTAACAGATGTTTTTTATAGTAAATTAAATTCAAACTAGTACATCTCTGCCAATACCATTATATGCCATTTGTATATAACAAGCATTGATGCTTTGTCCTCATTTGAATTCAATCCGCCATATTCTCCTATTTCACAAACATCCCCTATACTCCTATCCAGCTCCCCAACAACTCCGGCTGGCAAATCTCCACCATCGAGCAGGTTTTGCAGCGTTTGCCGTAGTCGGGCGGGGGGCGCTGTTTAGGAGTTCGCGCATGGCGGCAATGGTGGCGAGTGTTGGGGGCGTAGGTCGTCTGAAAATACGATGGGAACACGGTGGCGGGTTTGCATATACCACAGTGCGCCCTCAGAGACGGTTTTGGCGGCAAGGTTGGTGGAGATAAAGCCGTGTATTTTATGATTATCTAGATCATGCGCAAATACTGGAGGAGAGAAAATTAACACTGACAGAATTAATGTTTTTTTCATAGAAATTTTTTTAAGTTAGTAAAAGTTCTAATAAATCATATTTCAATAAATTTTATTTTACTCATAAAAAAACGCCCTTTCGGACGTTTTTATTAATTATCTGCCACAATCACATTGTGGAATTGGCATAGGGCGGTGTTTAGCTCTAATAATTGCGCCGGTACGCGGGTCTTCACGCGTCCAACGGAAAATTAGAGGGCAAACACGACCACACTTAGAACAAGTTGTCATAGCCATTAGGCTTACCTCTTATTTTTCAGGTTACCATCACTTTACCTATAGACAATGCTATGCAACTTGTTTTAGAATACTTCACCGTTTTCGAAGGTGTTCTTCTTTTGCATGTATTGTGTACAGCGGATGGAGAACTATACATAGTAATTAATACGCCAATATTACTTACTATCCTAAAACCCAG
Organism: Parahaemophilus parainfluenzae; assembly: GCA_959020685.1. Classification (GTDB taxonomy): domain Bacteria; phylum Pseudomonadota; class Gammaproteobacteria; order Enterobacterales; family Pasteurellaceae; genus Haemophilus_D; species Haemophilus_D parainfluenzae_T. The sequence goes on along the minus strand of CAUETL010000007.1, from coordinate 14,761 downwards.
TCTTTGTGATTGGGTTTTTACATATAGAAATCGAAAGAAAGCTGATCTACGTAGTACCCCATCTCTATTAAAATCCGCGCGGCAAAGGTGTCCGCCTGCCATTCTGCATCTTCTATTCTCGTAGGTCTTTCTTTAGCGTTATGTAACACTGCATTGTGACCTAAGAATAAATGCCCAAGTTCATGCAACATTACAAATAAAGCATCTCTTTCCCCACGACACGCCATCGTGTAAATCCTTTCAGGAATCCTTATTGTCCTAGTTGGTGGGTAGAAATGCCCACGAGTAAGATCATTAGTGTATTTTGCCCACTCTTTATCCGACATAGGATCAATAATGATTCCGTATTCACTCAATTGCTCAAATAAACGGTCGCAATGCTTTCTGTTGCGTTTATTGAAACCCAATATGCTACTCACATTTAACGCAATGTGAGAAATTTCTACTTCTTGCATAGGTGCAACTCTATTACCTCGCATTTCGTACATCCAGTTTACTCCTGTGGTTTATTAATATCTTCTAGCAAAGAAGCAAATTTTTTCAATTGCTCAGGAGTAAATGGAGAGCTTGCAAAACCAGCCACTAACATTTGCTGTTGCAATGAGAGTCCTTTAACAGGAACCATTTCATTTGCAACATTAGCCAACTCCTGAAGGTTACTTATCTCAACACCTTTTTTCTTAAAAAAGGTTTGGATTTTCGTTACCCAACTATCTGAGATTTTTTTGCGCCCTGTTTCCATACCGCTTAAATATGCAGCTGTTGTACCTAACGCATTAGCCATGCTTAGTAAGGTTTCATTAATTTCAATTCTAGCCTTACGAACGGCTTTCCCAAATTCTGTAAGTGCCATAGTATTCCCCTCCTGTTCTTAGTTGATAGTAAAATGTTAACCTAATAAAAAAATTAAATCAACCTAAAATGAAAAATATTTTTTACCTTTTTGGTAAAATTCTAGGCGGGCAAAAACGCCCTTTCGGGCGTTTTCTCATTTTTAGCGGTTATTTTTCCCCAAACATATCAAACTGCTGTCGGGCAATTTCTTCTTTTGTGACGCGCTTCACAATTTGGTAAATCTCCTGCATGGATACGCTATATTTCCGCGGCAGTTCGCGGTGGTTTGTGCCGTTGAATTCATTGAAAATCTTGCGGTCACGTACGCTTAACAACAAAATCAGGTTTTTCGGGATATAAATAACTTCAGCTCCCCACATTTGCGCAATATGCCCGGCGACTTCCATGCCGATTTGTTTTGTCAAAATCTTTGCGAAATTCGGCGGCGTTGTTTTCTAGGTTTAAATAAAAGGCTTCGGTATCAAGATAATCGGCATCCACCAAGCAGGAATAGAGCATTCGTGTGAAAAAGGCATAGGAGAAAAAAGGATGATGCGTGTCGGCTCTGAGTGGCGGTGCGGACAGGTTTTGAGGGAGCTTGATTTCTTGTCGCCACAGGTTATCAAGGGCAGGAATATCTTCGCCAAATTGTAAAGCTAGACGCTGTTTCAAAGTACTGCGGTTATTGCCCTAACCACATCCATTAGCCAACCCCGTATGGTTCCCCACAATGCAAAATGCCATCAGTTTGCCGATCGCATTTCCCCAACGCTCGACAGCAATTTTTGCACCAGCGGTAGCATGATCGACTGATGAGCCACCATGCAATCGATGGTTAAAGGCTTCTGAATATTTCCCTAAGTCATGAAGCTGTCCCGTCAGGTAGGCAATTTCCTGCGCACCAAATACCTGAGCAAACTCCGCCGCCATTTCACCAACATTGACCGAATGGCTTTGCAAAGTTTGCCAATGTTCGTAAGGCAAGAGATTACCGAGTTTATTTTGCGCGGAATGAGCGTAGTAGGAAAGTTTTGCAAACATAATATAATCCCTTATATTTATGATTACTTTAATTACTTCGCTTAATTTACTTCTAATCTCATTTTAATGTCAAGAATGATTCTTTATATATTTTTTCATAAATAATATGAGGTTAATTGATTTTAAAATGGAGTGTTTTATATGATTTGGAGGGGCTTTTTTTTAGGATATAAAAAAGCCCTTTCAAAAAGGTGAAAGGGCAAAATATTTGGAGTCATACTATGAGTTGTTGAATTAACAAATCAGGTATGGAGCGCATTATAGCGAATTTGTTAATAAATGCAACAATTTTTTAACAATTAATTATGTGGATTGCGTGTATTGGTGTTGACCAAGTTACGCATCAACAATGCATAATCAAGTTGGACGTCTTGTGGCACATCTAAAAAGACAAAGTGGCCATCGCCAAGTGCGGCTTCTACATTTTCGTTTTTGCGATTGAGCATTTTTTCAATCTTAAAGACGATGTTGCCTTGTGGGGTCATCATTTCTACTTCATCACCAAGCAAGAATTTATTTTTCACCGCCACTTCAGCCATGCCCTGTTCGTTACGTTTACCGGTAAATTCACCGACAAATTGTTGGCGTTCAGAGATAGAGTAGCCATATTCGTAATTTTGGTATTCATCGTGCGTATGACGACGTAAGAAACCTTCGGTATAACCACGATGGGCAAGGGATTCCAAGGTATCCATTAAGCTTTCATCAAATGGTTTGCCTGCAGCCGCATCATCAATGGCTTTGCGGTAAACTTGTGCGGTTCTTGCGCAGTAATAGAATGATTTTGTACGGCCTTCGATTTTTAAAGAATGCACACCAAGTGCGGTCAATTTTTCCACGTGTTGTACGGCACGCAGATCTTTTGAATTCATAAAGTAGGTGCCGTGCTCATCTTCAAATGCCGTCATTTGCTCATCGGGCTTTTGTGATTCGGTATAAAGGAAGACTTTATCCGTTACCGCACCTTCACCTAAGGTTGGTGCGACATTTCTCACTTCGATTTGTTGAGCGGGATCGATTTTTGGCACGATGTTGCCTACTTCATCCGTGGTGCCTTCTTCCATTTTGTATTCCCAGCGGCAAGCATTGGTACAAGTGCCTTGGTTTGGATCGCGTTTGTTGATATAGCCAGAAAGCAAGCAGCGGCCAGAATACGCCATACATAACGCACCGTGTACGAAAATTTCGAGTTCGATATCAGGCACGTGTTGGCGAATTTCTGCGATTTCTTCGATTGATAATTCGCGCGATAAAATCACACGAGTTAACCCCATTTGCTTCCAGAATTTAACGGTAGCCCAGTTTACCGCATTCGCTTGTACAGAAAGGTGAATATCAATATCCGGGAAGTTTTCACGCACCAACATGATTAAGCCTGGGTCAGACATAATTAAGGCATCAGGGCCCATGTCGATCACAGGTTGTAAATCTTTGATAAAGGTTTTGCGCTTGGATTTATGTGGTGCAATGTTCACGACCACATAGAATTTTTTGCCAAGCGCATGGGCTTCATCGATCCCGATTTTTAAATTGGCATGATTAAATTCATTGTTACGTACACGTAAGCTGTAACGTGGTTGGCCTGCATAAACGGCATCTGCGCCATAGGCAAAAGCGTAGCGCATGTTTTTGAGGGAGCCCGCTGGGGAGAGTAATTCAGGTTTAAATGGGGTTGTCATAATGTTCTCTTGTCTGATTTCAGGTCAGTAGCTTGCTTTTGGCAAGCCGTATTAAAGGCCTGTATTTTAGGCGGATTTAGGGATTTGTAAAGTAAAAGTGCGGTTGGTTTTTTGATTGTTTTTAGGCTAGAAATAAAAAGGCGAACCATTGTTCGCCTTATCAAGATTGTATTTAATTAAATCGCCCAGCCGCCAGCATAGAATGCGACAAGTACAATGGCGATGATAATTGTACCGATGTTGAGTTTTTTCACGTCGCCACTTACGATGCGACCAATCACTAATGCCGCAAAGCCAAGCATGATACCGGTTACGATGTTTGCCGTTAACACGATGAATACCGCGCAAACTAAGCCGCTCATTGCGCCCACGAAATCATCGAAGTCTAATTTGCTCACATTGCTTAACATTAATAAGCCCACATACATTAATGCTGGTGCAGTTGCGTAACCTGGCACTAAGAAGGCAAGTGGTTGGAAGAATAACATTAATAAGAATAATACGCCGACGACGATAGCGGTGATACCGGTTTTACCGCCCGCAGCTGTCCCTGCTGCAGATTCGATATAAACGGCGGCTGGCGCAGTACCGAATAAGCCCGAGAATAAGCTACTTACAGAGTCAGAGGTTAAGGCTTTACCACCGTTGATGATTTGTCCGTCTTTGTCTAATAAGTCAGCTTGTCCTGCCACAGCACGAATAGTACCTGTTGCGTCAAATACCGCTGTCATCACTAAAGCAAAGACAATCGGTAAAATGGCAGGTTGTAATGCACCTTGTAAATCTAATTGTAAGAAAAGTGAGTTTTCACCAAAGGTTGGCATTTTGAAGATTTGTCCATTGAATGTTACGTTTGGATCGAAGATTAAACCAACGATAGTAATCGCGATGATAACCCATAAAATCCCGCCTTTTACTTTCATTTTTTCTAAGCCGATAATGAATGCAAGACCGATTAAGGACATCATTACTGGGAATGAAGTGAAATCGCCTAATTTAACCGGTAAACCCGCTTGGTTGCCGACCACTAAGCCTACGCCATTTGCGGCGATTAAAAGTAAGAATAAGCCGATCCCGATCCCTGCACCGTGTGCGATACTTGATGGCAAGTTACGTAAGATCCATGAACGAATACCTGTTGCCGAAATTAAGGTAAACACTAAACCCATGAGGAATACGGCACCTAATGCCACAGGAATAGAAACATGTTGACCAATCACTAAGCTAAATGCGGTGAAAGCAGTTAATGAAATGGCACAACCGATCGCCATTGGCGCATTTGCCCAAAAGCCGATTAAAATTGATCCAAGTCCCGCGACTAAACAGGTTGCGATAAACACTGATTCTGCCGGAAAGCCTGCATCACCAAGCATTTTAGGCACAACAATCACGGAATACACCATGGCTAAGAAGGTGGTTAAACCCGCGATGATTTCTTGACGAACCGTTGAACCGCGTTTGCTGAGTTCAAAGGTTTTTTCTAAACTTGACATAAAGTCCCCTAGGTTAATAATCAAAAAAAGACGTGCTATTTTATAGCAAATTATTTAAAAGTAAACGTTTGCGCAATCGTTTTTTGTCAGGCTGGCGGGAAAGTGCGGTCAGTTTTGAGGATGTTTTTCGCATATTTTTTTATCGACTAAAAACTGCTATACTCTGGAAGTTTTTAACGTAATCAAAAAAGGAAAAACAATGGCTGATTTTAATCAAATTTTAACGCCAGGCGATGTAGATGCCGGCATTATCAATGTGGTAAATGAAATTCCAGAAGGTAGCTGCCACAAAATCGAATGGAACCGTAAAGTTGCAGCGTTCCAATTAGACCGTGTTGAGCCAGCGATCTTCGCAAAACCAACTAACTATGGTTTCATTCCGCAAACTTTAGACGAAGATGGCGATGAGTTAGACGTTTTATTATTAACTCGCCAACCACTTGCGACAGGTGTATTCCTTGAAGCAAAAGTAATCGGCGTAATGAAATTCGTTGATGATGGCGAAGTGGACGATAAAATCGTTTGTGTGCCAGCAGATGATCGCGATACCGGCAATGCATACAACAGCCTTGCAGATGTGCCAGCGCAATTAATCAAACAAATTGAATTCCACTTCAATAACTACAAAGCATTGAAAAAACCAGGTTCAACGAAAGTGACTCACTGGGGTGATGTAGAAGAAGCGAAAGAAGTGATTCGTGAATCAATCAAACGTTGGAATGAACGTTAATTTTTCATATTAATGAATTTAAAAGGCATCAGATTGATGCCTTTTGTTTTTATAGATAATAAAAGTAAAATGAGCTACGCCCCTATAAGCAGCATGTATTTAACCGTACTCGTAATGAGTCTCGAAGAGGAAGGAAGTAGTGAAAAGGCTAATGCTAGATATTCTATTTTCTATTTTTATTGGAGCTTCTTTTTCATTATTATCGTTAATAGTTGGTAGGTTGCTTTATAATATTGATAATTCAATATCTATTTTTGAGCTAGAGTTGATTGATTTTGGTATAAAGAACCTCTCATTTTTAATAAAAATGACACTGTTTGTATCAAGTGTTTATTTTATTGTTTTTCTCTTTGTTAGAAAGAATTTCAAGTGACAATATAATGTGTAAAATATCTACTGCAATGCTAAATCTTGCATTCTCATTATTAAGGATTGTTACAATTTAGATGATTATTTAAATACATGACAAATTAAAAGGAGAAAAATGAGGTATATTATTCTAACGTTCTTGTCTTTTCTTGCTGCCTTTATTTTATTTTTTTTGGCATTGGTTTATATAAATCTAGATGTTGGAATTGATAATATTCAATATGGCAGACTTTTATATAAGTCTCTTGAAGCATCGATTAAATTACACATAATTATTTTACCTATGCACTTTTGGCTCTCTAGAATACAAAAAGGTAAAAGTAAAGCAAGATAGCAACTGTATAAGATGGTAAAAACTTGTTATGTTTGTTTAAAAATTTAAATAGTATGTAAGTTAAACCGTCAAAATGCAAAGTGCGGTCAATTTTCAAAGAGTTTTAAAACTTCTTAAAAATTAACCGCACTTTTGCATCATTAGATATCGTTAAAACGAGAAACGTAATTCCGCATTCACATTATTCGCTTTGGTATCGTGGTTGTAAGCACCTTGATAGCCGACTTTTACGCTAAATGCTGGTGTAAATTGAGCTTGTAATGCCACACCTGTCGTGACAACATTTTTCAATTCTTTACCATAAAGATTCGCTACACCTTGATTATTGATAACCAAGCTGCCTTCAGCGGCTTTATCTTTATGGAAACGATGATAAGCCACATCACCTAATAGATTTAATTGAATGCCACCAATTGCAAATGGAATGGATGGACGTAAACCTACAGAGGTGACGATTAAATCACGATTGTTGTCTTTTAACTGCACTTCACCTTTTGTCATACCTTTATTTTTGATGTGCATATAGCTTACGCCTGCATAAGGTTCAATCGCAAAATGCTCCCCTTTTAAGCCAGTGTAGGCAAGCTCAGCAAAGACATTTTGTGTTTGGCTATGGCTTTTCACGCCTTGTGCAAATTCAGCACGTTGTTCATGTTTCCCCCAGCTTTGAATAAAGCCAATTTTCGGTGTTAATACGTTGAAACGATGTTCTGCCGTTAAACCTAAATGTACGGCACGATCTTTCGAAGTGCGGTCAATTTTGTGGCTGTTTTGTGTTGAACCAACAAATACACCTAAATGTTTGTTTGTATCAATGGTTGCATCAATACCCACAAGTTGATTGTACGCATGGCTGCTTAAACTATCAGTGCTGAAGTGGGTGAAGGTGCCACTTGTCCAAATTTGTGTACCTGCATTAAGTTGAGCTCTTACTGCGCCTGGTTGAGCAAGTTGCTGACGAAGCAATAAGCCATTTAACACGTTGTGTTGTTGAGCTGCGAGATCTTCATCATAGCTTAAACGAGCAAAGGCTTGTCGAGCATTCTCTTTTGTTCCCCAAATGAGGCTTTGGTAAGCCAGGCTGCTTGTTGCTGCATCTAATGCATTGGCGATAGCCACTTCATTTTCAGTAGTTGCTGCAGATGCAAGGGCTTTTTTCTGAACGGTCACTTTCAACGTATTCGCATTACTTTCATTTTTAACCGTAAGGAAATCATAAGTGAGAGGTGTTTCAACTACTGCATTTTCAGCTCCTACAAATGAGCCAGAACCTTGTACTAAAACCACTTTTTGTGGATCTTGTTGTAATTGAGGCAGAATTTCTTCGTCAAATTTATTTGGCACTAAAACAGAACCGTCTGCAAAGGTTGCATTGACGTTAGCAATACCATTATTCAGTAAGAAACGACCACCTTTTTCCACTGTCGCAGTGACCGTTTTCGCGGTGCTGGTTAAGGTTTCGGTGACAAATCCATTCTCACTTGGTTTAGTGACTTCCGCTTTCGGTAACACTTCCAATGTTGCACCTTGTTTTACGATGACTTGTTGTGCCGAACCAAGGGATTGATTTAACCCTGAAAGTTGACCTTCATTTACGGTAATTTCACCAGTAAAGCTGTTATTACCGGTGAGGGTTAAGGTGCCAGAACCATTTTTAGTTAATGCACCGACATAACCTTGTGCAGCACGTTCATTACGAGCGGCTTCACGCGCTAAACCTACTTGATATTCTGCTTTTTCTTCAGCTGTCGCGCTTGCACGATTTTGCATTAATGCTTGTAATTCAGCTTTGCGCGTTGTCCAAGTTGCCGCTTCGGCTTGATCTTCGACTTGACGTGCTTTGATGGCTTTATCGCTAATATCATTTGACCAAACATCATTTTGATTGAGGTTGATTTTCACGTTTCCTAAGAATTGACCTGGGCCAAACATGGCTTTGCCAAGATCTAAAATCCCCCACCCCCAAACGTTACTCGGTACACCTTGTTCAGTTTCCCAACGTTCTAACGGTTTACCTTCAAGCCCTTTACGAAGCGTGGTTTGTCGTGCTGTAGTCAGCATGACATCACGCGCTTGATCGGTTGTCATGTATGGATAGCGAGAAAGAATGACACCTAACGCACCACTTACGTGAGGTGCAGCCATTGAAGTACCACCAGCCGATTTGTAGATAGGATCACCATAAGTATCGTTGTCTTGTAATTGAATATAGGCAGAATAGATGTTGGCGGATGGTGCCGCAATCGTCCACCATTTTGAGTGTCCGGCGAGGTTAAATTCTTGAATATCTGCGCCGGATTTTTCATCGCTCACATCTTCATTTGAGTCATTTGGATAGCCTTCACCGCCGACTTGCCCCGTGACGTTTACCCAGTATTTTTCTGCATCAGGTCTAAAGTGTGGCAACATGGCACGCGTAAAAGATTCAGCCATCATACTGCGGTTACCCGCAGTGAAGACTTGAATCACTTTTCTATTTTTTGCCACTTCATAAGCCGCATCAACAAAGTTTTTCTCACCACTGGTCACAAATTGATAATAAGCTTTTTCAGCTTCGCCTAAGTTACTTAAATAAATATGTGCCGCAGGACTGGAAATTGGCTCAGGTGCTTTTGGTACATCATAATATTGCACGCCATATTCAGGCACATCACGCCAATCATATTTTGGTTTATAGCCTAAGGCACCGGCAAAGGATGAATTGACACGACGGTTTGAACCCCAACTGTTATTAATCACTTTTGCTCCGGCATCTGCTAGGGCAGAGTAACCTTGTAAGAAGAAACCATAGTCTTGATTTGGACCATAGGTCATGTTGTCGTTACCACCGGTATTGGCAGAATACAGATTAGCGCCGAATGCTACACCGTGCATCTCATTGCCGTCACGCGTTGCCGCCATTGTCCCACCAACATGGGTGCCGTGCGCATCATTGGTATATTTATGCCATGTGCCGTCAATATTGAAGGCTTCACCTTTAGTAAATACGCCATTATCTGTTTTATCAAAATTACGTTTGCCGTTTTTTACCGGTTCGTTTTTATTAATTGGGCCATTGCCCACAGAGGCATCGGGATAACGCATGCCATCTTTACTGTAAGTCCCTTCTGTTTTTACAACGTGGATGCGACCATCTTGAAATTCAGGGTGGTTTAATAGTACACCCGAATCCATCACGCCGATTTTTACGCCTGAACCATTAAAGCCAAGGGCGTAAGCCGTGGAGGCATTCATTGAGGTCAAGCCCCAGTCCTTGAGATATTCGGCGCTTTCCCAGCTTTTGGTATTACCGGCTTGGCCTTGTTCAGAATAAGCGGCTGCATTGGCAGCATACCAACCAACGAGTAATGCGAGTGCGGTTTTTTGAAGTGTTTGAGGTTTCATGTTGTCTTCCTTTATCTTTTCGATTTTCGCAGGCCATTATTCGCTTCATCGAGAGGTGCTTCAATGACCCAAATCAAATTCCTATAGAAAAATGTTTATTCTGTGACAACGATCACACCAAAGTGCGGTCAAAAAAGGGGATAAATTTATGTATCGTAGAAATCAATGTTATAATTCACGAACAAAATGATTAAGGAGCAACCCATGGCGATTTTAGTAACAGGTGGAGCCGGCTATATCGGTTCACACACCGTAGTGGAATTATTAAATGCAAATAAAGAAGTGGTGGTATTGGATAATTTATGCAATTCATCCCCAAAATCTTTGGAACGCGTAAAAGAAATCACGGGCAAAGACGTGAAATTTTATGAGGGCGATATTTTAGATCGTGCTTTATTACAAAAAATCTTTGCTGAAAACAGTATTCAATCGGTCATCCATTTTGCGGGTTTAAAAGCCGTGGGTGAAAGTGTTCAAAAACCCGCTGAATACTATATGAATAACGTATCAGGCACGATTGTTTTGATTCAAGAAATGAAAAAAGCAGGCGTGTGGAACTTTGTATTTAGTTCATCTGCAACAGTTTATGGCGATCCTGAAATTATTCCTATTACAGAAGATTGCAAAGTGGGCGGCACAACCAACCCTTACGGTACATCTAAATACATGGTGGAACAAATTCTGACTGATGTTGCTAAAGCTGAACCGCAATTTAGCATGACGATCTTACGTTATTTCAACCCAGTGGGTGCTCACGCAAGTGGCTTGATTGGTGAAGATCCAAACGGCATTCCAAATAATCTATTACCTTACATTAGCCAAGTTGCCATTGGTAAATTACCACAACTTTCGGTGTTTGGTAGCGATTATGATACTCATGATGGCACAGGGGTACGTGATTATATCCATGTGGTGGATTTAGCGATTGGTCACTTAAAAGCATTAAATCGCCATGAAAATGACGCGGGTTTACACATTTATAACTTGGGTACAGGTACTGGGTATTCTGTGCTTGATATGGTGAAAGCGTTTGAACAAGCAAACAATATCGAAATTCCGTATCGTCTTGTTGCACGTCGTCCTGGTGATATTGCAACATGCTATTCCGATCCAAGTCTTGCAGCAAAAGAGTTAAATTGGACAGCTGAGCGAGGCCTTGAGCAAATGATGAAAGATACCTGGAATTGGCAAAAAAATAATCCGAAAGGATATCGAGATTAATCTCACTCTTGTTGGGCGGAGTATCATTCCGCCCTTAATATTTTAATCAGATAAAACACGCTCAAAAATAACCGCACTTTATGTCAGAACAATCCCTTTCTAGTCAAATATTTACCCGCAAAATGCTGATCTGTGTCTTCACTGGATTTAGTTCGGGTTTACCACTTTTCGTGTTATTGCAAATGTTGCCTGTATGGTTGACAGATAAAGGGCTTTCCGTTGAATTAATCGGTGCACTGACAGGGGTGATGGTGCCATATGGTTTGAAGTTTTTATGGGCGCCATTATTAGACCGCTATTTCCCGCATTTTTTAGGGCGTCGTCGTAGTTGGTTATTGATTTCTCAAGTGGTTTTGCTGATTTCCCTTTATGCGATAAGTCAGTTTGATCCCGTGGCAGAATTAAGTACGGTGGCTAAAATTGCCACATTCATTGCCTTTTTCTCAGCGACACAAGATATTGTGCTCGATGCTTACCGTCGTGAGATTTTAACGGATAATGAATTAGGATTGGGGAACACCATCCACATTAATGCTTATCGCGTTGCGGGCTTAATTCCTGGTGGACTCTCGCTTTATTTAGCGACAATTTATCCATGGGAAACCGTCTTTTTATTGACCGCACTTTGTATGCTGGCGGGCATATTTATGACGCTCTTTTTAGCAAAAGAACCGCAGATTGCACAGGTCGATCGTGATCAACCTTTCTATATGGTGTTTTGGATACCCTTGAAAGAGTTCTTCCAACGCAAAGGTGTCGCCCAAGCGATCGGTTTTTTACTCTTTTTGTTCTTGTATAAATTTGGTGATTCATTTGCCACTACGTTACAAACGAAATTCGTCTATGACATGGGCTTTGAAAAAGAACATATTGCGTTGGTGGTAAAAAGTACTTCACTTTGGGCGAGTATCTCTGCTGGTCTCGTGGGCGGTGTGATCATGCTGCGCTTAGGGATTAACCGTGCATTATGGGTATTTGGTTTTATCCAATTAATCACTATTGGTGGATTTATTTGGTTAGCTGCATTTGGGCATTTTGATCAAATCGGTGCAGCTGAACTTTGGAAATTAGGTTTCGTGATTGCGGGGGAATATATCGGTGTCGGTCTGGGCACTGCTGCCTTTGTTGCTTTTATGGCTCGCGAAACGAATCCGCTTTATACAGCCACTCAGTTAGCTTTATTTACTAGCCTTTCCGCTTTACCAAGTAAAGGGCTTGGTATGTTATCGGGTTACTTAGTCAAAGCAGTAGGTTACTATCATTTTTTCTGGATTTGTTTATTCCTCGCTATCCCAGGAATGATTTGTTTATTCTGGGTGGCGCCATGGAATGAAAAAGGAAATGAAAAAGCTTAAAATAAAATAAAGTGCGGTCAAAATTAACAGCAAAATCATTTGACCAAACAAGGCTTTAACGGTATTTTAAACAGGTCTATTATTTATTGGAGATTCGTATGAAAATTATTCTTTTAGGTGCACCTGGTGCAGGAAAAGGCACACAAGCACAATTTATTATGAACAAGTTTGGCATCCCACAAATTTCAACAGGGGATATGTTCCGTGCAGCGATTAAAGCGGGTACAGAATTAGGTAAACAAGCAAAAGCATTAATGGATGAAGGGAAATTAGTACCGGATGAATTAACCGTTGCATTAGTAAAAGATCGTATTTCTCAACCAGATTGTGCAAATGGTTTCTTATTAGATGGTTTCCCACGTACGATTCCACAAGCGGATGCATTAAAAGATTCTGGCGTGAAAATTGATTACGTTTTAGAGTTTGATGTACCAGATGAAGTGATCGTTGAACGCATGAGTGGTCGTCGTGTACACCAAGCATCTGGACGTTCTTACCACATCGTTTACAACCCACCAAAAGTGGAAGGTAAAGATGATGTAACGGGTGAAGATTTAATTATCCGTGCAGATGATAAACCAGAAACTGTATTAGATCGTTTAGCGGTTTACCACAAACAAACCAGCCCATTAATTGATTATTACCAAGCTGAAGCAAAAGCAGGTAACACTCAATATTTCCGTTTAGATGGTACCCAAAAAGTGGAAGCTGTAAGCCAAGAATTAGATAAAATCTTAGGCTAAAAGATTGAAAACTGACCGCACTTTAAAGAGAAAAGTGCGGTTAATTTTTCAAAAGGATTTTGAGATCGTAAATTGAGATCGCATCTGGGGACGTTATGAGCAAGAAAAAAACAATAACATTGACGATTTCGGCTATCGCAGTGGCACTTGGGATCGGCGCACAATTTTATACTAATCACAAAATTGATCAGGTATTAAAAAATTTCCCTTATTCTTTAGATAACCAAGCAACATTAAATGTGACACAAACTGCGAAAAACTTTTTCATCCGTGAGTTAATCTTTAGTGTAAAAAATAGTGATGCGAAAAACACAAATGTCATTTCAACTAAGCTCACCGCTCTGCCTTTCTTTATTACAGCGGAGTCTCAGTTATCCGATCAGTTAGTTCGTCAATTAAATAAAACATTAAATATTACGATTGATAAAAACACAATTAATAGCAAATTTTCGCCAGTAGGGGATTATTTACAGTCTGATATATTGACGGAATTCCGTGATTTTGCGAATAAGTCCCAAAACCTTTCTATCGGTCTTAATTTCTTAAAAAATAAAGAAGTTGAGCTAAAAACAACCCTTAGTGGTTTTAATTATGATAAAGACACTAAACTGGAACAAATTGAAGGTGAAGCTCGCCTTGTACCTGTTAGCATGAATCAATACGACCTATCAAGTATTGAATTAACGGCGAAAAATGCCGAATTGGCGTTGTTAAATGGTGAAAATACACATATTTATCTTAAAAATGCGACTTACCATTTTGATGTAAAACCAGGTGAGGCAGATAAACGCGATCTTAATACAAAATTCAGTAGTGATATTTTGCGCATTGCCAATAAAACCCGTACAACGGAAGAAAGCCAAGCAACAGCAGGTGGATTAAATTTATTCATTAAACAAAATGGTGTACCAAGTGCGGTCAATTTTTATAACGAATTTCAAAAATTAAGTGGTGGTTCACTAGACATTAAAGATGGCGTCAGTTTGTTAACTAAAATTTTTACACAAAACGATCGTTTTGATAGTTCGTTATCGGTACTTTCTGTTAATGTTCCTAAAAATAACCAACCTTACTTTAACTTACAAAATGCAGGTCTTGAACTTAAGTTAGCGAATACGGATTTAACTAAAGCTAATGTGGATTTTAAGCTGAATGTTGAAAGTGTGAAGCAAACGCCTGCCGATGAAGAACGTAAATGGGAAGCCAAAGGTGGTAAGGTTAATATTCAGTTAGATGATTACAATGTGGCAAATGAACTGGCTTTTGTCCCATTTTTATTAGATACCATTGCAGAAAAAGAAGCGCCGGCAAAAGATAATAAAGATTTCTTAAATGCCAAAGATAAATGGGTGAAAGAATTTAGTGGCAAAACCAATATTGAGGCAGCATTAAAATCATTTAATATGGCCGATTTAGTACTTGATAATGTATCAGCCAATGATAAGACAGAAACATTAGACAATGATCAATATAATGAGCATATTACATTATCAGCGAATAAAGTCGGTTATCCAAGTGCTGGTTTCCAATTTGAAAAACTCGCGGTTGATGCACCATTTAAAATTAATCATAGTAAAG
>CAUETL010000006.1:0-28489 GCA_959020685.1 Parahaemophilus parainfluenzae | reverse complement strand
GCGGTCAATTTTCTGGACGTTTTTCGTTATATCAGTTACCGATGGAAAAATTAACGGAATTGCCAGAAAGTGATTTTGATGTCATTACTAGCTCTTTTGCTTTTCATTATATTGAGGATTTTCCCGCTTTATTAGCGATGATAGCCAATAAGCTTAAGCCTAACGGCACATTAGTTTTTTCCCAAGAGCATCCGATTACAACTTGCCATAAAGAAGGGGAACGCTGGGAAAAAAATGAGAATAAACAGCAAGTCGCTTATCGTTTAAATCATTACCGTGATGAAGGACTGAGAGAGCGAAATTGGTTTCAACAACCTTTTAAAACGTATCACCGTACGACGGCAACGATTATTAATGATTTAATCGCTGCAGGTTTTCAAATAGAACAAATGGCTGAACCAATGTTAGCTGAGCAGCCGCAATGGCATGATGAATTTAAAGATTTGCGGCATCGTCCCTCTTTATTGTTTATTAAAGCAAGAAAAGTGATGAATTTAACAAAATAAACTGGTTTTTGACCGCACTTTATGGTATAAATCGCACCGCTGTTTTTGGGTTTCAAAAGCAGCGTTTTTAATTATTAACAACACACACATATCATTAAGGCTTAATCGGGGTGCCAAACGGTCGATTAGCTGATATGTGGAGGCTCAACCCCAACAAAAGGAAAATATTATGGCACAAGTTTCAATGCGCGACATGATCAACGCGGGCGTACACTTCGGACACCAAACTCGTTACTGGAACCCACAAATGAAACCTTTCATTTTTGGTGCTCGTAACGGTGTTCACATCATCAACTTAGAAAAAACTTTACCTTTATTCAACGAAGCTTTAGCGGAATTAACCCGTATTGCTAGCAACAACGGTAAAGTATTATTCGTTGGTACTAAACGCGCGGCTCAAGAAGCAGTACAAGCTGCAGCATTAGACTGTCAACAATATTATGTAAACCACCGTTGGTTAGGTGGTATGTTGACTAACTGGAAAACCGTTCGTCAATCAATTAAACGTTTAAAAGATTTAGAAACTCAATCTCAAGACGGTACTTTTGACAAATTAACCAAAAAAGAAGCGTTAATGCGTACCCGTGAGATGGAAAAACTTGAATTAAGCCTTGGCGGTATCAAAGATATGGGCGGCTTACCAGATGCGTTATTCGTTATCGGTGCAGACCACGAACATATCGCTGTTAAAGAAGCAAACAACCTAGGTATTCCTGTATTTGCTATCGTTGATACTAACTCAACTCCAGCAGGCGTAGATTTCGTTATCCCTGGTAACGATGATGCGACTCGTGCTATCCAACTTTACGTTTCTGCAGCTGCAGCAGCGGTTAAAGAAGGTCGTGGTAACGAAGCTCAAGTTGCTGAAGAATTAGCAGCTGACGCAGAATAATTTAAGTTTTGCAGTAAGGCGAAGCCCTTAATAATCAAACGATTAATTGGCATAGGGGCTAAATTTAGCCCCTATATTTTTATCTAAAAGTGCGGTCAAAATAAATCGTACTTTCGACAGAGGATTTTTAAAATGGCTGAAATCACAGCATCATTAGTAAAAGAACTTCGTGAACGTACCGGTGCCGGTATGATGGAATGTAAAAAAGCATTAGTTGAAGCAAACGGTGATATCGAGTTAGCAATCGACAATATGCGTAAATCTGGTCAAGCTAAAGCAGCTAAAAAAGCAGGCCGTGTTGCAGCTGAAGGTGTTATCCTTGCTCGTGTAGAAAATGGTTTCGGTGTATTAGTTGAAATGAACTGTGAAACTGACTTCGTAGCAAAAGATGCTGGCTTCTTAGGTTTAGCAAACGAAGTAGCTGATTTCGCAGCAGCACACAAAGGTACCACTATCGAAGCGTTACAAGCACAATTTGAAGAAAAACGTGCTGCATTAGTGGCTAAAATCGGTGAGAACATGAACATCCGTCGTGTTGCTTACTTAGATGGTCAAGTTATTGCTCAATACTTACACGGTGCGAAAATCGGTGTGTTAGTTGCGGGTGAAGGTTCAGCTGATGAACTTAAAAAAGTGGCAATGCACGTAGCGGCATCTAAACCAGAATTCGTGAACCCAGAAGATGTACCTGCAGAAGTAGTTGAACACGAGCGACAAATCCAAATTGATATTGCAGTTAACTCTGGCAAACCAAAAGAAATCGCAGAAAAAATGGTTGAAGGCCGTATGAAGAAATTCACTGGTGAAGTTTCATTAACAGGTCAACCATTCGTCATGGATCCTTCAGTATCTGTAGGCGACTTCTTAAAATCAGTAAATACTTCAGTATCTAACTTCATCCGTTTAGAAGTAGGTGAAGGTATTGAGAAAAAAGAAGAAGATTTCGCAGCTGAAGTTGCAAAAATCACTGGCGGTAACGCTTAATTTTCTCCATTGAGATATAAAAAAGCCGATATTCAATATCGGCTTTTTTGTTGTCTTAAATTTGAGATGTTTTATTTCTTTGGACTAATATCGATGGCAGGGTCTGCATCTTTACGATATTTTTCTTCAATCATTTTTTTCAGTCCATAGTCATCTTTGTCAGATTGTTCAGAGAATAAATCTTCCTCTAATGTGAGCTTCGGATTTTTAATCCCTATCCAATTAGCAATACCTTCTAAGAAATTCAAACCAGATTTAAAGGCTTTGTATTCTTTACGTGCCGTATCATCAGATGAAATCTTAAAGAGCGGAATATTATGATGTAATTGGCTGTGACAGTTTTGGTTAAACAAGGTTACACCATGTTTATCATCTTCTTGGTGACATAAACCATGATCGGAGAAATAAATCATTGAGAAAGTGCGGTGCGTTTTTTGCTCGTTTTCTTTGAGGGTTTCATACACTTTCTTAATAAAATCATCGGTTTTCTTAATGGATGAAATATAGCAATTCAAGTACTCGTTCTTTTTCTCAATGTCATTATCATTGAAAATTTTCGGATAATCTTCAACACGATCGCAAGCAAGAGGATGTGAACCATAAATGTGTAAAACAATAAAGCGTTTACCTTGTGTTGGATCTTCTAAAACTTGGGCAAATTTAGGAATTAAATCAAAATCGCTGTAGTTTGTAGAATTAAAGCTACCGCCTTTTTTCAAAAAAATGGTTTCATCAGATTTTGATGCAAGCGAAGCAACCGGCGTGTCATATTCACCTAAGAAACCTTGGTTTGATAACCAATAGGTTTTTACGCCCGCGGACTTAATCAGGTCCACTAAGCTTAAATCATAGTTAGGTTCCCATTTTTCTTTGTCAGGTAACGTTAACATTAAGCGCAATGAGGCGACAGTGTTGGTTCCGGCAGATGTCATACCATCAATCAGTGTACCATTTGCAGATGACATAAATGGTGTGTCATTGACGGGGTATCCATACGCATGCAAGTAATCTTTTCTCGCACTTTCACCCAAAATAATCACATAATCTTGGTATTTAGAATTTTCTAATGTGGATTGTCCCCAGCTGCTTTCCTGTGACATTTTTTTCAATTTTTGCCATTCATTAACAATTTGTACACTCGAATCTATCGTTTCTTTTAAGGGCGCGGCAATCGGTAAGTTGTAGCCAATCAACAGGGTAGCGAGGGCAATGAATGTTTTATTACGATAAAATTTTACCCCAAATTTGACCGCACTTTTGTAATGTAAAAAGACTAAAACTGGAATAGCTAATGCGGCTAAATAGCTACTCACAGGGATTTGCATGAGAAACTCTTTGGTCTCTAACATATCTGTCGCGAGAACCGATGCAATATATTGGTAGCTTGGCGCACCAAAATTTAAGCCTGTCGGCGTATAAATTGCGTGTAAGCAAACTAAGGGTAATAAAATAAAATAGAAAGATTTTCGGCTACTACTTAATAAAATAATGAAAATAGCCGTGAGTAAAATCAGACTAATAGATGGCTCAGGAAACATCCCTGAACCTCGTAAAATCAAATAACCGGCAGCAATGGCACAAGCCAAAGAAAAAAGTGCGGTTAAAATTTGTGAGGTTTTTGAAATCTTCATAAAGTTTACCTATAAAATCAAAACAGCGATATTTTATCGCACTTTTCTGACCAATTTCCATTTTTAACTTTTTCGCTCTTTTGCTAGAATAAGCCAAATTTTGTAACCGACAAAGGAAAAGACAAATGAGCCAACCAATTTACAAACGTATTTTATTGAAATTAAGTGGTGAAGCATTACAAGGAGACGAGGGCTTCGGTATCGATCCTTCAATCCTTGATCGTATGGCGTTAGAGATTAAAGAATTAATTGAAATGGGCGTGGAAGTTGGTGTTGTGCTCGGCGGTGGTAACTTATTCCGTGGCGCAAAATTAGCTAAAGCCGGCATGAATCGAGTAGTAGGCGATCATATGGGGATGCTTGCAACCGTGATGAATGGTTTGGCGATGCGCGATGCGCTTCACCGTGCAGATGTGAATGCAAAATTAATGTCTGCTTTCCAATTAAATGGGATTTGTGATACCTATAACTGGTCTGAAGCGATTAAAATGTTGCGTGAAAAACGTGTGGTCATTTTCTCTGCCGGTACGGGGAGCCCCTTCTTTACCACAGACTCTGCGGCATGCTTACGCGGTATCGAAATTGAAGCGGATATCGTGTTAAAAGCGACCAAAGTTGATGGTGTGTATGATTGCGATCCAGCAAAAAATCCTAATGCGAAGCTATACCATAAATTATCTTATGCAGAAGTGATTGATAAAGAATTAAAAGTAATGGATTTAGCCGCATTCACACTTGCGCGTGACCACGGTATGCCAATCCGTGTATTTAATATGTGTAAACCAGGTGCGTTACGTAAAGTCGTACTCGGTACAGAAGAAGGCACAACGATTAGTTAATTTTTTAAAGAATAAAATGGCGAGAGACAATCTCGCTTTTTTTATGAATAAATTTATTCAAAACTCCCTAAAAATCCAGTAAAATCACTGTGTTTTATCTTTATTTATTAAAAAGGACAGATGAATGATTAATGAAATCAAACAAGATGCTGAAGCTCGCATGGAAAAAAGCCTCGAAGCGTTGCGTGGGCATATTGCAAAAATCCGTACAGGCCGTGCACAACCAAGCTTATTAGACGCAATCCAAGTGGAATACTATGGTGCAGCGACACCACTTCGTCAATTAGCTAACGTTGTTGCAGAAGATGCACGTACTTTAGCGGTAACAGTATTTGACCGTTCTTTAATCAGTGCAGTAGAAAAAGCAATTTTAACCTCTGATTTAGGTTTAAACCCATCTTCAGCAGGTACAACAATTCGCGTGCCTCTTCCTCCATTAACTGAAGAACGCCGTCGTGATTTAATCAAAATCGTAAAAAGCGAAGGTGAACAAGGTAAAGTCGCGATTCGTAACGTACGTCGTGATGCAAATGATAAAATCAAAGCATTATTAAAAGATAAAGAAATCAGCGAAAACGATCAACACAAAGCAGAAGAAATCATTCAAAAAGTGACTGATAGCTATATCAAAAAAGTGGATGAGATCTTAGCAGATAAAGAAAAAGAATTAATGGATTTCTAATTGTCGAACCATGTTTTGGGGCAGACCAAGTGTCTGCCCTTGTTCTATTCTGATAAAAAAATAAAAGCACAAAGTGCGTGCGGTCGAAATTTTATGCAAAAACAAAATCTTGTTATTTTAGGATCAACCGGTTCTATTGGTCATAGCACCCTTTCTGTTATCGAACATAATCCTGACAAATACCATGCCTTTGCGTTAATAGGGGGCAAAAATGTTGAGACAATGTTTGAACAATGCATGAAATTTCAACCGCACTTTGCTGCATTAGATGATGAAAATGCAGCAAAGGTATTGCGAGAAAAACTAGCCTCACACCACATTAAAACGGAAGTCTTAGCTGGGCAGAAAGCCATTTGTGAGTTGGCAGCACATCCAGATGCCGATCAAGTTATGGCAGCCATTGTTGGGGCGGCGGGATTACTACCGACTCTTTCGGCAGTAAAAGCGAGTAAGAAAGTCTTGCTTGCGAATAAAGAATCGTTGGTGACTTGTGGTCAGATCTTTATTGATGCAGTGAAGCAGTCAAAAGCAAAATTATTGCCTGTTGATAGTGAGCATAACGCGATTTTTCAATCCTTACCGCCTGAGGCACAAGAAAAGGTTGGATTTTGTCCTTTGAAAGAATTAGGGGTCAGTAAAATTGTCTTAACCGGTTCTGGTGGACCTTTCCGTTATACGCCATTAAACGAGTTTGAGAATATAATTCCCGCACAAGCCGTTGCTCATCCAAACTGGTCAATGGGCAAAAAAATCTCTGTGGATTCTGCCACAATGATGAATAAAGGTTTAGAGTACATTGAGGCACGCTGGTTATTTAATGCATCAGCAGATGAAATGGAAGTGATTATTCATCCTCAATCTATTATTCATTCAATGGTGCGTTATGTAGATGGCTCGGTCATCGCTCAAATGGGTAACCCGGATATGCGTACGCCCATTGCGGAAACCATGGCTTATCCAAATCGCACCGTAAGTGGTGTGGAACCATTAGATTTCTTTAAAATCAAAGAATTGACATTTATTGAACCTGATTTTAATCGTTATCCAAATTTAAAATTAGCGATTGATGCTTTTGCAGAAGGGCAGTATGCGACAACTGCGATGAATGCGGCAAATGAAATTGCAGTACAAGCCTTTTTAGATGGCTATATTAAATTTACAGATATTGCAAAAATTAACCAAGCAGCGATTGAGCAAATGCCATCTTCTACCATTTCAAGCATTGATGATGTATTAGCCGTAGATAAGCAAGCTCGTGAATTAGCCGATTCTCTGATTAAAAAGTTGATGTAGAATACGCAAAAGTGCGGTCATAAAATCCGAATATTTTAGAATGAAAGAACTTGATAACAATAATATTCCTGAACATGTTGCCATTATTATGGATGGCAATGGGCGTTGGGCGAAACAACAAAATAAGCTGCGTATTTTTGGACATACAAACGGTGTGGCAGCCGTGCGCCGTGCGGTGAGTTATGCACGACAAACTGGCATTAAATTTTTGACGTTATATGCGTTTAGCAGCGAAAACTGGAATCGTCCCGAGCAAGAAGTAAGCGCATTAATGACGCTTTTTATACAAGCACTTGATCGAGAAGTTAAAAAATTACACAAAAATAATATTCGTCTAAAGATTATCGGTGATGTTTCTCGTTTTAGTGATAATTTGCAAGAGAAGATCGCAAAAGCAGAAAATTTAACAGAAAATAATACCGCGCTGACTTTAAATATTGCGGCGAATTACGGTGGTTGTTGGGATATTGTTCAAGCGACCCAACAATTAGCTGAAAAAGTAAAAAATAATGAGATTTCGGTGAGTGATATTAATGAATCACTTTTCCAGCAACATTTAGTCACACAAGATGAGCCGCCAGTCGATTTGTTAATTCGGACGAGCGGTGAGCAACGTATTAGCAATTTCTTGCTTTGGCAAATTGCGTATGCGGAATTGTGTTTTTTAGATGTGCTTTGGCCGGATTTTAGTGAAAAAGATTTTAATCAGGCAATTGCCTGCTATCAACAACGTCATCGCCGTTTTGGCGGGACAGAATAAGCGGAGAACTTATGCTTAAAGAACGTGTATTATCAGCCATTGTGTTGATTGCTTTGGTATTATGTGCCTTGTTCTTATTTACCCCATTTTATTTTGCCCTAGCCTTGGGCTTTGTGGCGACACTTGGTATTTGGGAGTGGGCGCAATTTGCTCGTTTTAAAAATCCTTTAGCGCGCCTTTGCATCGCAGCATTTTTAGGTGCATTTATCTTCCTTTGGCTTTACAACGAAGGTAATTATTTAGATGCAGGTCGAGTGTTTGAAAACTACTTACCGTTGTTATTGCTAAACTCTGTCGGTTGGTGGGCACTTGCATTGGTGTTAGTAGTGACTTATCCAAGCTCAGCGAAGTTTTGGGGTAAAAATATTCCTTTACAACTTTTATTTGCTTTTTCTACGTTGATTCCTTTTGTTGCTGCCGTCTTACGTTTACGTTTAGATAATTATACGGCTGATCCACATCAAGGCTTGTTCTTATTGCTCTATGTATTTGTATTAGTATGGGCAGCTGACTCTGGGGCATATTTCGCAGGACGCGCTTTTGGTAAGCACAAACTTGCACCGAAAGTATCACCGGGAAAAACATGGCAAGGCGTATTTGGTGGTATGATCACCGCGGCGGTATTGGCATTTGTATTTATTCATTTCTCAGGTGAAACTTTATTAGGTAGCCGTGCAATGAGCGGTTTTGTTGTGCTTTCTGTAGCAACTGTGGCTATTTCTGTATTAGGTGATTTGGCCGAAAGTATGTTTAAACGTGAATCAGGCATCAAAGACAGTAGTCAATTAATTCCAGGTCATGGTGGTATATTAGATCGTATTGATAGCTTAACGGCGGCAGTACCATTCTTCACATACTTCTATTTCTTTGTGTTATAAGGGTAGAATATGTCATTTTTGTGGTCGCTTGGCTCATTTATTGTTGCAATCGCTGTACTAGTTGCCGTACACGAATATGGCCACTTTTGGGCGGCAAGAAAGTGCGGTATTAAAGTTCATCGTTTTTCGATTGGCTTTGGTAAAGTGATTTGGCGACGTACAGATAAATTAGGCACCGAATTTGCTATTTCAGCTATTCCGCTTGGTGGCTATGTCAAAATGCTTGACGGGCGAAATGAAGAAGTTCCCGCAGAGTTAAAATCGCAGGCATTTGAAAGCAAATCGGTAGCTCAACGTGCTTTTGTGATTGCTGCAGGTCCCCTTGCTAATTTTATTTTTGCGATTTTGGCATATTGGGTGATTTATTCTGTTGGGATTCCGAGTGTTAAACCGGTCATTGAAAATGTCACGCCAAATTCTCCCGCTGCGATAGCTCAAATTGAACCGAATAGCCAGATTTTAGCAATTGATGGAAAGAATGCACCCGATTGGGAAACCATTAATTTATTGCTCACTGATAAGTTAGGTTCTGATTCGGTTGAACTCACATTAACACCTTTTGGTGAAGACCAACCTTATCAACGAACCATTAATCTGCAAAATTGGACATTTGAACCAGATAAAGAAACATCATTTGAAACACTAGGGATCAATCCGGTTGCAAGTAAAGTGGAGATGACATTATCAAAAGTAGTGGAAAACTCACCAGCAGAAAAAGCTGGCTTGTTGATCGGCGATAAAATTTTAGCAGAAAATTCGACCGCACTTGACTGGAAAGCTTTTGTTGCGCTGGTACAACAAGGTCAGCCTTTTACAATCAAGGTCGAACGTAATCAAGAAATTTTTGACAAAATCTTGCAACCTGAGAAAAATCGAGATGGTAAATGGTTTGTTGGGTTAAGTCCGACGTTCTTAAAAGTTGGCGAACAGTATCGAACTGAATTAAAATATGGTATTCTTGATGCCCTACAAAAAGGTGTGGAAAAGACAGGCCAAATTTCGTGGTTTATTGTGAAGGCAATCGGAAAATTGTTTAGTGGGGAGCTTTCATTTTCCAGTTTGGCTGGGCCAATTTCAATTGCCCAAGGTGCAGGCGCATCTTCTAACGCTGGCGTGATTTATTTCTTAAGTTTTCTCGCGTTAATCAGTGTTAATTTAGGCATAATGAATTTATTTCCGTTGCCAGTTTTAGATGGTGGACATCTCGTATTTTTGGCGGCGGAAGCTATCAAAGGAAAACCTGTTTCAGAACGGGTACAAAATTTAAGTTATCGTATAGGGCTTACAATCTTGTTAATTCAAACAATTTTTGTGCTTTTTAATGATTTCTTACGTTTATAACTATTGTTTTTTATAGGATAAAGTTGATGAAAAAACTTCTAATCGCAAGTTTATTATTCGGTACTACAACGAGTGTATTTGCGGCACCATTTGTAGCAAAAGACATTCGTGTTGACGGTGCTCAAGGAGACTTAGAACAGCAAATTCTAGCAAGCCTTCCTGTTCGTAGTGGTCAGCGTGTAACGGATAAAGATGTAGCCAATATTGTACGTTCATTATTCGTAAGTGGACAGTTTGATGATGTTAAAGCTTTCCAAGATGGCGACGCATTAGTTGTGAGCGTTATTGCGAAACCAATCATTTCTGAAGTGAATATTAAAGGTAACTCAGTTATTCCAACAGAAGCATTAAAACAAAACCTTGATGCAAATGGTTTCAAAAGTGGTGATGTCTTAAATCGTGCGAAATTAGAAGAGTTTGCGAAAACCTTAAGAGAACATTATAAGAGTATAGGTCGTTATAATGCGAAAGTTGATCCGATAGTGACAACTTTACCGAATAACCGTGCAGAAATTACACTTCAAATTGATGAAGATGATACGGCAAAACTTCGTTCTGTTACTTTTAATGGAAATGAAGCGATTTCTAGCAGTAAGTTACAAGAACAAATGGAACTTCAACCTGATTCTTGGTGGAAACTTTGGGGTAATAAGTTTGATGGTTCTCAATTTGATAAAGATATTCAAGCTATCCAAGACTATTACCAAAATAATGGTTATGCAAAAGCAAGAGTGACAAAAACAGATGTTCAGTTGAATGAAGAACATACAAAAGCAGATGTCACTATTGATGTAAGTGAAGGTGAAAAATACAATTTAAGTTCTGCTCGTATCGTCGGTAACTTAGGTGGTATGGCTGATGAATTACAACCATTATTAGGTGAACTTCACTTAAATGATACATTCAGTCGTGCGGATGTGCAAAATGTTGAAAGCTTAATTAAAGATAAATTAGGTGAACGTGGTTACGGTAGTGCAACAGTGAATACTGTACCAACTTTCGATGATGCGAATAAAACATTAGCATTAACCTTTGTGGTTGATGCGGGACGTCGTTTATCTGTTCGTCAAGTTCGCTTTGAAGGTAATACGGTTTCTGCAGATAGCACATTGCGTCAAGAAATGCGCCAGCAAGAAGGTACTTGGTATAACTCTCAATTAGTTGAGTTAGGTAAAGTACGTTTAGATAGAACGGGTTTCTTTGAGAGTGTAGAAAATCGTATTGAACCAATTCAAGGTTCTAATGATGAAGTCGATGTCGTATATAAAGTAAGAGAACGTAATACCGGTAGTATTAACTTTGGTATCGGTTATGGTACAGAGAGTGGTATCAGCTATCAAGCAAGTGTGAAACAAGACAATTTCTTGGGAACAGGTGCAGCGGTAAGTTTAGCCGGTACACGTAATGACTACGGTACAAGTGTAAACTTGGGTTATACAGAACCATACTTTACTAAAGATGGAGTAAGTTTAGGTGGAAACGTATTCTATGAAACTTACGATAACTCGAAAAGTGATACTTCATCAACCTATAAACGTACAACTTACGGTGGTAATGTCACATTAGGATTCCCAGTTAATGAGAATAACTCATATTACGTGGGATTAGGTTATACTTATAATAAAATCAGTAACTTCGCGTATGAATACAACCGTGATTTATACATGAAGTCAATGAATTTGACTGGAAACTCAATCAAAACTAATGATTTTGATTTCTCATTTGGTTGGAATTACAACAGCCTAAACCGTGGCTATTTCCCAACTAAAGGTGTGAAAGCAAGTTTAGGTGGCCGTGTCACCATTCCAGGATCTGATAATAAATATTATAAATTAAGTGCTGATCTTCAAGGTTTCTACCCATTAGATCGTGATCATCGCTGGGTATTATCTGGAAAAGCAACTGCTTCTTATGCAAATGGCTTAGGTGGTAAACGTGTACCGTTCTATCAACTTTATACGGCGGGTGGTATCGGTTCATTACGTGGTTTTGCTTATGGTGCAGTAGGTCCTAATGCGATTTATCAAGACAAATATGGCCAATGGTATCAAAGTACTGATGTCGTTGGTGGTAACGCGATGGCTACAGCAAGCGTGGAACTTATTGTTCCAACCCCATTTGTTGGAGATAAAAGCCAAAATAGCGTAAGAACCTCACTTTTCGTTGATGCTGCGAGTGTTTGGAATACAAAATGGAAATCAGATAAAGAAGGCTTAAAATCATCTCCGATTTATGCAACATTACCTGATTACAGCAAAGCAGGTCGAGTCCGTGCTTCAACTGGTGTTGCTTTCCAATGGCAATCGCCAATTGGACCATTGGTATTCTCTTACGCGAAACCAATCAAAAAATATGAAAATGATGATGTAGAACAATTCCAATTTAGTATTGGTGGTTCTTTCTAATAAATTGAACTTTTACGTTCTATTTAAGTCAAAATCTTCGTTCTGTGTCAGTGAGTTAGCTGACACAGAAATATTTACTCAACTAATTTAAGGAAATTCAAATATGAAAAACGTAGTAAAAGTTACCGCACTTTCTTTAGGTCTTGCACTTGCATCAGGTTTTGCTGCTGCAGATGAAAATATCGCATTCATCAATGCGGGTTACTTATTCCAAAACCACCCGGATCGTCAAGCTGTAGCAGATAAGTTAGATGCAGAATTCAAACCAATGGCGGATAAACTTGCTGCAAGTAAGAAAGAAATTGATGACAAAATCGTAGCATCTCGTAAAAAAGTAGAAGCAAAAGTGGCTGCTTTACAAAAAGATGCACCTCGTTTACGTCAAGCTGAAATTCAAAAACGCCAAGAAGAAATCACTAAATTTGGTTCAGATGAAGAAGCTGCATTAAATAAATTAATGGAAGAGCAAGATAAAAAAGTGGCAGAGTTCCAAGAGTTAAACGAAAAACGTCAAACTGAAGAGCGTGGTAAATTATTAGAAAGCATTCAAGTTGCAACGAATAACTTAGCAAAAACAAAAGGTTATACTTATGTTTTAGATGCAAACTCTGTCGTATTTGCAGTAGATGGTAAAGATATTACTGAAGAAGTATTAAAATCTATTCCAACAACTGAAAAAGCAGCTCCAGCAAAAACTGAAGAGAAAAAATAATAGGTTCTCATAATGCAAAAATCCTATTCTTTACAGGAATTAGCAGCAAAAGTCGGCGGTACCCTTCGCGGTAACGCCGACATTGTCGTTAATAATATTGCCGCATTGTCAAAAGCAGAACCTAACCAGCTTACCTTCATTTCTAATGCAAAATTCCGTCCTTTATTAGCGGAATCTAAAGCAGGTATTCTTGTCGTGTCAGAAGCGGATATGGAATTTTGCTCACCTGAAAGTAATTTACTTATCGTCAAAGATCCTTATGTTGCTTATGCCGTATTAGCTCAATATATGGATACCACTCCGAAAGCTGCTCAAAATATCCACCCAAGTGCGGTTATTTCTGAAAAAGCTTCAATTGGTGAAAATGTATCAATTGGTGCAAATGCTGTTATTGAAGAAGGTGTTGTATTAGGCGATAACGTGATTATTGGCGCGGGTTGTTTTGTGGGTAAATTCACAAAAATTGGTGCGTGTACACAGCTTTGGGCAAACGTAAGCATTTATCATGAAGTAGAAATTGGACAAAATTGCTTACTTCAATCAGGAGCAGTTATCGGTAGTGATGGTTTTGGTTATGCAAATGATCGTGGTCGCTGGGTGAAAATTCCACAAGTTGGTCAAGTGATCATTGGTAATAATGTCGAAATTGGTGCTTGCACTTGTATTGACCGTGGCGCCTTAGATGCGACAGTCATTGAAGATAACGTCATTATTGATAACCTTTGTCAAATTGCGCATAACGTTCATATCGGCACAGGTACAGCAGTAGCTGGCGGTGTCATTATGGCGGGTAGCCTAAAAGTGGGGCGTTATTGTTTAATTGGCGGAGCAAGTGTGATTAATGGTCACATGGAAATCTGCGATAAGGTAACAGTGACTGGCATGGGGATGGTAATGCGTCCAATTACTGAACCAGGCGTTTACTCATCGGGTATCCCATTACAAACTAATAAAGAGTGGCGAAAAACAGCCGCACTTACCTTGGGGATTGATGGTATGAATAAACGATTGAAAGCCCTAGAGAAAAAACTTGGCTAAGATTTTAAAACGTACCTTAGGGTGCGTTTTATTTTTATACAGAAATATCGTATAATCCCAATGTTTTATTATTATTTATTTTAAAGGTATTAGACGTGTCAGAGAATCAAGTAAGTAAAGTGATTGAAGCAAAAGAAATTATGACCTTATTGCCACATCGTTATCCATTTTTATTAGTGGATCGCGTGTTGGACTACAAAGAAGGTGAGTGGTTAAAAGCAATTAAAAATATCAGTGTAAACGAACCTTGCTTTACGGGCCATTTCCCGAGTGAACCGATTTTACCAGGTGTGTTAATTCTTGAAGCTTTGGCACAAGCAATGGGATTACTTGCATTTAAAACGCATGAATTAAAAGGTGGCGAATTATTCTATTTCGCAGGTATTGATGAAGCGCGTTTCAAACGCCCAGTATTACCTGGAGATCAAATGGAATTGAACGTTCAAGTGATTAAAGAACGTCGTGGTATTACAGCATTCACGGGTATTGCAACCGTAAACGGTGAAGTAGCTTGTGAAGCCAAATTAATGTGTGCTCGTCGATAATTAAAGAAAATTAAGGGGTAAGTATGATCCACCCAAGTGCAAAAATTCACCCGACCGCGCTTGTTGCTGATGGCGCAGTTATTGGCGAAGATGTTGTTATCGGTCCTTTTTGTATTATTGAAGGAAGTGTTGAGATTAAAGCTCGTACTGTTTTAAATTCTCACATTGTCGTGAAAGGCGATACCGTGATTGGTGAAGATAACCAGATTTATCAATTCGCTAGCATTGGTGAAGTGAACCAAGATTTAAAATATAAGGGCGAAGCAACAAAAACCATTATTGGTAATGGAAACCGTATTCGCGAGCATGTGACGATTCATCGCGGCACTATCCAAGGTGGTGGTGTAACACGTATTGGTAATAACAATTTACTCATGGTAAACGTACATGTTGCCCATGACTGCCAAATCAAGAATAACTGTATCTTAGCAAATAATGCAACACTTGCTGGTCATGTTGAATTAGATGATTTCGTAATTGTTGGTGGTATGTCTGCGATTCATCAATTTGTGATCGTAGGGGCACACGTTATGCTAGGTGGTGGTTCTATGGTTAGCCAAGATGTGCCGCCTTATGTGATGGCTCAAGGTAACCATGCACAACCTTTCGGTGTTAACCTTGAAGGATTAAAACGTCGTGGTTTTGATAAACCAACTATGCACGCGATTCGTAACGTCTATAAAATGATTTACCGCAGTGGTAAAACCCTTGAAGAAGTGTTGCCTGAAATTGAACAAATTGCGCAAACAGAATCTGCAATTAGTTTCTTTGTGGAATTCTTCAAACGTTCTACTCGTGGCATTATTCGTTAATTAACGTTTCTTTTCTCGTTAAGAGAAAATGATGAATAACAAAGAGACCGCACTATGATTTGTTCAAAGTGCGGTCGTTTTTTAGGATAAATTTAATGATAAAAGAAAATCCGACTATTGCGATTGTTGCTGGTGAAGTCTCAGGTGATATTCTTGGTGCAGGCCTCATTCAAGCGCTTAAACGCCACTATCCGCAAGCTAAGTTTGTCGGGATTGGCGGGGAGAGAATGATTGCTCAAGGTTTTGAAAGCTTTTTTGATATGGAAGAGCTCTCTGTTATGGGGCTAGTCGAAGTTCTCAAGCATTTGCCTCGATTGCTAAAAATTCGTCGCAGTATCATTGAACAACTTTCTGATATTAAACCGGATGTATTTATCGGTATTGATGCACCGGATTTTAATCTTACCGTTGAACTGAAATTAAAAGAAAAAGGGATTAAAACCATTCATTACGTGAGCCCATCTGTATGGGCTTGGCGTCAAAATCGTATTTATAAAATTGCTAAAGCAACCCATCAAGTATTAGCTTTTCTTCCTTTTGAAAAAGCCTTTTATGATCGTTTCAATGTGCCTTGCCGTTTTATTGGTCATACTATGGCAGATGCGATTCCATTAAAACCAAATAGAACGGAAGCTTGCCAGACCTTAGGTATTGATGAAAAAGGACGTTATCTTGCTATTTTAGTAGGGAGTCGTGGTAGTGAAGTTGGATTCCTCTCAGAACCATTTTTAAAAACTGCATTATTATTAAAAGAAAAATATCCAGACTTGCAGTTTTTAGTCCCTTTAGTGAATGAAAAACGTCGCCAGCAATTTGAGGAAATAAAGGCGCAGATTGCACCTGATCTCGATATGCATTTAATTGATGGTAAAGCACGCCAAGTGATGATTGCTGCTGAAGCCACTTTACTTGCTTCAGGTACGGCTGCACTTGAAGCGATGTTGTGTAAATCGCCAATGGTGGTGGGCTATCGAATGAAACCTTTCACCTATTTCTTGGCAAAACGATTAGTCAAAACAAAATATATTTCATTGCCTAATTTATTGGCAGATGAAATGCTTGTACCTGAAATGATTCAAGAAGACTGCGAACCGCAAAAATTAGCAGAACAACTTTCTCAGTATTTGGGCGATGACGAAAGTGCGGTCAAATCTCGCAGTGTTTTAATTCAACGTTTTACTGAATTACACAAATTAATTCAATGTGACGCGGACAGCCAAGCCGCACAAGCAGTGATTGATTTATTGGAGCAAAAACATGACTGATTTTGTTTATCCTGAAGGTTATCAATTATTTGCAGGGGTGGATGAAGTCGGACGAGGCCCCTTAGTGGGGGCGGTTGTCACGGCTGCAGTGATCTTAGATCCGAATGACCCGATTGCTGGTTTAGCAGATTCTAAAAAGCTCAGCGAGAAAAAACGTCTTGTACTCGCAGCAGAAATTAAAGAGAAAGCCTTAGCTTGGGCAATCGGTCGAGCAGAGCCTGCCGAGATTGATGAATTGAATATTCTTCATGCCTCTATGTTAGCTATGGAGCGAGCCGTAAAAGCCTTAAAAATTCAACCGCACTTTGTATTGGTGGATGGCAATCGTATTCCGCCTAACCTTGGTTTACCTGCTCAAGCGGTAGTGAAAGGGGATTCAATTGTGGCTGAAATTAGCGCCGCCTCTATTTTGGCAAAAGTCGCACGCGATCAGGAAATGGAAGCATTAGATAAAAAGTATCCTGAATATGCTTTTGCTCAACATAAAGGGTATCCGACCAAATTACACTTAGAAAAATTAGCGGAACTGGGGCCTTTACCAGAGTATCGTCGAAGTTTTTCGCCAGTGAAGAAAGCGCTAGGCATAGGAAGAGCAGTGAACTTGAAAGATTTTAAGATTGAATAATATAAAATGGATATTTATTGCCTTGTCTTTGATGACTATGAAACGTTAGATCTAATGGGGCCTGTTGAGTTTTTAGCAAGAATCCCTAATATTAAGCTTCACTATGTATCCCAAGTTGGTGGATTAATTCGTAGTAAGCAAGGATTTTATATTGAAACAGAAAAGCTAGAACATTTATTACCTCATAGTGTGTTATTGGTTGTTGGGGGACAGGGAACTCGTCAGTTAGTAAACGATGAACAATTTATTAATCAGCTTGGTAAATGGATTGATGAGTCAGAGATTTGTCTCAGTGTTTGTACAGGTTCAGCATTATTGGCTTGTACAGGGCGATTAGATCGTTTAAAAGCGACTTCTAATAAAAAATCTTTTGAATGGGTAAAACAATGTCGACCAGCTGTAAAATGGCAACCCGTTGCAAGATGGGTGAAAGATGGCAAGTTTTACACTTCATCAGGCGTTTCTGCTGGTATGGATATGACACTTGGGTTTATTGCTGATTATTATGGCAGTGACTTGGCTCAAGACATTGCTAATCACACCGAATATCATTGGCAAAAAGATCTTGGTGTAGATAATTTTGCTCGAATCTATGGATATAAATAATAGATTTAGTTTTAGATTAAACAAAAGAGCGGTCAAAATTGACCGCTCTTTTTATACCTCAGCGAGATTATTTATTTAATTTCGCTTTGTAAGTTGGGTTCATTAAGTTTTCTACAGAAAGGATGTCATCCAATTGTTCTGCTGTTAATAAACCTTTTTCTAATACCACTTCACGTACGCCTTTACCAGTTTGAGCACAGATTTTACCCACTAAGTCGCCATTGTGGTGACCGATAAATGGATTCAAGTAAGTCACGATACCGATTGAGTTGAACACGTAGTTTTCACAAATTTCTTTGTTTACAGTAATACCGTCTACACATTTATCGCGTAAGTTCACACAAGCATTGGTTAAGATGTCGATAGATTCAAACATCGCTTGACCAATCACTGGTTCCATTACGTTTAATTGTAATTGACCCGCTTCAGATGCGAAAGTAACGGTAGTATCGTTACCAATTACTTTAAAGCATACTTGGTTTACCACTTCTGGAATAACTGGGTTTACTTTTGCAGGCATGATAGAAGAACCCGCTTGTAATTCAGGTAAGTTAATTTCTTTAATACCTGCACGTGGGCCAGAAGAGAGTAAACGTAAGTCGTTACATACTTTAGAGAGTTTTACAGCGGTACGTTTTAATGCGCCATGAACCATGACATAAGCACCACAGTCAGATGTTGCTTCTATTAAGTTTTCAGCTGGTACGCAAGCTAATCCAGTCACCTCAGCAAGGTGTTTTACTACTAATTCTGTATAACCTTTTGGCGTATTTAAACCAGTACCGATTGCGGTTGCACCAAGGTTGACTTCAAGGAGTAACTCAGCGGTACGTTTTAAGTTACGTACTTCTTCTTCAAGTAATACGGCAAAGGCTTTAAACTCTTGACCAACGGTCATCGGTACCGCATCTTGTAATTGAGTACGCCCCATTTTTAAAATTTTAGCAAATTCTTTTGCTTTATTATCGAAACCATCATGTAAGTATTGGATTTTGTCGATAAGTTTTAAAATGCTGTTATATACCGCAATACGGAAACCGGTAGGATACGCATCGTTAGTAGATTGGCTAGCGTTCACGTGGTCCATTGGGTTAATAACATCATATTCACCTTTTTTATGACCAATTTTTTCAAGTGCGAGGTTAGCAACTACTTCGTTGGTATTCATATTGACAGAAGTACCCGCACCACCTTGATATACATCAGATGGGAATTGATCTAAGCATTTCCCCGTGGTAAGAATTTCATCACAAGCTGCTACAATCGCTTTTGCAATATCACTTGGAATAGCGCCTAATTCACCATTCGCTAAGGCAGTTGCTTTTTTAACCATTACCATGCCGCGAACAAATTCTGGTACATCAGAAATGGTTACATTAGAAATATTGAAGTTTTCAACCGCTCTTAAGGTATGGATACCCCAGTATGCATCAGCTGGCACATCACGTTCACCTAATAAATCCACTTCTTTTCTGTATTGAGTCATTTTAATCACCTTTTTTGGTTGTTAATTAATTTGAGGTAATTATAGGAATTTACATAGAAAATAAATTTGACATGGATCACATTTCAAATAAGACGTATAAGAGATATTTTCATTTCTCGCATAAATTTTTTTAGGGGAAAATCACCTGGCAATATTAATTTTATGCTGATTTTAGTTGCTCACCGATCTTCTCAAAGAGCTTTTGAATGAGTTCAGCACGATGCCCAAGCACTCTAACAATAAGTCCACCTTCATTTAATTGGGAAACACCAATCAGTAGCGATTTTTCGCTTTCTTGCTGTTGAAGTGTTTGAACGATTTGCTTAACGTCAGTTGGTGTTTTCTGCAAATTGAGATAAACCAATGAGCCTTGATGCGAAAAATCTTCCATTTGGCTTAATGCGGTCAATTTCATTTGTGCAGGCTGCCATTGAATACAATCCAAAACAAGCGGTTTAGTTTGCCCGTTATTTTGCAACAGCTGAATTTTCAGATGCGACGAAAATTGACGAAATTCAAAACGTTCATTATTTGCTACTCGACCAATAGCTACAATCTCGCCGTAAATCAGAGTGCTATTAGGTTGCATGTTAATGAATGTTTTTTGTTTAAATGCAGAATCTTTATGTAATACCAAAGGATGGGGCAAATAAAATAAATGGCTATTCTCTTCAAGCTGAATGAACGTGTTTTGTTCAGCAAAATCTCCTTCATTCATCGCCTGAACACGAGTAAACGCCTGTGTATTTAAAGAAAGTGCAGTCGATTCTGCGAGCGTTATTTGAATATCAATACGATCCCCAGATAAGAGTCCTGGCGAAGAAGACATCTGAATGGCATTAAGTCCATTCACCCAAGCATCCGCATAAGCAGGTAATGTCATAACTTTAAAAGGTGGGGTAGCAAAATATTCCGCAAGCTGAGTTTTACCGCTTGGAGAAAGTTTAGTTGAGAGTTTGAGCGTACTATTCATAATGGATTAAATTTGTAAAAGCCCCCTTCCTAAAGAAGAGGGGGGGGAGTGCTTTATCTTACTAAGGCTTTAGGTTCTTCTATGTTTTTCAATAAAGCATATTTTTCAATCCAGCCAATTACACCATCTAAATTTTCTTTCTTCATTAAGTTGGTAAAGATAAACGGCTGACCGTTACGCATACGACGTGCATCACGTTCCATGACGCTTAAATCAGCACCAACGAATGGCGCTAGGTCTGTTTTATTAATCACTAATAAGTCTGAACGGGTAATACCGGGCCCGCCTTTACGCGGGATTTTTTCGCCTTGTGCGACGTCAATCACGAAAATAGTCACATCCGCTAAATCGGGGCTAAAAGTTGCAGATAAGTTATCACCACCAGATTCAATAAAGACGATTTCTACATCAGGGAAGCGAGCAACCATTTCATCGACTGCTTCTAAGTTCATAGACGCATCTTCACGAATTGCCGTATGTGGGCAACCGCCCGTTTCTACGCCCATAATACGCTCTGGCGGAAGTAGGCTATTTTTCGTTAAAAATTCCGCATCTTCTTGGGTATAAATATCATTGGTGATCACCGCCACGCTATAACGGCTTGCCATTTCACGAGTCAGTTTTTCGATTAACGCCGTTTTGCCTGCACCAACGGGGCCTGCTACGCCAATTTTAATGTAGTTACGCATAATGTTCCTTTTGTGTTGATATCGTAGAGGCTTATTCTTATCACCTCTGCGATATGTAAAAATTCAATAAAAAATGACCGCTCTTACGACATATAAAGTCGCGTATAAAGCACTTCGTGCTGCATGGAGCGGATGTCATTTGCGAGAGTTGCTGCACCTAGCCATTCTTCATCTGGTTCTAGGCTTAATTCGACAGCTTGTAAGAGCGCACTACGCAAATCAAACAGAATATCTTGCCCATCCATTTGGCTGAGCGGAATGAGTTTTACGCCATTGGTAATGGTTCCAACTGCTGCATTGTAGTAAAACGCATAAAGAGTATCTGCTTTGCTGAGTCCCATAGCCTGCGCTACCATCGCAAACACAATCGAGAAATAGCCTTGCACGGTTTTATTCTGAATAGCTTGCTGAAATTGACTCAACATTGGGTGTTGTTCATAGCGGATAAAAATTTTTAATAACCGCAAGCCAAGTTTAAAACTGCTTTCGCGGCTTTCTCGCGCAATTTTGGTCGCAGATAACGAATGGTCTAATTCGCACAAGCGCTCAAAATCATTGGTAGCCATGGCTTCAAATGCGAGCGAAAGATAAGCGCCATCGTTATACACCCAGTTTTGCAAAAGCTGGGTTTGCACATATTCTTCTAAGCTTGGTTTCGTCGAAACAACACCTTGTTGAACAAAGGTTTCTAAACCATTGGAATGGTTAAATCCCCCGATTGGCAAAGTGGGGTCAACCAAGTGCAACAAGGCGCCTAAATCTGCTAGGCTTCGGTTTAATGTTGGTGCCAATTGCCGTCTCCATGATGGTGATAGCCGTGATGATCGTGCGAATGACTATGCGAATTTCCGTGCCCTTGTGCAGAGTTAGCTCTTAACGCTT
Organism: Parahaemophilus parainfluenzae; assembly: GCA_959020685.1. Classification (GTDB taxonomy): domain Bacteria; phylum Pseudomonadota; class Gammaproteobacteria; order Enterobacterales; family Pasteurellaceae; genus Haemophilus_D; species Haemophilus_D parainfluenzae_T. The sequence continues at coordinate 6,645 of CAUETL010000006.1, read as the reverse complement.
GGCTTAAACGGCGTTCCGCTTTTTGCGGATTAAATCCCGCCGCTTGTAACCATTCAAACATTGGCTTATCGTAAGGTAATGTCACTTCATCACCATCTAAAAAGAGTGGCGAATGTTTATTGCCGATTTCATAACAAGCCCGCGCCATTTCTGGTAAGGTTTTCGGAGACAGCACAATTACTTCACTCGGTAAAATTTCAATTGCGATGACTAATTCATCGCTGATAAACACCACATCGTCGTGTTTTAAACGTTGTCCTTCTTTGAGTAGGCGAAATGCCACTTCACGTCCAGTATTCGTTGTTTTACGCAGAATATTGCGCTCACTCTCATACCACTGCAATGCCACATGTTCAATGGTTTGATGTGTAATCTTGCCTTCAGTTTGAAGGCTAGTTAAATCGCCTAAAATGGTATCCATAATCGGCAAAATAGGGTTAATGATTTTCATATTTATAAATTTAAAAGTAGTGCGTGTAATAACACGCACTTTCTTTATTATTGAATAGCGTGAATTTTTATTATAACAAGAAATATCGTTGTCCTAATGACACTGTATCCACGGGGTCGCAGGTAATTAACTCACCATCTACACGCACTTCATAGCGTTCTGGATCTACCGTGATTTCAGGTGTTGCATTGTTGTGAACGAGATCTTTTTTACCCACGCTGCGGCAGCCTTTCACGGCAATGGTTTCTTTGTTTAAACCGAATTTAGCACGAATATCGGTTTTTTCAGCGGCTTGTGAAACAAAGAATACCGCGGTTTGTGCAGTTACCAAGCCTTGTGCACCGTACATTGGTCGGTAGAATACAGGTTGTGGAGTTGGAATTGAGGCATTAGGGTCTCCCATTTTTGCATAGCTAATAAAACCTTTTTTAATCACCACTTCTGGTTTTACCCCAAAGAACATTGGTTTCCATAACACGATATCCGCAATTTTGCCCACTTCTAACGAACCAATATGATCTGAAATACCGTGTGCAATCGCTGGGTTGATAGTATATTTCGCGATGTAGCGTTTAATGCGGAAGTTATCGTTTCCTTCATTGCCTAGCTCACCACGTTGCATTTTCATTTTATCTGCGGTTTGCCATGTACGAATAACGACTTCACCAATACGCCCCATCGCTTGAGAGTCTGAACTCATAATCGAGAATACGCCCATATCATGCAAAATATCTTCTGCAGCAATGGTTTCAGGACGGATACGACTATCGGCAAATGCCACGTCTTCTGGTACACGTTTATCTAAGTGATGGCAAACCATCAACATATCCAAATGTTCATCAATGGTGTTTTTCGTAAACGGGCGAGTCGGGTTGGTTGAAGCTGGCAATACGTTTGGATACATCGCTGCTTTAATGATGTCAGGCGCATGACCGCCCCCCGCACCTTCTGTATGGAAGGTGTGAATCACACGTCCATCAATTGCTTTCATGGTATCTTCTAAAAAGCCACTTTCATTTAGCGTGTCGGTGTGGATGGCCACTTGAATATCCATTTCATCAGCCACTTTTAATGCAGAATTAATTACTGAAGGCGTTGCCCCCCAGTCTTCGTGGATTTTTAAACCTAATGCGCCCGCTTCAATTTGTTCACGTAGCGGATCTAAGGTTGAACAGTTTCCTTTACCGAAAAAGCCCACGTTGACTGGTAAAGCTTCTGCCGCTTGGAACATACGTTCCATATACCATGCGCCAGGGGTGCAAGTGGTCGCGTGAGTGCCATCAGCAGGGCCTGTTCCGCCACCAATTAGCGTGGTAACACCGCTTTCAATCGCATGCTGTGCTTGTTGAGGACAAATAAAGTGAATGTGCGTATCGATACCGCCAGCGGTCGCAATTAAATGTGCACCGTTATGCACTTCAGTGTTTGCGCCGATAATCATATTTGGCGTGACGTTATCCATGGTGTCAGGGTTACCTGCTTGTCCGATGCCTACAATACGACCATCGCGAATGCCAATATCTGCTTTGATAATGCCTAATTTCGCATCAATGATCATTACGTTGGTAATCACAAAATCCAATACATTTGGATTATCGCGAGTTGCCGTACCACTTTGCGCCATGCCGTCGCGTACACTTTTACCGCCACCAAATTTACACTCATCACCTTTGGTCAGGAAATCTTGTTCAATGGTTGCCCATAAATTGGTATCACCTAAACGGACTTTATCGCCAACGGTTGGGCCATAAGTTGCTACATATTGCGCTCTTGAAATTGTTAATGCCATCTTGCCCTACCTTATAATTTGCCATCAATTTGATTATGGAAGCCGTAAATAGTTTGCGAGCCACCAAAAGCCACTAACTCAACTGATTTCACCTCACCCGGTTCAAAACGTACTGCATTGCCAGATGGAACATTTAATCGCATTCCACGCGCTAAAGTGCGGTCAAATTTAAGGGCATTATTGGTTTCAAAGAAATGGTAATGGGAACCGACTTGAATTGGGCGGTCGCCTGAATTGGTTACTTCGATTGTGACGGTTTTTCTGCCAACATTGGCAATAATATCGCCTTCAGCTAATTGGTATTCACCTGGGATCATTTTTAATTCCTTAGTTGTAAATTTTTTCCGATTTTTAACCGCTTGTACTTATTATCTAATCGGATTGTGTACGGTAACAAGCTTCGTGCCATCTGGGAAAGTTGCTTCAATTTGTACTTCATTAACCATCTCAGCGACGCCTTCCATCACATCTTCAATAGTGAGCAACGTTGCACCATATTGCATGACTTCCGCCACACTCATACCATCTCTCGCTGCTTCTTGTAAATGACTTGCAATGTACGCGATTGCTTCAGGATAGTTTAATTTTACGCCTCGTGCTTTGCGTTTTGCGGCTAGCTCACCAGCTAAAAAGAGCATCAATTTCTCTTGTTCTCTTGATGTTAAATGCATATCGTTATTCCTTTTTTGTTTATTATGCAAGATGGGCAGAATTTTACGTAAAAAACGACAGAATAGGAAAAATATTTTATTCGATTTTTTTAATAATACCCCTTGAAATCATAAAAATCCTCCTTATATAGGGAGTGCGTTAACTAATTTTTAAGAAGGAAATTAATCATGAATATTCGTCCTTTACACGATCGTGTAATCATTAAACGTGAAGAAGTAGAAACCCTTTCAGCTGGCGGTATTGTATTAACTGGTTCAGCAGCGACTAAATCAACTCGTGCGAAAGTATTGGCAGTGGGTAAAGGTCGTATTTTGGAAAATGGTACCGTTCAACCTTTAGATGTAAAAGTTGGTGATACGGTTATATTCAATGATGGTTATGGCGTGAAAAGTGAAAAAATCGACGGTGAAGAAGTGTTAATCATTTCTGAAAACGACATTTTGGCGATTGTGGAATAATTTAAATTAAGGAAAAAAGAAAATGGCAGCAAAAGACGTAAAATTTGGTAACGATGCTCGCGTAAAAATGCTTAAAGGCGTGAATGTATTAGCGGATGCAGTAAAAGTGACCCTTGGCCCTAAAGGTCGTAATGTCATTTTAGATAAATCATTTGGTGCACCAACCATCACTAAAGATGGTGTATCTGTCGCACGTGAAATTGAATTAGAAGATAAATTTGAAAACATGGGTGCACAAATGGTGAAAGAGGTTGCCTCTAAAGCCAATGATGCAGCAGGTGACGGTACAACTACCGCGACAGTTCTTGCTCAAGCTATCGTAAATGAAGGTTTAAAAGCTGTAGCTGCGGGCATGAATCCAATGGATTTAAAACGCGGTATTGATAAAGCGGTAAGTGCGGTTGTTTCTGAGCTTAAAAACTTATCTAAACCTTGCGAGACCTCTAAAGAAATTGAGCAAGTAGGGACAATTTCGGCTAACTCTGACAGCATTGTGGGTCAATTAATTGCTCAAGCAATGGAAAAAGTGGGTAAAGAAGGCGTGATTACCGTAGAAGACGGTACTGGTCTTGACGATGAATTAGCGGTTGTGGAAGGGATGCAATTCGATCGTGGTTACTTATCACCTTATTTCATCAACAAACCAGAAACGGCAACGGTTGAATTAGATAACCCATACATTCTTTTAGTGGATAAAAAAGTATCAAACATTCGTGAATTACTTCCAGTATTAGAAGGTGTAGCGAAAGCGGGCAAACCATTATTAATTATTGCTGAAGATATCGAAGGTGAAGCACTTGCAACCTTAGTAGTGAACACTATGCGCGGTATCGTGAAAGTGGCAGCAGTGAAAGCACCTGGTTTTGGTGATCGTCGTAAAGCAATGTTACAAGATATTGCGATCTTAACAGCGGGTACTGTGATTTCTGAAGAAATCGGTATGGAACTTGAAAAAGCGACATTAGAAGATTTAGGCCAAGCAAAACGTGTAGTCATCAACAAAGACAATACCACGATTATCGATGGTGTGGGTGATGAAGCACAAATCAAAGGTCGTGTGGCTCAAATTCGTCAACAAATTGAAGAATCAACGTCTGATTATGACAAAGAAAAACTTCAAGAACGCGTGGCTAAACTTGCCGGCGGTGTCGCTGTAATCAAAGTTGGTGCGGCAACTGAAGTTGAAATGAAAGAGAAAAAAGATCGTGTGGATGATGCGTTACACGCAACTCGTGCCGCGGTTGAAGAAGGTATCGTTGCAGGTGGTGGCGTTGCCTTAGTTCGTGCTGCAGGCAAAGTGGCTGCAACCTTAAAAGGTGATAACGAAGAACAAGATGTAGGCATCAAACTTGCATTACGTGCAATGGAAGCGCCACTTCGTCAAATCGTCACTAACGCAGGTGAAGAAGCATCTGTTGTGGCAAGTGCGGTTAAAAATGGCGAAGGAAACTTTGGTTATAACGCCGGTACTGAACAGTACGGCGATATGATCGAAATGGGTATTCTAGATCCAACTAAAGTAACTCGTTCTGCGTTACAATTCGCAGCTTCTGTAGCGGGCTTAATGATCACTACAGAATGTATGGTTACCGATCTTCCAAAAGATGATAAAGCCGATTTAGGTGCTGCCGGCATGGGCGGTATGGGAGGCATGGGCGGAATGATGTAATTCTTCCCTTTGCGAAAGAAAGTGCGATCGTTTTTCTTTATAGAAATGCGATCGCATTTTTATTTGTGTGGTGCTACACTTTAATGGTTTTCGATGATTTTATAGGTATAACAATGACAATTTCCCAAACTGAACTTAATCAACAACTCAAATCTGCCGGTATTGGTATTAATGCAACTGAATTACATGGTTTTTTGAGTGGCTTAATTTGTGGTGGACTGAAAGATCAAAGCTGGTTACCGCTTTTATATCAATTCAGTAACGATAACCACGCCTATCCAACCGCATTAATTCAGCCAATTACCGAAATCTATGAACAGATTGGTAAAACCTTAGGAGATGTAGAAGGGTTTGATTTTGAATTGGGATTAACCGAAGATGAGAGCGTGTTTGCTCGCGCAGACAGCCTATCAGACTGGGCAAACCAATTTTTACTGGGTTTAGGGCTTGTTCAGCCTGAATTAGATAAAGAAAAAGGCGAAATTGGCGAAGCGGTAGATGATTTACAAGATATTTGTCAGCTTGGTTATGAAGAAGATGATGATGAAGAAGAGCTTGCTGAAGCCTTAGAAGAAATTATTGAATATGTTCGCACCATTGCCATGCTGTTTTACACACATTTCAATGATGATGCACAAGAAATAAAACCGATATTACATTAAAAGGAGCGAAACATGGATCTCGCATACATGGCGGCATTACCGCAAGAAGAATTTACAGAACGTCGTCAAAAAGTATTCGCACAAATGCAGCCAAATTCTGCTTTATTGCTATTTTCCGAAATTGAGAAACGTCGTAATAACGACTGCGATTTTCCTTTCCGTCAAGACAGTTACTTTTGGTATTTAACGGGATTTAATGAGCCAAATGCAGCGTTGTTATTGATTAAAACGGAAGATGCAGAAAAGGCAATGATATTTCTTCGTCCGCGAGATCCTTTGCTTGAAACCTGGAATGGTCGCCGATTAGGCGTTGAGCGCGCACCGCAAAAACTCAATGTCGATGAAGCCTATTCTATCGATGATTTTAAAACAGAATTTCCAAAATTAACGGAAAAATTGACCGCACTTTATCATGTGGCCGATCGTCATCCTTGGGGTGATAAATTATTAGCCGAAAGTGCGGTGAAATTTTATGCTGTTTTTGATTGGCAGCCGATGTTAAGTGAAATGCGCTTAATTAAATCTCCAAACGAAATTCGCTTAATGCAACAAGCGGGACAGATTACGGCATTTGGGCATATTAAGGCGATGCAAGTGACTCGCCCAAATCGTTTTGAATATGAAATAGAAAGCGAAATTCTGCATGAATTTAATCGGAATGGCGCAAGATTTCCATCTTATAACTCCATTGTTGCTGGTGGTGATAATGCCTGTATTTTGCACTACACCGAAAATGATCAACCATTAAAAGATGGCGACCTTGTATTAATTGATGCAGGCTGTGAGTTTGCTATGTATGCAGGCGATATCACGCGTACGTTCCCTGTAAATGGTCAATTTACCCAGCCACAACGTGAGATTTATGAATTAGTGTTAAAAGCACAAAAACGTGCGATTGAGCTATTAGTGCCTGGAAATTCAATTAAACTGGCGAATGACGAAGT
>CAUETL010000005.1:0-30395 GCA_959020685.1 Parahaemophilus parainfluenzae | reverse complement strand
GTTAATTTTTCCATCGGTAACTGATATAACGAAAAACGTCCAGAAAATTGACCGCGATTTTGCAGATCTTGTTCAGCTTGTTCTAGCATTTTAGCTGAAAGATCTGTTCCCACTACGCTCTCCGCATTGCGTTCCAAATAGAGTTGCAAATGTCCGCCCGTTCCACAGCCTAGATCGAGTAATTTCTTCCCTTGCAAATCAGGTAACAGGGAAAGCATCGTTGGCTTTTCCACTATTTCATTGAGACTTATGGGATTAGATCGAAGTTTTTGATAAAGCGCAAAGAAGTTTTCTTTATCGTAAACACTCGTTTTGTTATTCATTTTGTTTCCTATGCAAAATTAAAAAGGGCGTATTTGATACGCCCCTACTATATTAACGCGAAAACTTATCCTGCGAAACTTGCAAACCATCCTAAGTTTGCGCCTACTTGTGCCACAATATTTAACACACCGAATAAGATCACAAAGCCGATCATAAAATTGCCGCCATAGACTTTATAAGTCGCATTTGGAAATTTTTGGCGACTGGCTTTAGCAAGTAGTGCTGGCACGATTGCTGCCCAAATGGTTGCAGCTAATCCAGCATAACCAATGGCAATCACGAAACCATAAGGGAATTGTAAACTCAACAATAGTGGAGGTAAGAATGTTACCAATGTGGTTTTGGTTCTGCCTAATACGCTGTCATCAAATTTAAATAAATCAGCAATATAATCAAATAAACCTAACGTTACCCCTAAGAATGAGGTTGCAATAGCCATATAAGCAAAGAAATTCAATACAACCGCAATGTATTCCACTTCAATATATTTGTGTAATGCTTCTAATAATGCCGATACATCGCCGCCTTTTTCAATTACGGGTGCAAATTCTGTACGTGGTAAATTACCTTGTACCGCCAGCTGCCATAAGACGTAAATCACTAATGCTAAGCCCGTACCGATAAAGATCGATTTCATTACTCTACTACCATCACGATCGTAATATTTGACGAGACTCGGTACATTTCCGTGGAAACCAAAGGACACTAAACAAACTGGAAGTGCGGTCAATAAATAAGGTAAATAAGTTTGCTCACCTTCTGCAATACTATTGAATAACACCTCTGTTTTCACCGAACTCAATAAACCTGCGGTAGAAAGGAAAAAAGCGACTACCATTCCAACAATCAATACAGTGGTGAAACGATCTACAGCTTTAGTAGAAAGCCATACAAAAGCTGCAAGAATAAAACAGAAAATTAAGGATCCAGAAGTACGTCCAATATCGACCGCACTTTCAGCAGAACCAAAAGCTTGATTAAGCAAGTTTTGTGTAATACCGCCGCCAGAGGTGATATAAGCATAAGTTAAAATATATAAGACGAAAGCCACAGAAAGACCGTTGATAATATTCCAACCTTTACCTAACAAATCTTTCACAATGGTGTCAAAGCTTGAGCCAGTAGGATAATGTAAGTTGGCTTCTAAAATCATCAAACCTGATGTGGTCATACAAAACCAAGTGTAAACCAAAGCAAGAATGGAGCCGATAAACCATACACCTGCTGTCGAGGTTGGGTTCGCGAGCATACCAGCACCAATCGCAGTACCCGCAATAATCATGGCGCCGCCTAATAAAGAAGGAGATTTTTTTATTGTCATCGTTAAGTCCTAAAATAAAAATTTGCACTATTATAGTAGTGCAAATTTAAAAGACAATCTTTTTGTATCGACAAAACGCAATAAATTCATATAATCTGCCATCTCAACAAAAGGATAATTTATGAAAAAACAACTCAAAAGTTTTGCTTTTGCTGTATTAGCAGGGGCGGTTATCACGTCTTGTGCGGATTCTGCCTCAATCAATCAAGAAGCAGCAAGCAGCTATACACAAGAAATGGGGAAAATCCGCTCACAAGGTGCGATTGATACCACATCAAATACCGCAAGACGTATTCATCATGTCTTTAACAAAATGGTGCCTTATGCTAACCAAGAGAATGAGACAGGCTTGGAGTTTAACTGGCAAATTAATGTCATTAAATCTAAAGAGCTCAATGCTTGGGCTATGCCTGGCGGGAAAATGGCTTTCTATACAGGTTTAGTGGATACCTTACAACTAAGCGATAATGAAATCGCCGTTGTAATGGGCCATGAAATGGCGCATGCTCTAAAAGAACACGGTAAAGCCAAAGCTAACTTCGGCACAATAAGTGCTATTGCTGGTGCAGTTGGTGGAACAGCATTATCTGCCGTAGTAGGTGCGGATATGACTGATTTAGTTGCACTGACCAAAGATTTTGCTTTAGATAAACCGTACTCTCGTAGTGCAGAAACTGAAGCGGATGAAGTTGGATTAATGCTAATGGCTCGCTCAGGTTACAATCCTCAAGTCGCACCAGGTTTATGGCAAAAAATGGCTAAAGCCTCAGGTGGTTCTAAAGGGGCACTTGATGTGTTAGCTTCTACTCACCCAAGTGATGAATCCCGCCAAGAAAACTTACAACGCTTATTACCTGAAGCGATGGAACTTTATAAAGCGGCAAAAAATAAAAATGGTTAAATAAAAACGGTTAAAAATTTGACCGCACTTTCATAAATAAAAAGCGAACATTATGTTCGCTTTTTTAATATCTAAAAGAAAACCGCACTTGAAAAATCAAAGTGCGGTTTGTTTTTATCGTATTTTCAATTAATGTTGTTCGTTAATGTGACCTTCAATTGGTTTTACATTTTCATCAAACACTGGTAACGGTTTGTGTTCGCTTGCAATGTAAGAATAAATCACTGGCAACACGAACAAGGTAAACAATGTACCGATTGCCAAACCTGCCACGATAACGATACCAATACTGAAACGAGATACCGCACCTGCACCTGTTGCATAAAGCAACGGTACAAGACCTGCAATCATCGCTGCGGTTGTCATCAGAATTGGACGTAAACGTACTTTAGCCGCTTCGGTAATCGCTTCAACACGCGTTTTACCATGATTTAACTGCTCTTCTTTCGCTACTTCACACATCAAAATACCGTGTTTCGTAATAAGACCAACCAGGGTAATCAAACCCACTTGTGAGTAGATATTGAGTGTCGTTCCAGCAATCCCTACAAATCCAAAGGCATTTAAGGCTAACAATGCGCCACTCACGGCTAAGGGTACGGAAATCATAATCACGATTGGATCGCGAATTGATTCAAACTGAATCGCCAAGACTAAGAAAATAATCACTACCGCAAGTAAGAACGTTACAGCAAGTGCATTACCCTCTTGTACTAACTGACGTGCCTCACCTTTAAAGTCATAGTTGTAACCCTGTGGCAAGGTATTTTTCGCATTGTCTTGTAACCATTGGACTGCATCACCAATTGAAGTACCCGGCATTGGTACTGCACTGATTACCGCTGAGTTTAACTGGCTAAAACGAGGTAATGAGCTTGGTTGTGGCTCTAATGTGGCAGTCACTAAGCTGCTTAACGGTACAGAGGTACCATCTGCTGCTGTCACATAATACTTATTAAAACTTTCCGGTGATAAACGATTGTCACGTTTTACTTGGGAAATAATTTTATAAGCACGGCCGTCAATATCCACACGCTCAATGGTTGCGGCAGATAAGAAGCTACCTAAAGTACGGCTGATTTGTTGCATCGTAATGCCGTAAGTCCCTGCTTTTTCACGATCAATCTTAATGCGCATTTGAGCGGTATCAAATTTAAGATCGAGATTGGTATAAACGAACTTACTGGATTTTTGCATATCCTCTAAGAATTTACCGGCTACATTTGCTAAATCGCCGTAATCTTGTGATGTGCTGATCACAAAACCAATCGGAGGTCCTTGCTCCCCTGTATCAATTTCTGGGAACGAGAAGCCTTGTACAGATACCTCAGGAATTGATTTCGCTTTCGCATTTAATTCATTTAAGATCTCAGTTTGGCTTTTTGAACGTTCTTTCCAGTCTTTTAACGTAATGACGTTTAAAGATTGGTTAGAACTTGGCGCACCTGAAATTGTCATGGCAAACTGCACTTCTGGCGTATTTTTTAAAATCTCTTGATAAGGTGCCATCGCATTTTGCACATAATCCACGTTTACGTTAGACGGTGCTGAACCAATCGCCAAAAATGCCCCTTTATCTTCTGGTGGGGTTAATTCACTTGAAAGTGATTTAAACAATACCGGTAAGGTCGCAAAGATAATCGCTGCAAACATCAACATACATTTACGATTAACCATCACCAAATCAAGGACATACGCATAAGCTGCATTTACTTTGCTTAGTGTATGCTCTACTCGTTGCTCTAATTTACTTGGCTCCGCATTCGATTTCAGTAACTTGCTGGTCATCATTGGTGAAAGTGTTAATGCCACGATACCTGAAATAAATACCGCTCCTGCAAGGGTTAAGGCGAACTCTTTAAACAATGTACCCGTAATCCCCCCCATTAACGCCATTGGAGAATATACTGCAATCAAGGCAATGGTCATGGAAATAACCGGAACAGCGATTTCACGCGTACCAATAATCGCCGCACGGAATGGCGTTTCACCTAACTTAATGTGACGGTCCACGTTTTCCAATACCACAATCGCATCATCCACCACTAAACCGATGGCCAAAACCAGTGCCAACAACGTCATCAAGTTAATGGAGAAATCTAAGGTTTGAAGCAACATAATTACCCCGATTAATGAAATCGGAATGGTGATAACCGGGATCAAAATTGCACGGAATGAACCGATAAACATGGTAATCACCACCAACACGATCAGCGTTGCCTCAACAATCGTTTTGATTACTTCATTAATGGAGTTATTAATCGCAATTGTACGGTCATATAAGATGTCAGATTCAATAGCATCCGGCAGATTATTTTTAATACTGTCATATAGCGGACGCACTTTCGCAGCTACCGTTAATGGGTTTGCTGACGAAGTTGGGTTGATCGCTAATACAACAGAATCAGCACCATTCGCGACTGCTCGAGAGCTATCACTTGATTTATTTAACTCAATATCAGCGATATCGCGTAAACGCACCAATTTATCACCGTTCGATGTAACAATTAAGTTGCCTAATTCATCAACGGATTTTGTCGTGGTTTCTACTTTGTTTTTATAGGTGACAAAATAGCCATTATCACTACCAGCCGCTGTTTGAACGTTATTCGCTGATAATGCAGACATCACTTGTGTGGCAGAAAGGTTTTGAGCCGCCATTTTTTCTGGGTCTAACCAAACACGAAGTGCGTACTCTGATGCACCAAAGATCTGTACGCTCGCCACCCCTTCTACGGTAAAGAACTGAGGTTTGACTACGCGTTGAATATAGTCAGTCACTTGGCTTGCATCAAGTTTGTTAGAACGGAAACTAATATACATAATTCCCGAACCACCTGTAGAGGAAGAAACCGTTGGATCTTCAATACCACTTGGCAATTCAGAACGAACCGAGTTAACTTTGGCTAACACATCTGCCAAGGCTGCATTCGGATCGGTATTTAATTTCATTTTTACGGTGACTGTTGAAGTGCTTGGGCTAGAGCTTGAAGACATATAGTCCACATTGTCTGCTTGTGCTACCGCTTCTTCAATTTTCGAGGTCACAAATGCCTGAATTAAGTTTGCATCTGCACCTGGATATGCGGTGGTCACCGTAATTACCGTTGTGGTCATTTTCGGATATTCGCGCACAGCCAATTTCGAGATCGCTTGTAAACCTAAAATAATGATTAACAAGCTAATCGAAACCGCCAAAACAGGGCGACGAATAAATATATCGGTAAATCTCATTCGCTTTTCCTAATTAAAGATTCGTTTTATTTGCAGGTTGTTCTGTACCCACGCCCGCTTTATCTGCAACAGAAACTAATGCACCATTACTTAAGTTTTGCTGACCACCAGTCACAATTTTATCGCCAACTTTGACTTCATCGCCTTTTAATTGGGCATAAATGCCTTGACGATCTTTCGTAAATACAGTGATTGATTTTGCACGGTACATATTCGCTGCTTTCTCTGCGCCGCCTAATTTCTCAATATCTTCATCAGAAAGTGCGGTCAAAATATAAAGCGATTCGCCATACATGTTGTAACTCACCGCCACTTGTGGCACCACAATTTGATTATGTTCTGTTGGCAAAGCCACATGTAAGCGAGTAAACATACCGGACAATAATTTTGCGCCATCTTCTGGCTCAAATGTTGCTTGAACATCAACTAAACCCGTTGAAGAATTAATTGCTGGCTCAATTGCAGTCACCTTAGCAGCAAATGTTTCACCTTTACGCGCATCTGCCGTAGCTGTTACTTTTTGACCAATATGCAATTTATCTAATAGGTTTTGAGCAATCGCAAAATCCACTTTCATAGAAGAACGATCTTCCACACGCACAATTTCAGTACCGTTTGAAACATACTGACCAACATTCACTTTCACGATACCAGCTTTACCATCAAATGGCGCGACGATTTGGCGACGCTCAATGGTTGCTTTTAATGACTCAATATTTGCCGCTTGTGCTTCATAAGCTGATTTTGCGTTATCTAATTCTTGACGAGAAACGGCACCGCTGCCTGCAAGGTTTGCATAACGTTGATAAGTTTGACGTAATGACACCACTTGAGCTTGAGCCGCTTGTAAGCTTGCACGCTCAACGGAACTATCTAACTCAACTAACAAATCACCCTTTTTCACGCTTTGGCCATTTTGCACGAGCACTTTAGACACGGTTCCAGCGCTTTGTGCACTTAACATCGCCCCTTGATTTGGACGAACAAGACCGGTTGTTTCAATGATCGGCGTCCATTCTGAAGCCTTAACTGTCATTGCGGTAACAGGAGAAGCTGTTTCAGGTTTATTTGCTAAGAAATCAGCAATGCCTTTTGCTTTCATTTGATTAAGAAAAATCATTGCAGCAAAAATTAACACAAATACGCCTAACGCTAATTTCAAAAAGAAAACGTGCGAACGCTTTGGTCTATTAGTTTGAGTTATACTCATTTGGAAAACTCCATTAAGACAATAAAATGACTACTTCTGAATTGCACGCCAAGAGCGTTCAATGACAGATTCTAATACCACATCGGTAACCGCTATACCGAGAAATTTGTTATCTGAGGCTAAAACTATTGCAGTATCTAGGCTCAGCAAAAATAACATATGAGGATCTAAATCAGCTAACACATTTGCGGCTTGTCCCTTGAGACAAAACTGATCCCAACACGAATGCTCCATTTCTTTGCAGGTTTCAATAAACTCTGGTAAAGATCGATATTGGTTCATGTTTAACAGAATCGTTGGATTTTCTTGAAGAAAATGCCAAATATTCCACCACATTTTTCTGTATTGCTCGAAAAAAGATTGGCTTTCATCAAAACCTTCTTCAATCGCCACAACAAACTTATTGAATACTCGACGAGCAAATTGTGCTAATAACTCGTCTTTACTCTTAAAATAAAGATAAATCGTGCCAGCTGCGATGCCTGCTTCCTTGGCTAACTTATGCATAGAAAGATGATGTAATCCTTCTTTTGCCATAAGACGATCTGTTGCATCAAAGATCTGCTCGCTGACATCAAGCTTCGTTTTAGAGGCTTTTACTTGTCGCATAATAAAAAATTAAATTCTTAGGGTTATATATGAGAAAGGTCATTTAAGACGAACATCAAAAATGAATGAACGTTCATTTTATTGATTTTTCATTTTTTGGCAAGTGAAAATATAAAAAAAGTGCGGTTATTTTTAACCGCACTTTTAAATTCTGAATTACATTCCAATCACAACGCAACTCGCCACTGATTTTGCTTTATCTTGTGCTGCTGTTGCTGCATCTCGACTACCAAATGGTCCCACACGTACGCGGTTCCATTCTTCACTTGTCGCAATTTGCGCATTCACACCAGCCATCGCAAGACGACCTTGTAAACTTTCTGCTTGCGCACGATTTTTAAATGCACCACATTGTAAACCAAATTTTTTGCCGCCAGCCTGTACTTGTTGTTCAGCTGGTTTCGGTTCTGCTTTTTTCGGTTGCTCTGTTTTAGCAGGTTCCGTTTTTGCTGGTTCCGCCTTCACTACTTCTACTTTTTTCGGAGGTTCAGGCTTTTTAACTGGCTCTGTTTTTTTAACTGGCTCAGGCTTTTTCACTTCTGTTTTTGCTGTTTGCTGTGGCTGTGTTGACTGAGCTTGATCTGTCTGTGCTGGTTGAGCTTGCTGTGCTTGAGCCGCGGCTTTTTCCGCATTCGCTGCTTCTTGCTCTTTACGTTGAGCTTCTAATTTTTTCGCTTCCTCTGCCGCTTTTTGTTCTTTTTCCATTTGAATAAGCACTTGACGCTGCTCTTCCGTCAAACGCATATTTTTTTCAACAGAAGAAGGATTATTATCCACCGGCACCGTACGGGTTTCTAATTCTTTAATGTAGTGCCACACTTCTTCTGGGCGATTTGGTAACACACTTTTCGGTTGCGGTTTTTCCGGCTGAACATTTGTCGTCACTACAGGTGCTGGTGTTTTACTTTTTAAGAAGTAAAGCCCTAACCCAAAACCTAATACCGCCACCAACGCAAGAACAATTAAGGTATTGCGATTAAAACTTTTCTTTGCTTTCTTTTTATTATTTTTTGAGCCGCTTCGACCGGCAAAATCTCGATGAGCCACGATAAAATCCTAAAATATTCGATAAATTAAACTTAGAGTATAAAAAAACGCTTAATTCTACTGGAAAACAGTGCATTTTTCTAGGGAATTTTTGCTAACTCAAATCCAATGGATCCACATCTAAAATTAACCGCACTTGAGAAGACTTTATCAGCTCTGGTGAATATCGACTCAATGCCGACTGTAATTGTTTCCGAGAAGTATGCTGTAATAATAACTGCCAGCGATACTGCCCCGCTTTTTTGCTGAACGGTGCGGGAATCGGCCCCAACACTTGCAAGCCTTCTATTTTTTGTTCATAGAAAAAAGAGGCCAATTGCGACAATGCATTTTCCGCCTCTTCAGAATGACGACATTGTGCTTTAAACAACGCTTGGAAACTAAACGGAGGCAAGCCCATATTATGACGTAACTTCAAGGTTTCTTCTGCAAAGGCTTGGTAACCCTTTTCAAGCAAGGTGGTTAATAACGGATGATCCGGATAATGTGTCTGCAAAACCACTTCGCCCTGTTTTTCAGCTCTGCCTGAGCGCCCTGCAACTTGTACATAAAGCTGCGCTAAACGTTCTTCGGCTCTGAAATCAAGAGAAAATAAGGCATTATCTACATTCACTAAAGCAACCAAAGTGACATTCGGAAAATGGTGTCCTTTAGCTAACATTTGTGTGCCAATTAAAATCTGACTTTTACCTTGCTGAATATCCTCTAAATAACCTTCAAGCTTGCCTTTTCGTGCCGTGCTATCACGATCAATTCGAGCAATATTATATTGAGGAAAACGTGCTTTTAAAGTTTCTTCTAGCTGCTCTGTACCTAATCCCGTGGTCACTAAATGCGTTGAACCGCAATGGCCACACTGCATCGGCACTGCTTTTTGTGCACCACAATAATGACAGCGTAAAACACGCTGATGTTGATGGTAGGTATAAGGTTTTTCGCAATGATGACATTCATCAATCCAGCCACATTCATGACATAACAATACGGGGGCGAATCCACGTCGATTAAGGAACAACAACACTTGATTACCTTTTTCTAAGTGTTCTTGCATACGTTGCAATAGCGGTTCGGATAAACCGTTTTGAATTCGTTGATGTTTTAAATCAATCACAAATTGACGAAGTGCGGTCGCATTTCTGGCTCTTTTTGATAAGACCAAATGATGATATTTACCATTTTGTACGTTATTCACACTTTCCAAACTTGGTGTGGCAGAACCTAACAAAATAGGAATATTGAGCTTTTGAGCAAGCACAATGCCTAAATCTCTCGCATGATAACGCCAACCATCTTGTTGTTTAAATGAACCATCATGTTCCTCATCTAAAATGATTAAGCCGAGATCTGAAAACTGGGTGAAAAGCGCCGATCTCGTCCCAATGACAATTGCACTTTGTCCTGTTCTCGCTCGTTCCCAAACATTTAAGCGCTGTGTATCGTTCAAGTTAGAATGTAATACATCAATTTCTACATTAAAGCGAGCTTGGAAACGTCTCACGGTTTGAGGGGTAAGCCCAATTTCAGGAACAAGCACTAAAACCTGTTTGCCTTTCTTTAAGACTTCTTCAATATATTGCAGATAGATTTCAGTCTTACCTGAACCGGTCACGCCCTCTAACAACCACACATTAAAGCCTTCTTGGAAAAGCAACTGGCTAAATGCAAGGGCTTGTTGCTTGTTTAAGGTCAATCGGTTATCAAGATTAACTAAAGGATTATCCCCTAGAGCTTGCTGCCAACTTTTTTGTTCAGTTGGCACAATAATCTCTTCCACATAATCTTTGCCTTTAAGAGCAGACCAAATTGCGGAACTGATCTCATTATTACCTTTCTCTAGATCTTGCGTGAACAATAAATTTAAGGCTTCAGCTTGTTTTTTAGCGCGTTTTAATTCACCCAATTCTAATGCTTGTTTTCCAAGGTCCGTAATACGCCAAAAAGTGCGGTCATTTTTAACCGCACTTTCTCCATTACGAAGTTTGACTGGCAACGCTTGAAACAACACATCGCCTAATGCTGCACGATAATAATTAGCCGACCAAGCTAACCAATCCCAAGTTGTGGAATTAAAAAGTGATTCAGCATCAAGCACATCAATAATCGGTTTTAACTTTTCTTTTGCTACATCCGAAGAAGCTGGTAGGTCCACCACGATCCCTACTCGTTTTTGCGAACCAAAAGGCACCAACACTCGTCCACCAACGATTGGCGTCAAGTCGGGCAAATAGAGATAATCAAAAAATCGGGGGAGCGGTACGGCTAATGCAACTCGGACAATATTCATAACAAAAAACAATTAAAAATTTTCGCTATTATACGGGAATTAGGTGGAAAAATCCCACAACCTTGCCTTTTAGTGTATAATCGCCGCCAATTTTAATTGAGCGAATAAAAACCATGACAGAAGCGCAAAAAACCTTTGCTGATCAAAAACGTAAAACCGTTGAAACGGCTGAATTTACAGAAGATGGTCGTTATAAACGTAAAGTTCGTAGCTTTGTGTTGCGGACAGGTCGCTTAAGTGATTTTCAAAAAAATATGATGAATGATCACTGGGCTGATCTTGGATTAGATTATCAAAATGCCCCTTTTGATTTTGTCGCTATTTATGGTAATACGAATCCCGTTATATTAGAAATTGGCTTCGGAATGGGGAAATCTTTAGTGGATATGGCTGAAGCGAATCCTGATAAAAATTATCTCGGTATTGAAGTACACACACCTGGTGTAGGTGCCTGTATTGCTTATGCGGTAGAAAAAGGCGTGAAAAACCTTCGCGTGATTTGCCATGATGCCACTGAAATTCTACGTGATTGTGTAAAAGACGGCGAATTAGGCGGTTTGCAGCTCTTTTTCCCTGACCCTTGGCATAAAGCGAAACATCATAAACGCCGTATTGTTCAACCGCACTTTGTGGAGCAAGTCGTCAAAAAATTACAACCAAATGGCTTTATTCATATGGCAACGGACTGGGAAAACTATGCGGAACAAATGCTCGAAGTCCTTTCAGCGAATGAAAACTTAATCAATACGGCCGAACAAGATTATATTCCACGTCCTGATTTCCGCCCTCTTACAAAATTTGAGGCGCGCGGTCATCGCTTAGGTCACGGTGTGTGGGATTTATACTTTAAGAAAAAATAATCATCGAGATGATGACGATACCCATTACCTTAACATAGGAGAACATTGAAAATGAAAACTCGTAATCAACGTCAACGTAAAAAACTTCACTTAGCTGAATTCCAAGAATTTGGCTTTTTAGTGAATTGGCAATTTGCTGAAGGTACCAGCATCGAAACTATCGATGAAACCGTTGATCGTTTTATTGCTGAAGTGATTCAACCAAACGGCTTAGCTTATGAAGGTAGCGGCTATTTACATTGGGAAGGCTTAGTTTGCTTAGAGAAAATCGGCAAATGTGATGAAAGCCATCGCCAATTAGTGCAAAAATGGTTAGAAGAGAATAAATTGCAACAAATCGAAATCAGCGAATTATTCGATATTTGGTGGGATTACCCAACCCAAAACGCATAATATTTTAAACTCACTTCAGGGCGGATCCTCCGCCCTATTTAATAATCATTTTCACTTATATTTTAACAATTTATTTACACTTCTAATTTCCTTTCAAAATATCCTTGATCTACCTCAAGAAAAGTGTATATTTCTTAAAAACTACTCCTTTTAGGTAGTTACTATTTTGTTATCGGAGCTAGATAATGCTCCCCTTGAAAATACCGAACTTTAAAGAAAAATATGGCGATTGAAAATCCTTCTCGCAGACAATTATTACGTGGGCAATTTTTACAATCGTTACATTCTGAAAACGCGAAAATTCAAGGTATTAATGCTATCCGTCCACCTTGGTCGATAAATGAGAGCGACTTTACGAATAAATGTACGCGGTGCGGTGATTGCATACTGGTATGTGAAACCCAAATTATCGTAAAAGGCGATGGCGGTTTTCCTGAAATACAATTTGACAAAGGCGAATGCACGTTCTGCCAAAAATGTGTTTTAGTCTGTGAACAACCGATTTTTCGTTCATTAGAAGAAGAGCCTTGGGCACATAAAGTTGAAATTACAACGCAATGCCTAACGGAAAATCGAGTGGAATGTCGAAGTTGCCAAGATAGCTGTCCGATGAATGCCATCCGTTTTCGATTACAACTTGGTGGTGTAGCAAAACCCATATTGGATTTAGAAAGCTGTAATGGTTGTGGCGCTTGCCTAAGCGTTTGCCCGACAAAAGCAATAAAAATTTTTAATATTGAAACAAATATCGATGAGTCAATTTAGCGAAAATGAGAACTGGTATGTATGCAGTATTGTTGTGCAAACCAGACCAGAAAAACTTAACCAAGTCAAAGAAGCCATTTTAGCGATTCCAACCGCTGAGATTCATGGCGAAAAATCTGATGAAGGCAAATTGGTGGTCACCCTTGAAAGTAACCGTCAATTAGCATTAGCGGATCTTATGGATGAAATTAAAGATATCCCAGGAGTAATTGTCGTGTCTTTAATTTCTAATTACTTAGATGAAAAATAAATAATTTAGGAATACATACTCTTTTGTATATTCTAAAAAATTCAACAACGAGTGGGGAAAACTATGGAACTTAATCGTAGAGATTTTATGAAAGCCAATGCTGCACTTGCAGCGGCAGCGGCTGCCGGTATGACCATCCCTGTTAAACAGGTTAATGCGACCGAAGATATGGGCATCAAATGGGATAAAGCCCCATGCCGTTTCTGTGGTACAGGATGTAGCGTATTGGTAGGAACCAAAGATGGTCGAGTTGTCGCAACTCAAGGTGACCCGGATGCAGAAGTAAACCGCGGTTTAAACTGTATCAAAGGTTACTTCCTTTCTAAAATCATGTACGGTGCAGACCGTGTACAAACTCCGTTATTACGTATGAAAGATGGTAAATTCCATAAAGAAGGTGACTTTACACCAGTTTCTTGGGATCAAGCTTTCACTATCATGGCGGAAAAAATCAAAGACATCTTGAAGAAAAAAGAACCAAATGCAGTAGGGATGTTCTCTTCCGGTCAAACTACTATCTATGAAGGCTATGCAAAAGTAAAACTTTGGAAAGCCGGTCTTCGTTCAAATACTATCGACCCTAATGCTCGTCACTGTATGGCATCTGCAGCGGTGGCATTTATGCGTACATTCGGTATGGACGAACCAATGGGTTGCTATAACGATATCGAGAAAACCGATGCATTTGTGCTTTGGGGTTCAAACATGGCGGAAATGCACCCTATTTTATGGTCTCGTATTTCTGACCGTCGTCTTTCTTCTGATAATGTGAAAGTTGTGGTTATGTCAACATTCGAACACCGTTCGTTTGAATTAGCTGATGTGCCTATCGTATTTAATCCACATGCAGACCTTGCAATCCTTAACTACATTGCAAACTACATTATCCAAAACGATAAAGTAAACTGGGACTTCGTTAATAAACATACTAAATTCAAACGTGGTGAAACTGATATCGGTTATGGTCTACGTCCAGAACACCCACTTGAAGTTGCAGCGAAAAATCGTAAAACTGCAGGAAAAATGTATGACTCTGACTTCGAAGAATTCAAGAAAATCGTTGCACCTTATACATTAGACGAAGCACACCGTATTTCTGGTGTACCAAAAGATCAGCTTGAAACCCTCGCGAAAATGTACGCAGATCCAGAACAGAACTTAGTGTCTTACTGGACCATGGGCTTTAACCAACATACTCGTGGTGTATGGGTTAACCACATGATCTATAACGTACACTTATTAACCGGTAAAATTTCTAAACCTGGTTGCGGTCCATTCTCATTAACTGGTCAACCTTCAGCTTGTGGTACAGCTCGTGAAGTGGGTACTTTCGTTCACCGTTTACCAGCGGACATGGTGGTAACCAATCCTAAACACGTTGAAATCGCTGAGAAAAAATGGAAATTACCAAAAGGTACAATTCCAACTGTACCTGGATACCCAGCTGTACAACAAAGCCGTGCATTAAAAGATGGTAAATTAAACTTCTTATGGCAACTTTGTACCAACAACATGCAAGGTGGTCCAAACATTAACGACGAAATTTTCCCTGGTTGGCGTAACCCTGAAAACTTCATCGTTGTTTCAGACCCTTACCCATCCGTTTCTGCAGTTGCAGCTGACTTAATTCTTCCAACTTGTATGTGGGTAGAAAAAGAAGGGGGCTATGGTAACGCAGAACGTCGCACCCAATTATGGCGTCAACAAGTGAAAGGCCCAGGTGAGTCTCGCTCTGACTTATGGCAAATTGTTGAATTCTCTAAATACTTCAAAACTGATGAAGTATGGGGCGAAGAATTATTAGCTCAAATGCCAGAATACCGTGGTAAAACCTTATACCAAGTACTTTTCGAAAATGGTGAAGTAAACAAATTTAAAGTACCAACAGATGTTCCTGGATACATCAATGATGAAGCAGATCACTTTGGTTACTACCTACAAAAAGGTTTATTCGAAGAATACGCTGACTTCGGTCGTGGTCATGGTCATGACTTAGCGCCATTCGATACTTATCACCAAGTACGTGGTTTACGTTGGCCGGTTGTTGACGGTAAAGAAACCTTATGGCGTTACCGTGAAGGCTTTGACCCGTACGTTAAAGCAGGCGAAGATGTTGCGTTCTACGGTTATCCGGATAAAAAAGCAATTATCTTAGGTGTGCCTTATGAAGACCCGGCAGAATCACCAGATGAAGAATATCCATTATGGTTATGTACTGGTCGTGTACTTGAACACTGGCATACCGGTACCATGACTCGTCGTGTACCTGAACTACACCGTGCGTTCCCGAATAACTTAGTTTGGATGCACCCAGCGGATGCGAAAAAATATGGCTTACGTCATGGGGATAAAGTGAAATTAATTACACGTCGTGGTGAAATGGTTTCTTACTTAGATACCCGTGGTCGTAACAAATGTCCTCAGGGCTTAATTTACACCACCTTCTTTGATGCGGGTCAGCTTGCTAACAAATTAACATTGGATGCAACCGATCCAATTTCAGGCGAAACCGACTTCAAAAAATGTGCGGTTAAAGTGGAAAAAGCGTAGGATTTTCCTTTCGTTTCTAGTCGCTCCTCTCTTTAATGAGAAGGGAATTTAAAATAAGAGCGGTCAAATTTTGCAGCATTTTTACAAAATCAGGCCGCTTATAAAAGGAAACGCAGATGAGACTTGATCCTAACCGTCGTCAGTTTTTAAAAAATGTGACAAGAACGGCTGCCGGAGTATGTGGGGTTGGTATTATTCTTGGCTTACAGCAACAACAAGCTAAAGCTAAAGAAGGGATCGCCTTGCGTCCACCTGGTGCTTTACCGGAAAAGGATTTCTTGGCAGCCTGTACCCGTTGCGGACAGTGTGTCCAAGCATGTCCATATGATATGTTGTATCTAGCTTCGCTCATTTCTCCAATGGAAGCTGGCACGCCTTATTTTATCGCAAGGGATAAACCTTGCGAAATGTGTCCTGACATTCCTTGTATGAATGCTTGTCCAAGTGGCGCATTAAGTGAAGAACTGAAAGATATCAATGATGCGAGAATGGGTTTAGCCGTCTTGCTAGACCATGAAACTTGTCTTAACTGGCAAGGTTTGCGTTGTGATGTTTGTTATCGAGTTTGCCCATTAGTGGATAAAGCGATTACGCTTGAACGTATCCACAATGATCGTACTGGGATTCATGCAAAGCTTATTCCAACTGTTCACTCTGATGCTTGCACCGGATGCGGCAAATGCGAACAAGCTTGTGTATTAGAAGAAGCTGCAATTAAAGTCTTACCGATGGATATTGCCAAAGGACTACTCGGTCGTCACTATCGCTTAGGCTGGAAAGAAAAACAAAATGCTGGAAAATCCTTAATTGAGGAGCAACATCCAGATGGTTTACGTCCATCATTAGACGTTCGTATGCCAGAAGGACAGCATGAACCTGTTTATCAACCAATGCAGGTCGTACCGAATCAAAAAGTGGCAACACCGAGTCGCGCGACAATGGATTATGTACCAAGTCCAACTACGGTACCGGAAGCTGAACAGTTCCCGAATTTGGATTTAAACATTAAGGGGGTTAAATAATGGCTGAAAAATATACCCCGAATAAGCCAAAAGATGCTGGCTTAGAAGCACGTCAAAAACTTGGTTGGTGGCATGCTTATCGCTTTTTAATTCTACGTCGAATCAGTCAATTAAGCATAATTTTGATGTTCTTAAGTGGACCAATTTGGCAGATTTGGATTTTAAAAGGCAACTACAGCTCAAGTATGCTTTTAGATACTGTGCCATTGACGGATCCATTGATTACCGCTGAAAGTTTAGCGACAGGTTACCTACCAGAAATCACAACGATTATTGGGGCCTTGATTATTGTAATATTCTACGCAGTCGTGGCGAGCAAATCCTTTTGTAGTTGGGTTTGCCCAATGAATATGGTAACGGATGCTGCAGCTTGGTTACGTAGAAAATTAGGTATTCGACAATCATTAAAAATTTCACGTCAACTTCGCTATGTGATTTTAGCCGTGATTTTAGTTGGTAGTGCAATAACGGGTACGCTCTTATGGGAGTGGATAAACCCTGTTGCAGCAGTTGGACGCATCTTCGTCTTTGGAACAGGTGCAACGCTTTGGTTAGTCGCAGTGATTTTCTTATTTGACTTACTCGTTGCTGAACATGGTTGGTGTGGTCACCTTTGTCCAATTGGTGCAATCTATGGTGTCATTGGAGCTAAAAGCCTAATAAAAATTAATGTAATCGATCGCGATCGCTGTGACCGTTGTATGGACTGTTATAATGTTTGCCCTGAACCGCAAGTATTAAGACTTCCTTTACACGGGGGACCTGAAGATAGTCAAATTATATTGGCAAAAGATTGTATTACTTGTGGACGCTGTATTGACGTCTGCGCAGAAAATGTATTTACATTTGGTTCTCGCTTTGAGAAACAAATAAAAATTAAAAATATTTAATTATTTAATGGAGTGGATTTCATGAAAAAATCATTTATTTTCATGCTGGCTTTATGTAGCGGATTAGCATTTGCTGATGCGCCGCAAGTTGCAAACAGCATTGATAAAACAGCAGAAAGTATTGCGCCTGCATTTACTAACCCTTATAAAGATGTAGGCAATATTCCAGTAACTTTCCCAAATCAGCCCCCACTTGTTCCACATAGTATTCGTGGCTTACAAGTAACAAAAAATGCAAACCAATGTTTAGGCTGCCACTCTCCAGATGTTGCCCCAACAACGGGTGCACCTCGCGTACCTGAAAGCCACTTTTTAACACGTGATGGACAAAAAACAGAAGGCACTTCGCCACGTCGTTATTTCTGTTTACAATGCCACGTTCAACAAACTAACGTGAATCCAATTATTCAAAATAAATTTGAAACCATTCGTCAAATGCAAGGTAAATAAGGAGCTAAACCATGATTAAATCAAGCATTCAGAAAGTTTGCCGTTGGTTACGCTCTCCGAGCAAAATGGCAATTGGTGGGGTTATTTTATTAACTATCATTGGTACTATCGTCGGAACTAACCTGTTTAACGCAGGAATGGCGACAACTAATACAGAGCAATTCTGTTCAGACTGTCATACTAATGACGTTGTACCTGAGTATCAAGCTTCAATCCACTTTAGCAACCGTTCAGGTGTAAAAGCGATTTGTTCTGACTGTCACGTTCCACATGAATTTGTACCAAAAATGATTCGTAAAATGCAGGCATCGACTGAAGTTTATGCTCACTTTACAGGTAAAGTAGATACTAAAGAAAAATTTGAGAAACATCGTTTAGAAATGGCAGAACGCGAATGGGCGCGTATGAAAGCGAATAACTCACAAGAGTGCCGTAACTGCCATAACTTCAATGATATGGACTTTACTCAACAAAAAACTGTGGCACAACAAATGCACGCACTTGCACAGGAACAAAACAAAACCTGTATCGATTGTCACAAAGGTATTGCACATAACCTTCCACACATGGAAAAAGTACAACAAAGCTTTATTCCAGAGGATATGTTAAAAGCAAATGAAAAACCTGCTGATAACAAAGAAGCAAAATAATCTTATAGCTAAATAATAAATCGGCACTCATTTTGAGTGCCGATTTTATTTTTATTTTTTAAGGAAATCTTTATCAGATAATACCCTTAACGGTTGCATATCACTGTTTCCCATAATGACCAAACTCGGGTCTGAGCGTAAACAGCTACCACCATAATGCCCACCTACAGTAAAAGTACAGACCTGTACATATTGGTCTTCCACTTTTGGTAAACACCAAAGTTGTTGGTAAATACTCTCCTGCTTACCAAAACGACCATCTTTGCTATCAAGCACTGATTTACACTCACCAATTAATTTCACATTATCACCTCGGCGACCAGCTATTGGTTTTTGTGCGTAACCATTTTTAATCAGTTCTGGCGTCAATTCAAATCCAGCCTCCAGTAGATAACGATGATTTGGGAATAATGACCACAACACTGGTAAAATCGCTTTATTACTTGGAATCGCTGTCCAAAGTGGTTCATAAACTAGAACTTCTGGACGAAGTAACACATCAATCAATCGCACTTTATCTTCCGGATAGCCTGTACGAATAGGTGGTGCCACTTCCATACCTGTTGCATCTTCACGAAGTTGCTCCAACATAGTTTCCCAGGCCCACGTTTTCCATACCGTTTTTACTTGGTTATCTTCATCATCAATCAAACGACCTCGACTATCCCAATGTAATCCCTCGGTTCCATGAATAATTTTGGCTTTAAATCCAGCCTGAACCAGTGCATTGCGCATAAATAATGCGTGATAATCTTCCTCATCATCGTGATCTTGCATAATATGAACAAGCGGCGTAGCTTCACTGTGTTTCCAGCAATCGGCTAACGCATTACGTAAGCCATCGGCAGGATTATCACCTATATTCAATCCGCCCTGAATTGCCCATCGATTCATAAACTCACCCGCTTCAGCGTGACAAGAAGCTGAATCTGCATTGTATTCATACACTTTCAATCCACGACTATCCATGCAGAAATCTAAACGCCCCGTAATGGTTTGATAACGGCGATTTTGCCAAGATAAACGTAAGCGAGGCCAAAGCAATTTAGGAATATTAAAATATTGTAATAGCTTATCGTCTTTTAAGACTTTATCTGTGGCATGCAAATACATTAAATGCAATTCATTAGTTGCACGAATTAACTCATGTTGTGCTGTTTCAGACATCGTAAAATAGCGATATTGATCCGAATGGCTGACTTTGTGCCCACCCATGGCTTTCACATATGCCGCTTCAAATTCATTTTGCTCATTCAACCATTTGTGCTCAAATTGACCTTTGTTTTCAATATGTTCAGCATGAATTTCAAGTTTCTCTTTTTCTGGCGTTGGCTGCGGCAGACTATATTCGGTATCTTCCGTTTGGATCATCCAACCTAAAATTTCAGTATCATCAAAGGTATCATGCAGAAAATAACCACTTTCAGAAACCGTCATTGGTAATTCACGTGTCCATTGCTGCCCGCTAGGTAAGCGAGAGTGAATCACGTTTTGCTCAGCAATGCGGATTTTATCCTCTAAGACTTCGGTAATAATCGCCACATGCCCCGTATGTTTAAATTCGCCTCCCTCTTGCCAAATTAAAAGGGCTCCTGCTTCAGGCTTACGTTTGCAGCCATTTGCAAAGGCTTGTAAGGGTAATAAGGCATCATTCACCACTTGACGTAAAAATCGTAGAGAAAAGATCTCGTAAGCCATTCCTACATCAGTAAACACCATGCCATGGTTGAGATAGAGATAGCGACGTGCAAACTCCACACACTGCCATTTATATCCCATATACTCTCGCCCTAAATAACTGCGAAAGGCAGCATCATCGGGATACTCTTTCTCATCTGCTGTATGATAATCGGATGAATAAATCGCAATTCCCCCCGGGGCATAGCCTAATAAGCTCCCGAAAGGATCGTGTGTACTGATGTTTGCTGAACGTTCAGGCATAAAAACTCCCTGTTAAATAACAACTAGAAATAGTATAGATCTTTTGTCTGATTCCCCCCAAAGGCTTTTAAAAGAAATATTAAAATTTTGAATCTTACACAATTTTGAAAAAGAAAAAGGGCTGACAGATGTCAGCCCCCAAAACAAACCTAAAAATGACCGCACTTAAGGTTATTTCACATACCAATGTGCTAATAAAATCCCTGCATTTACCGCAATATTTAATCCTGCTTTTAGTGGATTACTTAAAGAAAGGCGCACATTTACATCTTGTTTCTCACGAATATCGTCCGTACTACCTTCACTCAATACCAACGCGACTTTCTCTGCAAATTTGAGTTGGTCCAACGCAACGCCTTGCTTATTAGTTGATACATGAATAATCTGATAGCCAGCCTTACGTAAAGCCTCTAAAGCGATTTCAGTGCTTTCTGTTTCTAAAATACGAATATGCTCCATTCCGCCTTCAGCTACACGCATAGCAGCGGGCGCATAAAGCTGTTCAACTTGATTTGTTACCACATTTTTAATGCCGTAGAAGGCACAAGTACGCACAACGCCACCTAAGTTTTGTGCATTATTGACTTGATCAAGCACGACTAAACAGTCTTCTTGACGCGGTACATCTAAATAACCTTGCAGAGAGAAAGTACGTTGTTTCTTCACTAACATACAAATGCCGCCATGATGCTCGGTACCACTCACTAAGCTCAGTTCATCGCTATCCACCACGTGATACACTTTTTTATTTGCGGCTAAATAACTGAAAATCTCGCCAATTCGATGCGCCATTTGCACCGTTGCCCATACGCGAACGATGCTCTCTGGACGTTCTGCAAACAATTCTAAGCACGCATTTTCACCATACACTTTCATTTCTTCAGCGCGGTTCTTTTTAATTTTCTCTGGTGCACGCGGCGATAATGCGCCTGTTTTCTTTTCTTTCGCTTTATAACTCACGCCAGTGCTTTTTACTGTTACTTTTACCGAGCCACTTTCACCATTGGCTTTATTTAATGAAAGTTCAGCAATTTTCGGTTCTCTCACTTCTTGCTGTTGGAAACCACGAGAAGGTTTACGATCATCCCGTTTTTTATCAAAGTGTGGTCGATTTCCCTCACGTTTTTCATTATTACGACGATCATCAAAGCGACGTTCTTTATCATTAAATGCACGTTTTGAGCTACGCTCTTGAAAAGATTTGGTGGAATTTGTTTGGAATGATGGTTTGCGTGAATTGCTCATAATTTGCTTCTCGAAGGAAAAAATTGGATAATAATTCGCCAAAAAATGCGAAAATTTGTGAGCATTATAACGAAAAAAAACCTTTTTTCTATCAATCCTCAAAGGAAATATTGTAAACTAGAGCATTAATTTTTAGTGTAGAGATAGATTATGTTAATCAATAAAGCTAAACGAGCAGAACAAAATTTAAAAAATTTACCTTTTCTTCCTTTACAGGCAGAGCAGGTTGAGTTTCTGTTTAGTCCACTTGAATTCAAAGCACAAATTATAGAATTAATTCGCCAAGCTAAAAAACGTATTTACGTGACCGCACTTTATTGGCAAAAAGATGAAGCGGGACAAGAAATTCTCAATGAAATTTATCGCGTAAAACAAGATCATCCAGAATTGGATGTGAAAATTTTAGTCGATTGGCATCGCGGACAGCGCAATTTACTCGGTGCAGAAAAATCTGCCACTAATGCTGATTGGTATTGTGAACAACGCCAAACCTATCAACTTCCCGATGAACCTAATATGTTCTTCGGTGTGCCAATTAATACCCGCGAAGTCTTCGGTGTATTACATATTAAAGGCTTTATCTTTGATGATACCGTTCTTTATAGCGGCGCAAGTATCAATAACGTGTATTTACAACAACAAGATAAATACCGTTACGACCGTTATCAAAAAATCCATAATGCTGCACTGGCAGACTCGATGGTTAATTTCATCAATGATTATTTATTGGATTTCAGTGCGGTACATCCATTAGATGTGGCTAATCGCCCTCGCACCAAAGAAATTCGTAGTGCAATAAAAGCTTATCGTAAAAACTTATCTGCCCATGCGGAATATCAGTTGAAAAGTGCAGTTGGTTTTTCAGATGATTTAACCATTTCGCCACTTTTTGGTTTAGGTGCATCAGGCAATGAATTAAATCAAGTTATCGAAGATTTATTCTTACAAGTGCAGGAAAAACTGGTGATTTGTACGCCTTATTTCAACTTCCCTCGCACGCTAAGAAGTAAACTTGCCCGCTTATTAGAACAAGGAAAACGTGTCGAAATTATCGTGGGAGATAAAGTCGCGAACGATTTCTATATTCCACCAGAGCAACCGTTTAAAATGGCAGGTGCATTGCCTTATTTATATGAAAGCAATCTTCGTCGTTTCTGCGAGAAATTTGATGCTTACATTAAAAATGGCCATTTAACGGTGCGTTTATGGAAAGATGGCGATAACACCTATCACCTCAAAGGTGTTTGGGTAGACAATCAGTATATTCTTTTAACAGGGAACAACCTGAATCCTCGTGCATGGCGTTTAGATGCGGAAAATGGATTATTAATCCACGATCCAAAACAAGAACTTCTGTCACAAGCGGAAAAAGAATTATCGCATATCCGCCAACATACCAAAGTATTGCAAGATTATTCTGAATTAGAAGAATTGACGCAATATCCTGAACCGGTGCAAAAACTGTTGAAGAAGTTTGCTCGGATTAAAGCAGACAAATTGGTCAAAATGATTTTATAAATACTAAAAGAAGCCGGCAAATGTCGGCTTCTTGTTTTCAGCTTGCGCAAAAACATCGACTAACATTGCACAAGTGAAATAAGTTGTTATAATCGCTCAACTTTTTAATCTTATCGGAGAAATCAATGAACCCAATTTCTTATTGGCAACGCCTAAAAGTTGCATTTCAATATGTGATGCCGCAAATCTATATGACACAAGCAGCAGGTTGGTTAGCTAAACAAAAATGGGGCGCCGTGACACATTTTGTGATTAAAGCGTTTGCAAAAAAATACAATATTGATATGAGCATTGCTGAAAAAGAAAAATTCAGTGATTACGCCAGTTTTAATGAATTCTTTATCCGTCCATTAAAAGAAAATGCACGACCAATTAACCAAAATCCAACCGCACTTTGTTGTCCCGCGGATGGCCGTGTAAGTGAATGTGGACATATTGACGATGATCGCCTATTACAAGCAAAAGGTCACTTTTTCAGCTTAAATGATTTATTAGCGGAAGATAAAGATTTAACCGAGACCTTTAAAAATGGGGAATTCATCACCACTTATTTATCACCACGTGATTATCACCGTGTACATATGCCATGTGATGGTACACTTCGCAAAATGATTTACGTACCGGGTGATTTATTCTCCGTCAATCCG
The DNA here is from genome assembly GCA_959020685.1 of Parahaemophilus parainfluenzae. Classification (GTDB taxonomy): domain Bacteria; phylum Pseudomonadota; class Gammaproteobacteria; order Enterobacterales; family Pasteurellaceae; genus Haemophilus_D; species Haemophilus_D parainfluenzae_T. Next base: position 6,284 of record CAUETL010000005.1, on the reverse strand, counting down.
TTTTTAGCGAAACATGTGCCGAACCTCTTTGCACGTAATGAGCGTGTGATTTGTGTCTTTGATACTGAATTCGGTACTATGGTACAAATCTTAGTGGGCGCAACAATCACTGCGAGTATCGGCACTGTTTGGGCTGGTGTTATTAATCCGCCACGTCATAACGAAGTGAAAGTATGGACTTATGAAGGTGAAAGTGCGGTTAAATTAAGTAAAGGTCAAGAAATGGGTTGGTTCCAACTTGGTTCTACCGTAATTAATTTATTCCAAGCCGGCCAAGTACAAATTGCCGATCATTTAAGTGTTGATGAACCTGTTCGCATGGGTGAAATCTTGGCATTGAAAAAATAGTTTTACAACAAAGGAAAAAACATGACAGCTCAAATTTTTGAACAAGTAAAATTAGAAAGTATTTCTGAAAAAGGCAGCTACGGTATCGGTTTACAAATCGGTCAACAATTAGCAGATAGCCAAATGGATATTTCTGTAGAAGCAGTAGCAAAAGGCATTTTCGATGCGTTAAATCGCAATCAACCTGCATTAGAAATTAATGATTTAATGCATTCTGTTCAAGCGCTTCAACAACAAGCAGCTGAAGCACAACAAGCGCAATTCAAAGCGATTGAAGAAGAAGGTAAAAAATTCTTAGAAGAAAATGCGAAAAAAGCAGGCGTAAACGTGACTGATAGCGGTTTACAATACGAAATTTTAACCGAAGGTAACGGTAACAAACCGTCTGCAACTGATAAAGTACGTGTTCACTACACAGGTACATTACCAGATGGTACCGTATTCGACAGTTCGGTTGCTCGTGGTGCACCAGCTGAATTCCCAGTAAATGGCGTAATTCGTGGTTGGGTTGAAGCATTACAAATGATGCCTGTTGGTTCTAAATGGAAACTCACTATTCCACACGAACTGGCTTACGGTGAACGAGGTGCGGGCGCATCTATCCCTCCGTTCTCAACCTTAGTATTTGAAGTTGAATTACTCGATATTCTTTAAAAAGAAAAAGTGCGGTTAAAATTAACCGCACTTTTTTATTCTTCTTCGTCTTCGCTATAACGATCATCATCGTCATAATCATAGGTTAAGAGAGCATCCTCATTATAACCCTCTATATCAATCTGAACGCCATTTGAGCCTGCATCAAAACCATTAAACCATGCAGTTCTTAGTTCTTCAGATACTCGTCGACCACAATAATTAATACGTTTATTCAATTGAGATTGGCTTTGTGCTTGGAAATCTTTCCCGACACGATAACCATCTAAATACCAGTCATCTTTATCATGACAGACCGTCGTATTTAAACGTTTTACGTGTTTGCTCACTGAAATTGGGCTACGATGTTTGACATAATAGCCCTGCGTACAAGCACTTAATAGCCCAACAGCTAAAACGGTCGCTATTAATCTCATGTTGTCTCCTTTTACTACTTAATATCGGGCTATTGCCCTTTTTATGGTTTTATAGACCAGCAAAATAAAAGGAAGGTTCAGAAAATATAAGAGATCCGATTTCTATTTTAAGCTATAGCACAATCATGTCATCACGATGTAACGCAACTGCACCGTATTCATAACCAAGAATTTGCTCAATGTCTTGGGATTTTTTCCCTTTGATTAATTCCAATGCATCGCTGTTATAACGAGGCATACCGAGTGCAATCACTTTACCTGAGGTATTTTTAATTTTGACGACTTCACCGCGTGAGAAACGTCCTTCTACAGCCGTAATCCCCGCTGGTAGTAACGATTTATTCTGTACTAACATGGCATTTTCAGCACCCTCATCAATGGTCAGCACACCCGCTGATGGTGCGGCAAATAACCACTGTTTACGGCTTTCGAGACGATCTGAATGATGCGCAATAAATTTGGTGCCAATTGGTTTATCGTAGGCTAAATCCACAATCACATCAGGTCGGCTACCTGGCGCAATAATGGTTTCAATGCCCGAACGCGTTGCTACATCTGCCGCAATTATTTTTGTACTCATCCCGCCAGTACCAAGGTTTGTACCGCTACCACCTGCAATAGAACGAATATGATCGGTAATTTGCTCAACCACAGGAATCAATTTCGCATCTGGATTTTTACGAGGATCGCTTTCGAACAAACCTTGTTGATCCGTTAATAAATAAAGTTGTTCCGCTTGCACTAAAATCGCGACTAATGCAGATAAGTTATCATTATCTCCTACTTTTATCTCAGCTGTTGCCACCGCATCATTCTCGTTAATCACAGGAATAATATGATTGTCTAACAGGGCATGTAATGTATCGCGTGCATTTAAAAAACGTTCACGGTCTTCAATATCGGCACGAGTTAATAAAATTTGTCCAATATGAATATCATAAATCGCAAATAATTTTTCCCAGGCTTGAATCAGCTGACTCTGCCCTACTGCAGCTAGAAGTTGCTTTGACGCAATGGTTGGCGGAAGTTGAGGATGATTTAAATAATGTCGTCCTGCTGCAATCGCACCTGATGTCACAATCACGACACGAAAACCCGCTTGATGAAGTTGTGCAATCTGGCGAACAATATCGACCATGTGAGGGGCATTTAATTTAGGTGAACCATGCGTTAATGTGCTAGTACCAAATTTTACGACGATTGTTTTGCGATTTGCCGACATAGTTTGTCCTCAGTGAAAAAATAGAAAAGTGCGGTTAAATTAGCACTAAAATTAATAAAAATCACGAAAAATCCAACCTTATATACAGATTTTGTGAATAGCTATGATATAGTGCAAAAAAAGAAAAATAGGATAGAAAATATGACATTAAGTTTGATCGTTGCGACAACAAAAAATAACGTCATCGGAAAAGATAATCAAATGCCTTGGCACTTACCTGCTGATTTAGCTTGGTTTCGTAAAAACACCACAGGCAAACCAGTAATTATGGGACGTAAAACCTTTGAAAGTATTGGCCGCCCACTGCCGAAACGTACCAATATTGTCCTTTCACGCACCCCTTACGAACATGAAGGTGTCATCTGGAAAGAGAATTTTGAAAGTGCGGTCGATTTTGTCAAAGAATTTGATGAAATTATGTTAATTGGCGGGGGGGAGTTATTTAAACAATATTTACCTAAAGCTGATAAATTGTATCTCACGCAAATTCAAGCTGACATTGACGGCGATACGTTCTTTCCTGAAATTAATTGGGCAGAATGGAACATCGAGTTTGAAGAATATCGTCAAGCAGATGCAGATAATTCCTATGATTGTCGTTTTTTAATTTTACAGCGTAAAGCATAAAACATATCAAAACCATTCTAAAAAAAAGTGCGGTCAAAACCCTAAAATGTTGACCGCACTTTTTTCCATCATCAAATCAACGATTCATCAAGCCATTTTTTCCTATAAATTCCCTATTTTTTGATCTGAGTCCCCTTTTGAAAACTGGCTTTGTAATATACTGGAATGATTTATTATCATTAGAGGAGAAATATTATGGGTATCTTCAGTGTACCACCGGATCTACCGGTTACTAAAAGCAAAGAGGAGATCGACAAAACTTATCGTTACTGGCGATTACATTTGATGATTACCAGTTATATCGGCTACGCCGTTTTCTATTTTACTCGTAAAAGTTTTAACTTCGTTATGCCAGCCATGCTAACGGACTTAGGGCTACAAAAAGCCGATATCGGTATCATGGGTACGGCGTTTTATCTCACCTATGGTGTATCTAAGTTCTTATCAGGTGTACTTGGTGACCGTTCTAACCCTCGTTACTTTATGGGGATTGGTTTAATGATGACAGGTATCGTCAACATTCTATTTGGCATGAGTTCATCTGTCTTTATGTTTATCACCCTTTGGATGATCAACGCCTTTTTCCAAGGTTGGGGCTGGCCTCCATGCTCAAAAATCCTAAATACTTGGTACTCACGTAACGAGCGCGGATTATGGTGGGCGATCTGGAATACCTCACATAACTTAGGTGGTGCACTTATTCCAATTTTATCTGGTGCCGTTGCCCTTTATTGGGGATGGCGTTATGGCATGATCGTGCCAGGGATTATTGCCTGTGTCATCGGTTTTGCTCTTTGTTTCTTATTACGCGATCGCCCAACATCTATGGGACTTCCAACCGTAGGTGAATGGCGTAATGATATTGCTGAAAAAGAACATGAAAGTGAAGGTTTAGGTTTATCTAACTGGGAAATTCTTAAAATTTATGTGTTTAAAAACAGCATTATCTGGGCATTAGCATTTTCTTGGTGTTTTATTTATATCATCCGTACCGGTATCAATGACTGGGGTAACTTATATTTAACAGAAACCCATGGTTATGACTTACTTAAAGCGAACTCCGCGGTTTCTTTCTTTGAAATCGGTGGATTCTTAGGCGCACTTTTTGCGGGCTGGGGCTCTGATAAGTTCTTCAACGGAAACCGTACCCAAATGAACATCATTTATGTGTTAGGTATTATTTCAACATCCTTAGCATTATGGTTCATCCCAAGCGATAACTATTTTGTGATGTGTGGATTATTCTTCCTGATGGGATTCTTTATCTTTGGTCCGCAATTTCTTATCGCAATGGCTGCGGCTGAAAACTCTCATAAACATGCTTCAGGTTCTTCTACCGGTTTCGTTAGTCTCTTCGCCTATATTGGTGCGGCAGCGGCAGGAGCACCATTAGCGTGGATTATTCAATCTCTCCACTGGAATGGATTCTTTGGTAGCTTGTTTATTGTGTCTCTTGCTTGTGCATTATTACTCGTTTTCGTGTACTTCTTGCAACGTAAGAAAAATAAACTAAAAGCCTAATCTAAGCATATAAAAATCGGGCTAAAACAATGATTGTTTTAGCCCGATTTCTTTTGTTTTAAATAACCTTTAAAAGATTATTCTAAGCGTTTAGCCATTTCTAACCAATCTGCTTTAAATTCACGACGCATATTGTTGATTGCATCAATAATATCATGGTGAACTAATTTTTCATTTTGAATACCCACACAGTAGCCACCTTTACCTTGTAGCAATATATCTACCGCATATACGCCCATACGTGAAGCTAAAATACGGTCGAAGGCACAAGGCGAACCACCACGTTGAATATGGCCCAATACGGTTGCACGAGTTTCATGACCGACGCGAGCTTCAATCTCACGAGCAAGAGAATGTACGTCTGTAATTAATTCAGTAATCGCAATAATGGCATGGCGTTTTCCACGAATAATACTGCGTTCAATTTGGCGAATTAATTCTTCACGATTAAATTCCATTTCAGATGCCACAATGTATTCACAACCACCGGCAATACCTGCTGAAATGGTTAAGTCACTACAGTGACGCCCCATGATTTCCACGATAGAAATACGTTGGTGAGAACTTGAGGTATCACGTAAACGGTCAATGGCATCCACCGCTGTTTGTAGCGCAGTTTCATAACCGATTGTGTAATCTGTGCCAGCCACATCGTTATCAATTGTACCTGGAATACCTACGCAAGGGAAACCGTGTTCTTCAGTGAGCAATTTCGCCCCCATATAAGAACCGTCACCACCAATAACAACTAAGGCATCAATACCATGTGAACGTAAAATTTCCGCACATTTTTCACGCACTGCTGGATCTTTAAATTCTGGGAAACGCGCAGAGCCTAAGAATGTACCGCCACGGTTAATAATATCGGATACACTATAACGGTTTAACTGTTTGATTTTATTGTTATATAAGCCTTGATAACCGTCATAAATCCCAAATACTTCAAGCCCTTCTGCAAGAGCTGCACGAACAACGCCACGGATGGCAGCATTCATACCTGGTGCATCACCACCACTGGTTAATACAGCAATTTTTTTAATCATATTTACCTACTTTGAACTCTAAGAATAATTGGCGTCAAGATTACACCATCCATTATTTCTGCTCTAGAAAAATTTTTAAAATTTACGTGGAATTTGATCTAGTATAAGTTTTAGTGATGGAAATAACTTTCACATTTCCAAGAAAGATCGGCTTTTTGTAATGTCTTACTTTCTTTCGCCACCAAATACTTTTGTAAATTTTTCACAATTTTTACTTTGTTTAAACGCTGAAATTTCTTACCTTGTTCCACTTTTTGGGAATATTGATATTGCACAAAGCCACAACGTGGAATATTTTTACCCTTAGCAATATCCACTTGCCAAGACGGATTTTGTTCTGTCGGAGCATAAATGACATAACCATTTAACTCTGTGGCAGGCTTTTTCGGATTCGTTGAATTTGCAAGAATTTTGAAATCTTTCACCCCTAAATTAAGGTATACCTTCTCACGC
>CAUETL010000004.1:0-32975 GCA_959020685.1 Parahaemophilus parainfluenzae | reverse complement strand
GGTACATTCTTAATTGCAGGTGCTATTTCTGGTGGTCGCGTGGTATGTAAAAATACCAAAGCGGATACTATGGATGCCGTGATTGATAAACTTCGTGAAGCAGGGGCAGAAGTTGAAGTCACAGAAGATAGTATTACATTGGATATGCATGGTAATCGTCCAAAAGCTGTTAATATTCGTACTGCACCACACCCAGGTTTCCCAACCGATATGCAAGCTCAGTTCACCTTGTTAAACATGGTAGCAGAAGGCACCAGTATCATTACTGAAACCATCTTTGAAAACCGCTTTATGCATATTCCAGAATTAATTCGTATGGGTGGCAAAGCTGAGATTGAAGGTAATACTGCAGTGTGTCATGGTGTTGAGCATCTTTCTGGTGCAGAAGTGATGGCAACAGATTTACGCGCATCAATCAGCCTTGTATTAGCAGGTTGTATTGCAAGTGGTGAAACCATTGTTGATCGTATTTATCACATCGATCGTGGTTATGAACACGTTGAAGATAAACTTCGTTGCTTAGGTGCGAAGATTGAACGTTTCTCTGAAAAGAGCGAAGAAGTTTAATTAAATCCAGATAAAAAAAGAGCGGTCAATATTGACCGCTTTTTTATTTTCTATCCATTATTTTTTCGAATAATCTCTCGCCCCAAAAATGGCTGTACCAATACGTACCATGGTTGAGCCACATTTAATGGCAGTTTGCATATCATCGGTCATTCCCATAGAAAGCGTATCAATTGGTTGATGAGGGAAAGCGGCTTTAAGTTGCTCAAATAATTGTTCCATTTGGCTAAAAGCTGCTTCTTGTTTAGCAATATTATCTGTCGGAGCAGGAATTGCCATTAATCCTCGTAAACGTAAGTGCGGTAGATTTTCAATGTGTTTTGCAAGCTCAATCATTTCATTCGGTTGGATACCTGATTTACTTGCCTCATCACTGATATTAATTTGGATTAGAACGTTCAAAGGCGCTTTATTGGTAGGGCGTTGTTCATTTAAACGATCAGCAATTTTTGCACGTTCTAGTGTTTGCATCCAATCGAAATGTTCAGCCACAAGACGCGTTTTATTGGATTGCAATGGGCCAATAAAATGCCATTCAAGCTGAATATTCTGTGCTTCAAAATACTGAATTTTATCGACACCTTCTTGAACGTAGTTCTCCCCAAATGCTTTTTGTCCTGCATGATAGGCTTCTAAAATCGCTTCATTGGGTTTCGTTTTAGAAACTGCTAATAAAGTGACCGCACTTTCTGGGCGGTGAGCGAGTTGAGTGGCATCTTGGATTTTTTGATGGATGGTTTCGAGTGCTTGTTGAATTGTCATAATTCCCTTCCTGACCAATGTGAAACTCTCTTTATTCTACACCAAAGCGATGATTTTTAGAAAAAATCTTCATTTTTTCAATTTTGTGTTTGACAAGACAGTACTTTTTCGGTATTTCTAAACACATCTTTTTTTCAAGGTTAAAACACAATGAAAAATAACCGCACTTTCACGATTACCACCATTATTATGACCATTACGACAATTAATGGGGCGGGTTAGTGCGTAACAAACAGGATCAAGAAAACCCGCATTCAGTCTAGTGCGGGTTTTTTAGTATTTAAAAATCACAACATCTGAGGATATTATCATGCGCGTATTAAAATTTGGTGGCACTTCATTAGCCAACCCTGAGCGTTTCTCGCAAGCGGCTCAATTAATCGAAAAAGCTCATTTGGAAGAGCAGGCTGCCGGTGTTTTATCTGCTCCTGCAAAAATTACTAACCATCTTGTTGCCCTCTCTGAAAAAGCCGCATTAAACCAACCTACTGATACCCACTTTAACGAAGCCATTGAAATTTTCTATAACATCATTAATGGTTTACACGCTGAAAATAATAAATTTGATCTTGCGGGTACCAAAGCCCTCATTGATGCAGAATTTGCCCAAATTAAAGGTTTATTAGAAGAAATTCGCCAAGCTGGCAAAGTAGAAGATAAAGTTAAAGCAACCATCGATTGCCGTGGTGAAAAATTATCGATTGCGATGATGAAAGCGTGGTTTGAAGCACGTGGGTATAGTGTTCACATTGTTGATCCTGTTAAGCAATTATTAGCACAAGGTGGTTACTTAGAATCTTCAGTTGATATTGACGAATCTACAAAACGCGTTGATGCGAAAAGTATCGGTAAAGATAAAGTCGTTTTAATGGCCGGTTTTACCGCATGTAATGATAAAGGTGAATTAGTGTTATTAGGCCGTAATGGTTCTGATTATTCAGCCGCTTGTTTAGCCGCTTGTTTAGATGCGTCTGTTTGTGAAATTTGGACTGATGTGGATGGCGTTTATACGTGTGACCCACGTTTAGTGCCAGATGCTCGTTTATTACCTAGCCTTTCTTACCGTGAAGCGATGGAGCTTTCTTATTTTGGTGCGAAAGTGATCCATCCACGTACAATTGGTCCATTATTACCAAAACAAATCCCTTGTGTGATTAAAAACACTGGTAATTCATCTGCACCAGGTTCAATAATCGATGGTCATGTGAAATCTGAAGGTTTACAAGTGAAAGGGATTACTAACCTTGATATCGTAGCAATGTTCAATGTTTCAGGCCCAGGTATGCAAGGTATGGTGGGGATGGCAGCTCGCGTATTCTCAGCGATGTCAAAAGCGGGTATTTCAGTTATCTTAATCACTCAATCTTCTTCTGAATACAGCATTAGTTTCTGTGTGCCTGTTAAATCGGCGGATGCAGCAAAAGCGATTTTAGAACAAGAGTTTGCGACAGAATTAAAAGCACATGACTTAGAACCAATTGAAGTCGCAAAAGATCTTTCTATCATCTCAGTTGTAGGTGATGGTATGAAACAAGCTAAAGGTATCGCGGCTCGTTTCTTCTCTGCATTGGCACAAGCGAATATCAGCTTAGTCGCAATTGCACAGGGTTCTTCTGAGCGTTCAATTTCCGCAGTTGTCGCGCAAAACAAAGCAATTGAAGCCGTGAAAGCGACTCACCAAGCGCTTTTTAATAACAAAAAAGTTGTTGATATGTTTCTAGTCGGCGTTGGTGGCGTTGGCGGTGAGTTAATTGAACAAATTAAACACCAAAAAGAATACCTCGCAAAGAAGGACATTGAAATCCGTGTTTGTGCCTTAGCGAATTCAACAAAAATGCTTTTGGATGAAAACGGATTGAATTTAGATAATTGGAAAGCAGATCTTGAAAATGCAACCCAACCTTCTGATTTCGATGTGTTGTTATCTTTCATTAAATTGCATCACGTGGTGAATCCAGTCTTCGTAGATTGTACAACGGCTGAATCGGTAGCAGGACTTTATGCGCGTGCGTTAAAAGAAGGTTTTCACGTGGTAACTCCAAACAAAAAAGCGAATACCCGTGAATTAGCTTATTACCACGAATTACGTCGCAATGCACAAGCAAGCCAACATAAATTCCTATACGAAACCAACGTAGGCGCTGGCTTACCGGTTATCGAAAACTTACAGAATTTATTGGCAGCAGGGGATGAGCTTGAGTATTTTGAAGGCATTTTATCAGGCTCACTTTCTTTCATCTTCGGCAAATTAGAAGAAGGGCTTTCTCTTTCAGAAGTAACCGCACTTGCTCGTGAAAAAGGCTTTACAGAGCCCGATCCTCGTGATGATTTATCGGGTCAAGATGTGGCACGTAAATTACTGATTCTAGCGCGTGAAGCAGGTCTAGAACTTGAGCTTTCCGATGTTGAAGTGGAAGGTGTATTACCAAAAGGCTTCTCTGAAGGTAAATCTGCTGATGAATTTATGGCAATGTTGCCACAATTAGATGCGGAATTTAAAGCGCGTGTTGAAGCCGCAAAAGCCGAAGGCAAAGTATTGCGTTACGTAGGTCAAATTAAAGATGGTCACTGCAAGGTATCAATCATCGCTGTGGATCAAAATAATCCATTGTACAAGGTGAAAGACGGTGAAAACGCACTTGCATTCTACACGCGTTATTATCAACCAATTCCGTTGTTATTGCGTGGTTATGGAGCGGGTAACGCAGTGACTGCAGCGGGCATCTTTGCTGATATTTTAAGAACATTACACCACTAAGAAGGACATAACATGTTAAGAATTTATGCTCCGGCATCGAGTGCTAATATTAGTGTAGGGTTTGACACATTAGGTGCAGCCATTTCGCCAATTGATGGTTCATTATTAGGCGATGTCGTACAGATTGAGTCTATTCCAAGTGGTTTCGAGCTCGAAAGTGCGGGCTATTTTGTGCGTAAATTACCAAAAGAGCCACAAAAAAATATCGTGTATCAGGCCTATGTACTGTTTAGTGAGCAATTAAAATTACGCAATGTGAGAGTTAAACCATTGCGTTTGACCCTTGAGAAAAATATGCCGATTGGTTCGGGATTGGGTTCAAGTGCGTGCTCTATCGTGGCTGCATTAGTGGCATTAAATAAATTCCACGATGAACCATTCTCAAAAATGGAATTGTTAGAGATGATGGGAGAGCTAGAAGGTCGTATTTCAGGTTCTATCCATTATGATAATGTGGCGCCTTGTTATCTCGGTGGTGTGCAATTTATGGTACAATCCCTCGGTAACATTTGCCAAAAACTGCCATTTTTTGATAATTGGTATTGGGTCTTAGCTTATCCTGGCATTGAGGTTTCAACTGCTGAAGCGCGCGCAATTTTACCGAAAAGCTACACGCGTCAAGATGTGATTTCTCATGGTCGTCATTTAGGTGGCTTTGTGCACGCATGTCACACGCATCAAGAAAACCTTGCAGCGATGATGATGAAAGATGTGATTGCAGAACCTTATCGTGAGGCTTTATTACCAAACTTTGCAGAAGTGAAACAAGCTACGCGTGATTTAGGCGCATTAGCGACGGGGATTTCAGGCTCAGGCCCAACGATTTTCTCCATTGCACCTGATTTACAAACGGCAACAAAACTGGCGACTTATTTAGAAAATCATTATTTACAAAACAATGAAGGTTTTGTGTATGTGTGTAAGGTCGATAATGACGGCGCGAGAGAACTCGGTTAAACAACAAATCGCTTTATCCCCTCTTTTATAAGAGAGGAATAACATTTTATTAAAACTCTATAATTAACGGATATACAATGAATTTGTACAACATCAAACACCCTGAAGAACAAGTAAATTTTGCGCAAGCAGTACGTCAAGGGCTTGGCAAAGATCAAGGTTTGTTCTTTCCGGAAACGATCCCCGCTTTAACCAATATTGACGAGTTATTATCTTTACAATTGGTTGAACGTAGCCAAAAAATTCTTGGCGCATTAATCGGTGAAGAATTACCAAAAGCCACTTTAGATGCAATGGTGAAAAATGCATTTACTTTTTCTGCACCATTAGAAAAAGTGGAAGACAATATTTATGCCCTTGAATTATTCCACGGTCCAACTTTAGCATTTAAAGACTTTGGTGGTCGTTTTATGGCGCAGGCACTTGCTGCAGTACGTGGTGATGGCAAAATTACCATTTTAACAGCAACATCTGGAGATACCGGTGCGGCAGTTGCCCATGCATTTTATGGGTTGGAAAATATCAATGTGGTGATTTTATATCCGAAAGGCAAAATCAGCCCATTACAAGAAAAATTATTCTGTACTTTAGGTGGTAATATTCGCACTGTGGCGATTAATGGCGATTTCGATGCCTGCCAAGCGTTAGTTAAACAAGCCTTTGATGATGCAGAACTGCGTCAAGCGATTGGTTTAAACTCAGCAAATTCCATTAACATTAGCCGTTTATTGGCGCAAGTTTGTTATTACTTTGAAGCCGTAGCGCAATTACCAAAAGAAAAACGTGATAACGTAGTAGTTTCTGTACCAAGTGGTAACTTCGGTAACTTAACTGCGGGATTAATCGCTAAAACATTAGGTTTACCAATTAAACGCTTTATTGCAGCAACCAATGCGAACGATACCGTGCCGCGTTATTTAGAATCTGGTAATTGGGCACCTAAAGCGACTGTAGCAACCCTTTCTAATGCGATGGATGTCAGTCGTCCGAACAACTGGCCGCGTGTCGAAGAGTTATTTAAACGTAATGGCTGGAATTTAAGTGATTTAGGTTCTGGTATGTTAAGCGATAGCGAAACAGAAGAAACCTTAAAAGCGATGTACGCAAAAGGTTATTTATGTGAACCACACGGTGCAATCGCCTATCAAGTATTGAAAGATCAACTTAAAGCGGATGAAACCGGTATTTTCTTATGTACGGCACATCCTGCGAAATTTAAAGAGTCAGTGGAGCGTATTCTTTCGCTCGATCTTCCATTGCCAGAAGCCTTGGATAAACACAATAAATTGCCATTACTTTCTGATGAAATGGATAACGATTTTGCACAACTACGTGCATATTTGTTGAAATAATAAAAAAGTGCGGTTGATTTTGACCGCACTTTTGTTTTATTACTCAAAAGGGCGGGATAAACGCCCTTTATTTTTTAGGAGTTAATCTTCTTTTCCTAAGATTTGATTCACTTCACTCTTATAGAGAACTGCTTTAGCACCGAAAATGGCTTGTACGCCACCGCCAACTTCAAGCACATCAATCGCACCTAATTTTTTCAATGTGGCTTTATCAACGGCTTTTACATCTTTAACTGAAACACGTAAGCGAGTAATACACGCATCCACGTTTTCAATATTTTCAGCGTTACCTAATGCTGCAATAATTTTATGTGCATTTTCAGTCAGTGAACTTGTTTCTTGTTCTACATTTTCTTCGGTTTCTTCACCACGTCCTGGTGTCATCACATTAAAGATGCGAATCAAGAAAACGAAAGAGAAGTAATAGAGCAGCGCCCAAGGAATACCGACAAAAATCACACGCAACCAATGGGTGTTTTCATCACCTTGTAAAATGCCGAAGAGCAAGAAATCAATAAAACCACCAGAGAAAGTATTCCCGATAGAGATGTTTAGATAATCGGCAATAAAGAAAGATACACCATCTAAGAATGCGTGGAATACATAAAGCCATGGTGCAACAAACAAGAACATAAACTCGATCGGTTCTGTAATGCCAGTAATGAAAGAGGTTAGGGCTGCACCAAGGAACAAGCCGCCAATTTGCGCACGACGTTTTTTCGGTACACAGTGATACATGGCTAAACAGGCAGCTGGTAAGCCAAACATCATGGTATCAAAACGGCCAGCAAAGAAACGGGTTCCTTCAGTAAATAAACCATGGTGATTTGGATCTGCTAATTGAGCAAAAAAGATTTTTTGCGCACCAACAATCATCTCGCCATTGACCATTTCCACACCACCTAATTCAGAATACCAAAACAGCGGATAAATCATATGATGTAAGCCAACCGCGCCAGATAGTCGCATTAAGAAACCGTATAAGAATGTACCAAAGGTTCCCATGGATGCGATACTTTTACCCGCCGAGACGAGCCATTGTTGGAAAGTTGGCCAAATGAGGAAGAAAACTAATCCAACAAAAATAGCTGAAAAAGCAGTTACGATTGGTACAAAGCGAGAGCCGCCAAAGAAACCTAATACTTGTGGTAATTGGATGTTGTGATAGCGATTGTGCAATTTAACGGTAATCAAGCCCATCACCAATGCTCCAATCACACCCGTATCGATGCTTTTTACATCAGGAGAGAAAATCGGAATTAATGCAGCAATGGTGCCCGTCATAATGAGATAACCAACAACGGCAGCGAGAGCAGCAACGCCTTTGTCACGTTTGGCTAAGCCGATACCTAAACCAATACACAATAATAAGGCTAAATTAGCGAACACCACGCTACCTGCCGCAGACATAATCTGAAACAGACCTTGCAGCGCCTCATTATTTAAAATTGGATAGGCTTGCACCGTTGCTTTATTGGAAAGTGCACCACCGATCCCGAGTAAAAGACCTGCAGCAGGCAAAATAGCAATCGGCAACATAAATGCCTTACCGACTTGTTGAAGTTGTTTAAACATAGAACCTCCTGTGATTACTTTTTTGAAATGTAACGTATTTAAGGAGAAAAATCTGTGAAACTGCTCACAGTTTTAATCTAAGATGTTGTTTTGACAGATTTTTGCTTGTGTTGGCGCGCAGCGGATTTCCTTTTATAATGCTATCAAACTGATATGTTTATTTATTATTTGTATGACAACTTTTATTGCCTACGCCAATATTCAGCAACCTTTTTCTTTTGATGAAATTCCTACAGATCTTGCACCTGAAAATTTGCGTACAGAACCACAGGGAAATACTCGGATAACGCAACGCCATCAATGTCGTCGATTGGCGCATTTTTTACTTTGGCAGTTGTTAAAAACATCGGGAAAATCAACCGCACTTTTAGGACAAATTTATCGTACGCAAAGTGGCAGACCACAATTTCCCGCCGAGAATATCGATTTTAATATAAGCCACTCAGGCGATTGGGTTGCCGTATTGCTGCATATTAATGAATCAGAAAAAAGTTCGGTCGGTATTGATGTTGAATTTTCGAAAAAACGGAGTTTTTCTGCACTCATGGCTCATTTTGCGCCACAAACAGAGCAAGAATGGTTTGCTAAACAACTTGATAAGGAGCTGGCTTTTTATCGCTGTTGGTGTTTGCGTGAAGCGGTGTTGAAATCACAAGGTGTAGGAATAGTGAAGTTATCAAGTGTTATTCATTTTCCAGAACAACTTCAGATCTTTTCAGATTATTGTCCGAAAGGGGAATTGATCTTTACGGATGAATTGCCTTTTTACTTTGCGGCATTTATAAATCAGTCAAAAATTCAACCGCACTTTTATCAATGGGATGGAAAAAGTTTAGTAGAAAAAAATATACAAAAACCCTTGATTTACCAAGTAAATGAATAAAAGAAAATCCTTGAAAATATTCAAGGATTTTTTATTTTGTAATAATTTGCATTGCCACTTGTATTTTCATAGACTAACCCCATTTATTCCGTTAAACTCATTAAAAATTTTAGACAAATGGAGAACGTAATGTCGCAAAACGGTCCAGATCAAGATCCTTGGGGTAAACCGGGACAGAGTAGCGGTCCAAAACATTCAGATAATTCATCAGATAAGCAAAATGAAAATGGCTGGGGTTCGCGAGACAATAAAAATCAGGAACAATCACCTCCAGATATTGAAGAAGTATTTAATAATCTGTTGAAAAAGTTAGGTGGTGGCAATAAAAAAGGCGGATCAAATAATACTTCGCCGAATATGCCTTCATTTAATTTAGGTAAGATTTTACCGATCGCCACAGTAATCGGGGGGATTATTTGGGGGGCAAGCGGTTTTTACACCATTAAAGAGGCAGAACGTGGCGTGACGTTACGTTTTGGCGAGTTTCATTCTATCGTTCAACCTGGTTTAAACTGGAAGCCAACCTTTATTGATAAAGTGATTCCAGTGAATGTAGAACAAGTTCGTGAGCTTAAAACGCAAGGTGCGATGTTAACCAAAGATGAAAACATGGTTAAAGTGGAAATGACTGTGCAATACCGCGTGCAAAATCCTGAAAAATACCTGTTTAGCGTAAGCAATGCGGACAATAGTCTTGGACAAGCGACTGACAGTGCACTTCGTTATGTGATTGGTCATATGACTATGAATGATGTGCTGACAACGGGTCGTGCCGTGGTACGTGAAGATACATGGAAAGCCTTGAACGATATTATCAAACCTTATGATATGGGACTTGAAGTGATTGACGTGAACTTCCAATCCGCACGTCCACCAGAAGAAGTGAAAGATGCTTTCGATGATGCGATTAAAGCACAGGAAGACGAACAACGTTACATTCGTGAAGCGGAAGCTTATGCTCGCGAGAAAGAGCCAATCGCTCGTGGTGATGCACAACGTATCGTTGAAGAAGCAACCGCTTATAAAGATCGTGTTGTGCTTGATGCGCAAGGGGAAGTGGAACGTTTACAACGTCTTCTACCTGAATTTAAAGCGGCACCTGATTTGTTAAAAGAGCGTCTTTATATTCAAACCATGGAAAAAGTCATGGCAAACACACCTAAAGTGATGCTAGACAGCAATAATGGTAACAATTTAACTGTATTGCCATTGGAGCAATTAATGGGTAAAAAGACGGCTAAGCCAGTGACCACTACTTCAGAAAGTGCGGTCAGTTCTGCACCTGTTTCAACACTGGAACGTCGTGTAGAAACACAAGCGGTTCAACCGGTTCAATCAAATGAAGGCATTCGCCAAGGGAGATTTAACTAATGCGTAAATTTTTACTTCCGATTATAGTGGTGATTGCTGCGGTGTTATATTCCAGCGTGGTGGTTGTAACTGAAGGCACACGTGGCATCATGTTGCGTTTTAACAAAGTACAACGTGATGCAGAAAACAAAGTGGTCGTGTATGAACCAGGTTTGCATTTTAAATTGCCTTTAATTGATAGCATTAAAGTGCTTGATGCGCGTATTCGTACCCTTGATGGTTCGGCTACTCGTTTTGTGACAGTCGAGAAAAAAGACTTGTTGGTGGATTCCTATGTGAAATGGAGAATCAGCGATTTCGGTCGTTTCTATACTGCAACGGGTGGTGGTGATTATAACCAAGCTTCAAGCTTATTAAGCCGTAAAGTGAATGACCGTCTACGTTCAGAAATTGGTACTCGTACAATTAAAGATATCGTTTCAGGTACGCGTGGTGAATTAATGGCGGGGGCGAAAAAAGCGTTAAATTCAGGGCAGGATAGTACCTCTGAATTAGGGATTGAAGTCGTCGATGTTCGCGTAAAACAAATCAATTTACCGGATGAAGTCTCTTCTTCGATTTACCAACGTATGCGTGCAGAACGTGATGCGGTTGCTCGTGAACATCGTTCGCAAGGTAAAGAAAAAGCGGCGTTCATTCAAGCGGATGTGGATCGTAAAGTCACCTTGATCTTAGCGAATGCAAATAAAACAGCACAAGAATTACGCGGTAATGGTGATGCGGCAGCGGCAAAACTATATTCTCAAGCGTTTGCACAAGAACCACAGTTTTATAGTTTTATTCGTAGCTTAAAAGCCTATGAAAGCAGCTTTGAAGGTTCAGATAATATGATGATTTTGAAACCTGACAGTGATTTCTTCCGCTTTATGCAAGCGCCAAAGAAATAAACAAGAGATAATGAAAAGTAAAGTGCGGTTAGAAATAACCGCATTTTTTATTGCTGAATTTTAGGGAGATCTCTATTTATAAGTTAAAAACACCTGTAATGCAATCAATCATATCCATAGCCAAATCAAATTAAATCCACATAAAATATAAGCCAATTTTTTGGCATAATCACCTTGCTTTTTAAGCTTTTTCTTTCTTTTTATATTTTATTGATCATTTGGAGGATTATTAGATGAAAAAACTGATTATTGGCGGAGCCGCCATTGCTATCTTAGGTTATTTGGGCGTTGTGGGGTATCTACACCAATTTGATAAAGAGAATGCGACCCAACTTTTAATGGAAAATCGCTATACCGGCGAACAAG
The DNA here is from genome assembly GCA_959020685.1 of Parahaemophilus parainfluenzae. Classification (GTDB taxonomy): domain Bacteria; phylum Pseudomonadota; class Gammaproteobacteria; order Enterobacterales; family Pasteurellaceae; genus Haemophilus_D; species Haemophilus_D parainfluenzae_T. The sequence goes on along the minus strand of CAUETL010000004.1, from coordinate 21,497 downwards.
AAAAAGTGGCAAAAGCCTTATTTGATAATAGCTGTCAATATTGCCATAGTCCAAACACACCTCTTCCATTTTATTCAAAATTCCCGATTGTGGGGGATCAAATGCAATCGGATATTCAAAGTGGACTTCGTGCTTTCCGCCTAGATCGTTTACTTGAAGGTTTAAAAGAACCGAGCAAATTATCCCAAGCTGATTTAGCAAAACTACAACGTGTACTTGAAAATAATGAAATGCCAATTGCTAAATTTAGACATCTTCACTGGGGAAGTAAACCAGATGAGCAAGAAAAAGTGGCATTGCTTAACTGGATTCGTGAAGCACGTAAAATGTCTTTACCAAAAGAAACCCCCAATGTTGATGCAGATCGTTTAGTGCAACCTATTCCAGACAGTATTGCAACAGATGAAGCAAAAGTCGCGTTAGGCCATGATCTTTTCTTTGATGGTCGTTTATCAGGCGATGGTTCTATTCAATGTCACACTTGTCACCAATTAGATAAAGGTGGTGTGGATAGACTTGATACTTCAACAGGGATTGAAGGTAAAAAAGGTCCAATTAACGCACCAACCGTATTCAATGCTGCATTTAACTTTGTGCAATTCTGGGATGGTCGTGCAGCAGATTTAGCTGATCAAGCGAAAGGTCCTCCAACAAATCCAGTAGAAATGGGCTCGCACTCGTGGGATGATATCGTGGCACGTTTTGAAATGGATGAAGAGTTCAAAAAAGCATTCTTAAAAGAATATCCACAAGTGACGAAAGAAACTTTAACTCACGCAATTGGTGAATATGAAAAAACATTAATTACGCCAAATAGTGATTTCGACCGTTATTTGAAAGGGGATAAAACAGCGTTAACCGAGCAACAAGTTCGCGGTTATGAATTATTCAAACAGCATAAATGCGATACTTGTCATACAGGTGTAGCAATGGGTGGACAATCTTATGAGTACATGGGACTTTACGGCGATTACTTTAAAGATCGTGGTACGCCATTAACTGATGCCGATGAAGGTCGCTTTGCTCAAACTAAAGATCCGTTTGATATGCATCGTTTCAAAGTGCCAACCTTGCGCAACGTCGCGCTTACTGCACCATATTTCCATGATGCCTCAGCAAAAGAATTAAAAGATGCTGTGAGTGCAATGTTGAAATATCAAAGTAATGTGAAACAGCCAGCTCAAAAAGATGTGGAGGACATAACCTCTTTCTTAGAAAGTTTAACAGGTGAATTTAAAGGTGAAAAATTAAAATAATCCTTGAAGCTGTAAATAGAAACGACCGCAAGTGCGGTCGTTTTTTTGTGAGTTAATATTATTGCACACTATTCTTTACAAGCCATGCCTGAGTTCTTGCTTCAACTTTCTTTTCGTTGTAGCTGATTTGTGTAGGAAGAAGCTAAATTGATAGAACCTGTTGAAGTAGTCACTCGTGATTCGTTTTTCTTTTTTAAAGAACTTACCGTATTTATTCATCGGGATTTTCACTGCCGAGATAATTCAAAATAAAAGTAAATAACGAATGATTATTGTTAGACAAAAGTGTAATCATAAAGGTTACATAGGACAGCAAAGTTTAACGGCTTAGCTGCCCTTTTGTCGCAAAGTGCGGTTAATTTTAACTCTGTTTTTGATTTTTCATGGCTTCACAAACTTCGCAAATCGGTTTTGCGTCATTAGCAGCAAGAGACAATACAGCTGGCGATTCTGGTGTTCCGCTAGATTGTATTAAATTACCTTTTACAGTCACCTTACCTTTTAACGTGATACCAGAGCCATCAATAATAATCGTACCTGCTTTTCCACGAATATTTACTTGTGTAGTACCAGTTAATTTAATGTTTTTACTATGTTGTTTTAATTCTTTCCCAGCTTTGAAAACCGCATTTCGACTTGTTTGATGAGAATAATCTCGGCCAATTTTAACTTCTTGATTGGCGTACACATCCATCGATAGATGATTCCCAATGTTCAACACTTCATCCTTTTCAATTTTGGTCATACGATTGCGATTGATCTTATTAGATTGATCGCGCCCCACCGTTAAGGACTCATCTTGTCCAACCGTTTCAGTACGGTTGTTGCCGATGTTAATTGTTTCATCATGTCCTACTTGTTCGGTTCGATCATGTCCAATTTGTGTTGTTTCATCATTATTTACAACATTATTTTGGTCTTTTTCTGCATGAATAAAGATTTCTTCTCGGTCTTTTTCATCTTCAAAGCGTAATTCATTAAAGCCGTTACCTTTATGGGTTTTACTTTTTATGGTCATACGCGTTTTATGTTCAGGCAGAGCATAAGGTGGTTCCGTTGTGCTGTGATAAGTACGTCCCATGATGATTGGTTGGTCAGGATCTCCCTCTAAGAAATCAACCATTACTTCATGGCCAATACGAGGGATAGCAATATGTCCGAATTGAGCCCCTGCCCAACCTTGGCTGACTCGAATCCAGCAAGAGCTGTGCTCGTTATTTTGCCCTTCACGATCCCAAGGGAATTGGACTTTTACACGTCCCCATTCATCACAGTAAATCTCTTCATCAGCAGGGCCAACTACATGGGCCATTTGAGACCCATCAACAACTGGTCTTGGTTGCGGCTCTGGTCTCCATTGTGTAGTATTTGGAATGAGTTTAATACGGTTCTCATAGCGGTTGCCCTCTTCACCCGCTTCTTCTTCCAATACACCAGGTTGCCAACCATAATGTTCAACACCTACAATTAACCAATCACGATTAAAAGTTTCTCGTTGATGTCCTTCTAAGCCAAATACATAGCCTGGTTGTACGCGTAAATCATCACTTTGCGCAAGAGCTAATTCAGCTTCTCTGCGTTCGTATTCTAAACGATATTGAGTAAAAGGCTCGCCTTGAGCATCACGTTTATAGCGGCCTGGATAGTCATACCGCTCATAAATGCTGCCATGGCCTTCGTTATTACCTTGACCTGAATATTGGTGTTCTTGATTATAACGAGGATTTGTAAAAGTATAATCACGCAAAGTTTGAAGGGTAGTCCCCAGTTTTTCTTCGTAGGACCAATGCCACACCGCTGCCTCTGGACGTTGTCCCGCCGGCATTGCGTTATAAACTAAATTTCCTTTTTTCTCTGAAAGTGTTGTCGAATTAGAGAAATGGAGGATGTGGCTATCATTGGTATGTTCAAAATAATAGTAAGAACCTTCTTCGGCAGCTAAACGTTGAATGAAATTTAAATCAGTCTCGCGATATTGCACGCAGTATTCTCGAGTCCAATATGGCGTTTGTAAATGGAATTGGCTCTGAGATACTTGATTTTTACTTAGTAGTGTTTCGATAATTTTTTGAGAGTCTTGTTGTTGGAATATTCGTAAATCAGTTTGTAACCCAGCACGACATAAAGAGGGTTCAATCACCATATGATAACGAGTGCGAGTAAAACCAGTTTCTCCCTGATTTAAGGCTGTGATGATACCGTTGACACTACGTATTGTCTCATTCCCTTGCCAAAAAGTTAGCGTAGCAGGGTGATCTATTAGAGAATGAAAATTCGGTTCTGAACCAAAGCTTGCAAGATCGAGTTCAAGTCGAAATAATGCAGATAGGTGTTCTTTTAAAACAAAACGTACTACTTCGAATTGAGTTGTGCCACTAACGGTAAGACTGTAACGATAATCAGATTGAACGGCCATTTGGGATTCCTATAAAATATATTGGCAGTAATAATAGCGTTATATAAATACTAAATAAATTATGCTTTAGCTTTCATCATAGACTGTGAAGCAATTAATTCAGCTCCGCAGGCCGTTTTCATTCCTTCAAGGGCAATACCTCGTCCATTAGCTTGCATGATAGATGAACCTTCAATAATCGGGAAGTTACCTTTGCATTTTGGACATGAGACCAAATCACCTTGTCTGGCGACATTTTTACCTCCGGCAGTCATAGTTTGTGAGCCTTGAAGTACGGTACCCCCATGGGTGGTTTTATCTCCAATAACGATTACGCTACGAGCAGACATACATCTCCTTAATCTATGAAGTGTTTAATTTCGATATTCTAAACTAAAATGATTGGATTTTCTTGTAAAATTGATTGTTTATGTATGTATTTTTTAAAGAAAATACATATATTCTAAATCTAGTGTAGTATAGGTGTTGTTTAAATTTATCATACAATAATATTATCTTAAAAAAATTATTCTATATCGTTGACTTTATCATTGATTTAGTAATGGTGATTTTTTATAATCTAGCTATTTTTTAGCTCATTATCTAAAAATAGAAATAGGTTTAAATTTCACAGAGGATTTTATATGTCTAAAACAGGTTCAGTCGCACCAAAAGAGCGAATTAATATTAAATACACTCCGGCTACAGAAGGTCAAACTGATGAAGTTGAATTACCGTTAAAACTTCTTGTTACTGGTGATTTTAAAGGTGCGGCAGAAGACTTAAGCCTTGAAGAAAGAGAGACGGTTTCTATTGATAAGCACAATTTTGATGCTGTAATGAAACAATCTAATTTGACGATTGATGTAGCGGTACCAAATCGCTTAGAAGAAAATGCTGAAAATCAAGATCTTGGCGTTAGCCTAAAAATTGAGAGTATGGCAGATTTTTCTCCTGATAATATTGCTAAGCAAGTGCCACAATTAAACAAATTATTAGAGTTGCGAGAAGCCCTTCTTGCATTAAAAGGGCCAATGGGGAACATCCCTGCATTTAGAAATAAATTGCAAGAGTTAATTGCGGATCCAAATGCAAGAGAAGCATTGGAAAAAGAATTGGCTATCATTTTAGAAAAAGAATAAGGGTAGTAGAGTATGGTTACTAAGAATCAAACGGCAAAAGCTGAAAAGAATTCGCAAACAACAAGCTTGCTTGATCAGGTGATGGAACAGACACGTTTCAAGCCTGAAAATGAAGATTACAGTATTGCGCAACGAGGTATTGCAGAATTTATTTCTGAAATGTTGAAGTCTGATAGTGCAGATGCAGTTGTAAATAAGACACTTATTGATGAAATGATTGTTCGTCTTGATGAAAAGATTAGTCATCAAGTAGATGAAATTTTACATAATGATAAATTTCAAGAAATGGAGTCTGCTTGGCGCGGTTTAAAACTGCTTATTGATCGCACAGATTTCCGTGAAAACATTAAAATAGAAGTATTAAATGTAAGCAAAGAAGAATTGCTTGATGATTTTGAGTATGCCACTGATATCACTCAGAGCGGTTTATATAAACATGTTTATTCAGCAAACTATGGTCAATTTGGTGGAGAGCCAGTTGCCGCAATTGTTGGTAACTATACGTTTACGCCATCTGCACCTGATATTAAATTATTACAATATATTTCATCTGTTGGTGCTATGTCCCATGCCCCATTTATTTCAGCTGCAGGCCCGGAGTTCTTTGGTCTAGATAGCTATGTGTCTTTATCTGAAATTAAAGAAGTAAAAGATATTTTTGAGGGACCTCGCTATGCCAAATGGAGAGCTTTAAGAGAGTCAGAAGATTCAAAATATTTAGCATTAACAATGCCACGTTTCTTGTCTCGTTTGCCTTACGATTCAATTGAAAATCCCGTTAAAACTTTCAATTACAATGAAGGAATTGATGGCAACCATAATAATTACTTATGGAGTAATGTTGCATTTTTGATGGCATCTAAAGTAACGGATAGTTTCGCTAAATATCGTTGGTGTCCGAATATTATTGGTCCACAAAGTGGTGGAACGGTTGAAGACTTACCTGTTCATTTGTTTGAATCATTTGGTCAGTTACAAGCGAAGATTCCAACAGAAGTATTAATTACCGATCGTAAAGAATTTGAATTAGCTGATGAAGGTTTTATTCCTTTAACTATGCGCAAAGGAAGCGATAATGCAGCATTCTTCTCCGCGAACTCTGTCCAAAAACCTAAAAAATTCCCAAATACGGAAGAAGGAAAAGCAGCAGAAACAAATTATAAATTAGGTACACAATTACCATATATGTTCATTGTGAACCGTTTAGCTCATTACTTAAAAGTATTACAACGTGAACAAATTGGCTCGTGGAAAGAACGTCAAGATCTTGAACGTGAGTTAAATGTTTGGTTGAAACAGTATGTTTCAGATCAAGAGAACCCGCCAGCAGAAGTTCGTAGCCGTCGTCCATTACGTTCTGCAAAAGTTGAAGTATCAAGTGTTGCGGGAGAACCAGGTTGGTACAAAGTTTCTTTATCAGTTCGACCGCACTTTAAATATATGGGGGCAAGTTTCGATCTTTCCCTTGTAGGTCGATTAGATATTGATAATAAATAAGTAGTTGTTTTATGGGATTTTGGAACAGGATTAAAACTGCACCACAGAATACGGATGTCATTAAAAAGAAGACTGAAGCAGAAATTGTGAGTGATTTAATTCGTTCGATAAAAAGAAACATAGAATTAATACTTAATTCAAAAGAAGGGTGCACGTTATGTGCACCCGATTTTGGTTTAAAAGACTTTAATGATGCAACGGCAACAACAAAAAGTTTAAGTCAAACAATTGTTGCAAATATTCGGTCTAGTTTAGAGCGCTATGAGCCTAGAGTTCGTATTACAAGAATAGAATATATTCAGGATGTATATGATGTTCTTCAGCTTAACTTCCGTATAACCTGTGTTGTATTATTAAAACAAAAAAATGAGTTAGCTGAATTAAACATTATTTTAGATAGTTCAAACAAGAAGTTTAGGGTTGTATAAATGTCTTTGAAAGAGTTTTTTAGAGCTGAGTTAGACTTTCTCAAAAGGGATGGGCAGCATTTTTCAAAGATTTATCCTCACTTATCTAGATTTCTATCTGATGAGATAGTTGATCCCGAAGCCGAGAGAATTATTGAATCTTTTGCTTTTTTAACTGCTCGCTTGAAAGAAAAAGTACAAGATAATTTACCTGAGATAACTCAATCAATGATTCAACTTCTTTGGCCAAATTATTTGCGCCCTTTACCAAGTTGTGCAATTTTAAAATTTCAACCTAAAGAAAGAGCCATTACAACAAAACATGTTGTTCCTAAAGGAACGTTTGTTTCATCCAAACCTGTAGATGGTACAGCTTGCCAGTTTCAGACAACAATGGATGTCTCTGTTTATCCGCTTGTTTTAAATGATGTAAAAAGTGCATTAGGTAGTGAGTCTACAATCATTGAATTAGAGCTAGAGAATATCACAGATAGTGATTTTTCTTCTATACAGTGTGATGAATTATCATTTTATTTATCAGGGAGCGATTACAGCGCTTTAACTTGTTATCAATGGATTTTTAATTATTTAACAAAAGTTTATATTAAATCAGAAGATGGTGTAATTAATTTACCACTGGATGTTATTTCTTCTGTTGGTTTTAATAAAGATGAATCTTTGATTCCTTATCCAGATAATGCATTTGATGGGTATCGATTATTACAAGAGTTTTTCTTTTTTCCTAAAAAATTTTATTTCTTTAAGTTAAGAAATTTACATCTATATTTAAATCGATTAGGTAAGAAAAAATTTAAGTTATTTTTTGAGTTTAATCGTTCTTTTCCTAAAGATCTAAAATTAACACGAGCAGATTTTTCCTTGTATTGTGTACCAGTAATTAATCTGTTTGAACATGATGCTATTCCATTGAATTTTGATGGGAAAAAAGATTTATATCCAGTGATCCCAGCAGGTTTTCATCGAGATCATTTTGAGATATTTGATATTAAGCGAGTTTCAGGTTCAAAGTTTTTAAAAGATACGGGTAATAAAATTTATATTTACCCAAAATTTGAATCATTTGTCCACAGCTCTTCCTCTGGAAGAAGTGGGTACTATAAATCAATTATTAGAGATAATATTGAAGAAACAGGTTATGATCATTTTATCTCTTTTATATCTGATTCGAATAAACTTTTAGATAATTCCAGAGAGACAATATCTATAGATTTAGATTGTACAAATCATAATTTACCAGAGTTTTTAGGTATTGGTGATATTTGTGTACCATCACAAAATACGCGGTCTTATAGTGATTTTAAAAATAGTACATTGCCAGTAAAAACGGTGAGAGCCGTTCTAGATGAATCGATTCATTGGAAGTTAGTTTCTAATCTTTCGCTTAACTATTTATCTTTAACAAAACTAGATGTTTTAAAGGAAATTTTGCTAACTTATGATTTTTCTGCAATGTATGATGTGCAAGCATTGAGACGAACAGAAAAACGTTTGTCAGGAATGGAGTCTATTACGACTCGTCCAATTGATAAGGTTATAAAAGGTATTGTATATAGAGGTCAAAAATCAGTATTAAGAATAGATAGTAATAATTTTCTCTGTGAAGGGGAGTTATTTTTATTTGGTTCGATTCTTGCTGAGTTCTTTAGATTATATGGCACGATAAATTCATTTCATCTTTTAGAAGTTATCAATACAAATAATAACGAGATATTTAAATGGGAACAGAAAACCTCTCTTCAAAGAGTGATCTAATTCAATTTAGCTTCCATCAGCTTATAGAAACAATAGCTGATGCATCGTCAATGAGCCTAGATGAATTAGAAAATACTCTAGTTGAAGAATCAATATTCCGTTTCTTTAGTAACCCTAAAATTAACTTTCCTGTTGGGGATATTGAGCAGCTCGTTATTCAAGATGAAGAAGGGAAAAGAATATTTCAAATTTTTGTTAACTTTTTAGGATTACAAGGTGCATCAGGCCCACTTCCTGGAAGTGTTTTGGATGAAATTGCAGAGGCATCGTATGAGAATGAATCTATTCAAGCAAAATATTTAGATTTCTTTAATCATCACTTGCTTACAATATTTCACCAAATTTGGAGAAAGTATAAATATTATATACGGTTTAAATCTGATTATTCAGATGACTATTCTCGGGATATTCTAAATATTTTGGGATTGTCTAAGGATTTTATTGAATTCTCTCATCTAAATTGGAGTAAAATTTTTTATTATATTGGTCTTATACAATCGGGTATAAGAACTCCGCAGATACTAACTGATATTATTCGGTACTATTTTGATTTGGATGATGTTTCGATTGAAGAGCATGTAAGACAACTTGTTGAAATAGAAAGCGAGCAAAAAAATAAACTTGGTATGCAGAATATGATGTTAGGTAATAATTTTATTTCAGGTGACAAGATTGAATCATTTTCAAATAAGTTTAGAGTTAATATTGATAATCTGAAATTAAATGAGTTTTACCAATTTTTGCCAAATACTGAAAAATATAAACATCTTCAAGAATTGATTCGCTTTCTATTAAAAGATCCACTGCCTTATGATATTTCATTAGGTCTACATCCGGATACGCAATCAACCTTTATTTTGGGAAAGGATAATTCAAGTTGGCTAGGATGGACGACATTGATTAATGCAGATTCAACAAGCGCTCATACTTTAAACCAGGTGATCATTGAAGGAGCGGTATAAGTGCATAAACTTTTATTGATGGTAACCGATGCGTTTATGCTCGAAAGAGGAACATTACCTTATTGCTATTTTGATTTAGCTGGTGGTTTAGTGGGATCTGCATCAAATGTAAATTGGAAAATAGATAATTGGAAGGATGAAATTTCTGATATTGAGTTTGAAATAAAGTATTATAATGCCGATTTCTGTTTAATAGCTCATAGTAACAAGCTTTTTATTAATGGAACAACGAGTGCTCTTCCCATGGGGGGAATTATCAAATTAAATGATAATGATCTCATTTCTCTGTGCAATTATAAGATTAGAGCTAAGATTTTTACTAATGAAGCAGAGATGGTTACTTTACAAGATGAATTATCTTATTTATTAAATAAACAAACGGATAATACAATCTTAAATTTAGGACATTCTCAGCAATATCATTATGATTTTGAGAAAGAGAGCATTAATCAAGATTTACTTGAATTAAAAGCAAATGATACGAATTTAGACCCTTTATTGGCATTAAAAGTAGATGATGAGCCTTCTTCAGAGTTAATGAATGCGATGCCTCATCAATTTGGGTCTACAGAATATAAATTTTTTAACCCTCATATTCATAGTGTGTTGGAATACTATACCCCGTTGGATGTTAATGAGTCACCAAATGAGTTAGTAAAGTCGATATCTACAATTGAATATGAAAAAATACAGAATTCTGTATCAACTTTAAAAGATAAAGATGATGCAAAGTCAAAACAAGTGGAGCCTATTTTAGATCCTCTCTTTTTTATTAAATAACTAAGGAAATCTTATGAAATTAAAATCTTTATTTATGTTTACTGCTGTTGCATTAACTGTGGCGGGATGCTCTTCAGATAATGGACCGAGTGTTAATCCACGTTTAGTAAAACCATCGACTTATTCACTTTCTATTTACGCAACGGATCGTGCAAATATTAACGTTTATTCTCCAAAAGATGATGCTATTGCTGTAGTAAGTGATGAAGCTGCAGCAGAGTTCGAAGATTTAGATGCTTTAAAACCTCAAGCTAAACGTCCAATGACAGCTCATGAATACAAAAAAAATGCGACGGCCAATAGTACCAATTCCGATAAGCAAATTATTGAGCAGGAAAATGGAAAGGCTGATGCTAGAGCAACCCCTGTCATGTTAAAAGTTTTCCAATTAACGGATAAGTCGCTATTTTTGAGTAGTACATATGATGATTTTCGTGGTAATGATTTCACTGAATCATTGGGCAAAACATATGTTTCAAATATTGATTTAATTATTGCACCGAATCAGTTCAGATTTGTGGATTCAGAAGAAATGAATGAAAAAACTCATTATATCGGAGTTGTAGCTCTTTTTAATGGTTATGAAAACCGCAAATGGAAAGGTATTGTACAAGTCAAACCTAAAGGTGGAGAAAGTTATCCACTGTTAATTCGTGTGTTAGACTCTAAAGTTGAAATTTTTAAGGATAATTAATCCATGTCTTTATCAAATCGTGTTTTGTGGAAAGAAGGCCTATTCATTAGGCCTCAACATTTTCAGCAAGAAAGCCGTTTTTTAACATCACAACTGAAGCAAGTTATTGATATCTCGGCTTATAATCTAGGTTTTGAGAAAATTGCTTTTGATCAACAGCAGCTTTCTTTTGGAAAGTTTGGCATTACTGAATGTAAAGGTGTGATGCCAGATGGAACACTTTTTGATTTACCTTTAACAGATAGTTTACCTTCTCCAATTGGTGTAACTAGCAATCTTGTCGGTGAAACGATTTATCTTTGTTTGCCTATTGTTACAAATGGAGAAGGTGAAATTAAATATTCACCAAGTAATTCAGATTCAATGGACTTCCGAAGTGAGATTGTTTTTACTGAAGTGAAAGACTCTCATAGTGAAAGTGGAAACTATACTCAGCTTGAGTTGTTGAAAAATCAATATTTTCTAAAATCTTCATTAGATGATTTAAGTAATTATGTTTCTTTACCTATAGCAAAGATTAAGGATATTACATTAGATCATCAAGTTATATTAGATGAAGCATTTTATCCTATGTCATTGCATATTAATGCAATGCCGGTCTTCATGAAAAAATTAGCAGAGTTATCTGATTTAGTTTCATTACGAGCACAAAATATTGTGAGCAGAATTGGGCGTCCAGAACAATCTGGTGTAGCTGATGTTAATGATTTCCTTATGCTTTTAAGCCTTAATAGAGTTTCACCGTTAATAAAAAGCATTGTGAAATTAGGTAAAGTACATCCTTTATCTGTTTATGAATTACTTGCTTCATTACGTAGCGAGCTGACTACTTTTGTTTTGAAAGAACGATTTTCAGAAACTTTTTATGATTATCTTCATGAAAATCCAGCGACTTCTTTAGAGCCCTTATTTAATGATATTAAGTCCTATTTAAGTATCGTGACAAATACAAAAGTTGTACCATTGCCAGTTGTTGCTCGTCAATATGGAATTTATACGGCTCAGGTTAATGATGCATCACTTTATTCTACAGCTGAATTTATCATTGCTGTAAAAGCTCATTTACAACCAGAATTATTAAAGAATCAGTTTATTCAACAAACCAAGATATCAAGTATCGAGCAAATCAATCAACTTGTTCATTTACAATTGCCAGGTGTTCCTGTGAGTGCTCTACCTGTAGCTCCTCGATATTTACCTTACCATTCTGGTTTTATGTATTTCCAATTAGATAAAACATCACCATATTGGGAGAATTTGCTGACTTCATCTGGATTTGGTTTCCATATTACAGGAAATTATCCAGGATTAGAGATTGAATTTTGGGCTATTCGTGGAGATTTAGCATAATGAATAATAGAGAGTTGTTGAATACATATAATTCATCAATTGATATGCCTTCAGATCGAGTTTTCATTACAAATAATGTGCCAGTAATTAATGAAAAAACTGATCTTCTTTATGAGCAAGTTGGAAATGTTGATTTTGATATTGACTATGACTTTCAATTACAAACCCACTCCTACAATGCCTTAGTTGAATTGGCAAACCCACTATTAGCGACAGCTCTTAGACTAAGAAAATTATCGTCCGTAGAGGATATCGGAAGTTTATATACTAGAATGCAAAATGAAATCATGGCATTGAGTGAAAAAGTAAAAGAATTGAACTATGACAGTGCATTCCAGCTTTCATTCCGATATTGTGTGTGTACATTTATTGATGAAATGGTGATGGCAACGCCTTGGGGAAGCTCTTCAGTTTGGGGGCAGCGTTCTTTACTTGCTCATTTTCATAATGAAACATGGGGTGGAGAAAAGTTTTACTCGATCTTATCAAGAACGATGCTTGAACCTGAAAAATATCATGAATTGCTCGAATTTATGTACATTTGTTTAGCTCTTGGATTTAAAGGACAGTATGCCCTTAGTCCACATGGTCAAGAAAATATTCAAAATATTTTAATTAAATTACAAAAAACACTGAGACCATTACGTGGGTATGATTATCAGAGAAATCAGCAAATGCATCTTTACAAAAGTGATTATACGGTAAAGAAACCATTGTCATTAAACCGTGTTGCATGGGGAACATTATTTGCTTTTGCGTTAATTTATTTCTTATATAGTATGTTCTTGGATTCATATTCAACTGAGATTATTAATAATGTAAATGACATTATTAATAATATGTAGTAATGAGGGATTTTGCTATGGCACCGCGTTTTTCTTTTGTATATAAAGCGATGTTTGCTTTTTTCTTATCAATATATTCTGCAAATAGTTTATCTGAAGAAAAAATGGATAAAGCAGAGCAATGTGTTTCAATTAAGTCAAATATTAATCGTCTTGCATGTTTTGATAAGGTATTTAACACACCGGTTAGAGAGCAAATGATAGATGATCGTGTGGTCAGTAATCTTGTTCCTAAATTAGTTGGTGATATTTTTACATTAGCTAAAGTTGATGGGCGAGATGCTTGGGCTGAAAATAATTTAGAACTTGCTTTATTAAGTAATGACGGAAGTGCCTCAATATATGTTGCTTGCAAAGACAATATCACAAGATTCCAAATTGCATTAGATAAACCCGTTAAACATAATTTACTGAATGTTCATATTGCCAATAACGATACAAATCATACTGCATCTAAAATTGATTGGCAGAGTGCCGAACGAGGTTATTTGCTAGATGCTGGACGAGGGCTTTATGCAATACAACAATTAAAATCAATCTTATATATTGATACTTTTTCAGTTTCTCTTCCTCAAGAAGATCGTCAGTTTATTTTCAAAAATAACGGACTTGCATCTCAAGTTGCGCCAATAAGAAAAGAATGTGGTTGGTAAAATGAAGTATCAGAGCATTTTAGATGATATTGCTGGAGAATATTTCCCCGTCGGTACACCTGATGAAGAGGGTATCGTTTTTTCTGCGCTTGATGAGCAAGTCATGAAGTTTGGTTCTTTGCAGCATGATACGATTGATTGGGAAGGGATTATTTCACATTCTCAGCAGTATTTATCTGAGTCTTGTAAAGACTATAAGGTTTTACAATATCTAGGTTATGCCTTACTTTATAAAGGATTTAAGTCTAATCTTGTTGACTTTCTATCATTGTTCTCTGAATTCAATAAGAAGTTTCTTTTTAATGCTTATCCTAAGCCTTCAACCGATAATACAATTAATCGTTTTAAAGGAAAGTTCATTACACTGATCTTTGAACGCCTTGAAAACGCAGCATCAAATAATACAGATGTAAGATTTACGGCAGTAGAAAATGAGCAGATAGACAAACTTATAGAGGTACTTTCGCTTCAATTAAATGAAAAACTTCCAGGTGTTGAGTCTACTTTAGCTCGATTACGACGTTTCGTAAAAGAGCGGTCAGATTTTGTTGAGAATTCTCAGACAAAAGAAGTGAATAAAGTCGTACCAGACCAAACGGCTACAGATGCACCAATTACTGCTAGCCAAGTTTCTGCAGAGAACGTTCCTTTAAATATTCCTGACGTAAATAAGTTTGAACTGGCAAATGCCCGTCAATTAAAACAATTTTATTTTCAAGTTGCGGATACCAGTTGTGAATTACAGCCTTCATCAATATTGGGTTATGTAAGCCGTCGATTTGGACTATGGCATAGTATTACCCAATTACCAGAGATGAATAGCCAAGGTATTACAGCCATGCAATCCGTTCCACTTGATAAAGTAAGTGATTATCGGGATCTAGTTGTTTCATCACCAAGTGTGGAGTTATTAAATCGTATTGAAAAAACGTTAACAACAAGCCCATATTGGATTGAAGGGAGCTACTTGTCTGCAAAATGTTGCCAAGCTTTAAAATTTAAAGAGGCGGCAGAAACGATTAGAAGTGTAACTGAACAATTTGTTAATAAGTTTCCTACATTTCATTTAGCAAAATTCCAAAATGGTGAGCCTTTTTTGAGTGATATTGTTTCGGATTGGCTTTCCGATAATAATAGTGTGAATGTAAGCACTCAAGCTTCAGTACAAAACTCATTAGAGAGTGATCTTGATGAACTTTATTCGGCTGAAGGTTTTGTGTCTGTTCTGAAAAAAATTGATGAACAGTTAAAATCAGTGATTGATGTTAGAACAAAGCATTATTTACAATTTGAGAAAATACGTTTTTTCTTAAAAGAGGATATGTTATCGATTGCGCTTAATGAGCTGTCTGAACTGATTAATCACTGTAAAAAATACACAGTTGAAGAGTGGGATAGTACTTTTTTTACTCATATACAACAATTAAAAGATAAATTATTAAAGGATAATGAATGAATTATTTGAACCAATTATTAGGAATTTTTCGCCAGTTTACGCGTCCTATTTTTTCACATCTTAGAAATTCACTTCCTGTATTACTTACATTAGGTCTAATTCTTATTTTTGTCGGAATTTGGACTTATGGTACATCTTGGAGTTTCACAGGCCTTTCAAATGAAAAAGGTTGGGATTATGACTTAGCGAAACAAGTTGGAATGGGCAGCAGAATTATTGCCACCGTTGTTGTTTTGCTTACTTTAGCAATTATTGCTATTTTGAAACTTCAACTCAAGAACGCTCGCTTAAACAAAGAAAAAAATGATTTAGAGAAAGAGCAAGAGGAAAAAGACATTATTCTACCTTATATCAAGGATCAAGATGATAGTCTTGAATTAATGTCAGAAGCACTTAAAAATCATTTATCTAATAAAGATTACATTTATCAGCTTCCATGGTATATGGTTCTGGGATCAGATGAAGCAGGTAAAACAAGCTTTATTAATCGCTCAAACCAGAAATTTACTCTTACCGCGGTAGAGAGAACGTCCAAGCGTTATATGCGCGAGAATTCTTTATATCAAATTGACTGGTGGGCAAGTGATGATGCTATTTTGCTTGATCCTGAAGGTGGAATGATTCAGCAGTTAGGTACGGAACGTGATCCTGATGGCAAAATTGCAAAAGGATTATGGTCACATTTACTTGATTGGATTAATGATGTTCGTCCACAAAGACCAATTAATGGCATTATTTTGGTTGTTGATCTTCCAAAGTTAATTGCATCAAATCACAGTGATAGACAAGCATTAGCTGTTATATTACGCAACCGAATCCGTGAAGTAACTGAACAGTTTGGGGCGCGTATACCCGTTTATGTTGTTTTAAACAAAGCCGATCTTATTGAGGGTTTTGAAACATTCTATAATGATTTGAAACAAGCTGAACGTCATAAAAATTTAGGTTTTTCTTTCACATTAAATACAGATGAACAAATCGATAATTGGACAAAAGAGTTCGCTGATAGTTATACCGCTTTTGTTAAAGAGATCGAGGAAATTGTTTTTGATAAATTAGCAGGAACAATTTCACAAGAAGAACGAGAGTCTCTTTACATGTATGCTCGCCAATTAGGTGGTATGCAGAATATTCTGCTTCAATTTATTAGCGATGTATTAGAGAGCGATCGTTTCACAACTACACCTTATGTTCGTGGTGTGTATTTTTCTTCTATCTTCCAAGAAGGCATTCCAATGGATTTTTATCAAGCTGCTATCTCTAAGCAGTTTGATTTGCCACATGTTGTGCCAAGCTATTTGCCAGAGCGCTCTCAAAGAACCTATTTCACGTATAATTTCTTTCAAAATATTATTTATCCTGAAGCGGGTCTTGTTAGCGATAATGAAAAAGAAATTCGACGCAGTAAACGTAAGTTTATTCTAGGTGCTGTTGCGATGGCTGTGTGTGGTATTTGTGTTTTAGCGACATGGCAAAATTACTTCTATCAAAATAAAACAACATCAGTAAAAATTCTAAAATTGACAGAAGAATTCCGTCAAATGAATATTAGCCAATCTATGGATCCAACAGGACGTAATTTATTAAAACCATTGAACATATTACGTCAGGCAACATATGGTTATGGAGACTATGAAAAGGCCTTACCTATAATTAAAGATTTTGGGTTGTACCAAGGTAAAAAAGTAGGCGGAAAAGTAAGTGAAGCCTATAAAAAATTCCTTGGGGAGCGTTTTTTACCTGAAATTGCGATGGGATTGATTGAGCAAATGGACGCTTTACCTGAAGATAGCAATGAAGGACTTGAGCTATTGCGTGTTTATCGAATGATTGACGATATGGCAAATAGAAAGGTTAAAATTCCAGAGCAGTGGATGACGAAATATCTGCAAAAAAATTATCCTAAGAATCCAGATATTCAGCGTCAGCTTATGGCTCATTTTAGTTATGCAATGGAACATGTAGATCCCGATCTCAGCATGTTTGATAAGAAAATTGCAGATAAACAGCAGGAATACAGCAAATTACCACTGGCGGACCGTGTTTATCAAAACTTTAAAATTCTGGCAAATACAGAACTGCAGCCAGCCACTGATTTGAAAGCTGAAATTGGGCAAACTTTTACCACTATATTTAAAACTGATTTTACAACTGAAGATCCTAAAACGTTCTTTAGAGATAAAAATATTAGTTGGTATGGCACATTAATTAGTCCACTATTTACCGATTGGGCATATAAAGATTTTTATGATCCTAAGGCTCAGGATTTGCTGCAACTTGCTGCGATAGATGCTTGGGTGCTAGGTAAACAGCAAACAACGAATTATTCAAAAGAAGAGCTTGCCAATTTATCTGAAGAGATTCGAGAGCGTTACATCGCGGACTACATTCAGACATGGCAAGATGCACTAAATAATTTAGAGATTATTCATTTTGTTGATTTGCGTCATGCAGTAGATGTATTAGATGCTTTAACTGGTAATGAAAAACCATTACAAAAAATGATTAATTTAATTGATAAGAACAGTGATATTTATCCAAGTCTATCGGGAATTAATGCTGAAAATCGTAATGAAAATACAAATGTAGCTACAGCAAATCAAATGGCCTCATTGCAAATTGCACAACATTTTGCTCCTTTGGTTAATGAGGTAAAAGCCGCATCAGATGCTGGACAGCCGCATATGGATACGGTAATGAAAAAATTGTCTGAGTTAAAATTCTATATGCAGACGATTCAGAAATCACCGGAGCCATCTCAAACTGCATTGAAAGCCATTATGGCAGAGCTTAATTTAGAACGAACAAATCCAACTGTTGATTTAAAACGTTTAGCGAATGAAATGGCAGAGCCTCTTTCAACTCAATTAAATAAAGTTGCGGATGAGGCTTGGACACTAGAACTAAAAACGGCATTAAGTGAGATCAATGCACTATGGAATCGTAATGTATATGGTTTCTATAAGAGCAGAATCGCAAATCGCTACCCATTAAATCGTAAGGCAAGCGAAAATATCTCATTGGATGATTTCCGTGAGTTCTTTGGGCCAAACGGACGAGTGCAGCGTTTTTATAATGATTATTTAAAATTCTTCTTAGAAGACAATGCGGAACTTTCTGTCGTGAACGGTGAAAGCGTGATTTCATCATCATTTTTAGCCGCACTTCAGGATTTACAAAATATTCAACGAAATTATTTTGATGCTTCAGGTAATGTGAATATTTCTTTCAGCTTAAAACCGTTGGGGCTTTCTGGTAAGTTCACGGCATCAACATTTAATATTGATGGGCAGTTGCTGAAGTATAGCCATGAGGTGCCATCTGCAAGTCGTTTAATTTGGCCGAATACGACACGACAAGATGTAGAAACAAGCTTAACGCTCGTTACATCAACTGGGGACACATCAACTCTTCGTCGAACAGGTGAATGGTCATTATTCCGAGTACTAGATCAGGCGGCGAAGAAGGTAAATGGACAATCTGTAGATCTCTCATTTAAATTAAATGGTGGGGCGATCAATTATAGATTAACGGTAGAAAATGGCACAAATCCGTTCTTTGGTGGCGTATTAAGCAACTTTAGATTACCATCAAAATTACTTGATACGGAAAAAGAAGGTAAAAGCTCTTTAGAACCAATGGAAATTTATGAAGAAGACGTGAAGTTTCCAGAAAATAATTAATTTAAGTAAAAGGGAAATATAATATTTCCCTTTTTTATAGAAAATAAAAAAGCTAAATAGATTTCTATTTAGCTTTTTCATCAAATAGATAAAATTAAACTTGTGGTCTACGCCAGTCATCAGAACCTGATGTGCCAGCAATAGTGTGATCCCAGTTAATTTTACGGTAACTCATACTTACTTCTAATAATTGAGTATATGGTGCGTTGCTTGGATCTTGAGCATTTGGCATCACTAAGTTCATATCAACAATTACTGCGTCTTCTAATACTGTTGAGAAGAACTCTTCTTGGCGACCATCGATAGAGGTACGGAACCAAGTTACTTGAACTTTTGGTAACATTTCACCAGAAGCTAATGCGTTATACATTAAAGGTACTGCTTTGTTTAAAGAGCAAGTAAATTTGAATGCTTTGTGAACGCGTTGACCAGATGGTTGACCTGATTGTGGATCAGTTGGAACAGTCACGATATGGCTAATCGCTTGTGCCATGATCTCATCTTCATGACCTTCAACATAAACATTACCGACAGAATCTTCGGTAAATGCACCTGCTGTAATTTTTCCTTGATTACTACCTTCAATGGAAATAAATGCTGGTGTAGGCATAAAATTCTCCTAATGACTTTAAAGATGAATATATTTATTGTCTTTACAGACAAGTGTAACTATATCAAATTATAAACGATTTAACATTAAATTTTAGATGAAATAAGTAATTTTTTTAAATGCTTAGAGTATTTAAATCCCATGATATTTAAGGGGTTAAATAAACTCTACTTTAAAGTAAGGTTAATTGCTTACATGTTTTAAAAACATTTCAATTCTCCACCTCACTTATATTAATATTATAACTAAAACCTTGCTAACCACTTAAAGCTGGCGATTTTTCGATTTCTTCCCAGTCATCATTGACTTCGTTAATTAAGCCTTCTGAAGCCAGTTGTTCATTAAGTTCTTGTTGTTCTTTGACAGCTTTGGCATAACGTTCCATCTGTTGTTTGTAAGAAAGCGCATTCCAAAATGCTTTTTGTTCTGCAATGGCTTGATTAATTTTCTTCCGATTGGAAATAGGAAAACGAATAAAACTGAAACTATTACAAAAAGCAATACTGGGACGAAACCATGGCGTGCGGTAAAATTTACCGATATGCTTTAAAAACTCAGGGTTTTCTTGAGTAAAGAATTCCCGCATGGCTTTAATCAGATGCATGTTATGCAGAGGATTTGGAAGGGGATAACAACCTAAAAGCTCGGCTTCTGTGTATTTCCCTTCCACTACAAGCCCCGTCATCAACAACGAAAAGTGTTTACGGCTACCGAACATATAAAAGCTAAAGCGGTTATATTTCATGCTCATCAATGGGTCACCTTTATCCGGCACTGGAATGACAAAAATTTTATGAAATGCCTGCATATAAATGACCCGCTCTTTACGGTTAAGTCGAATGGAGCGGTGGCGTGGGTAGAAAAAGAGTATAAATACCAAAAAGATTGGAATTAGCTCAAAGTAAAATACATGTGTTCGCCAAAAATGATTTTCTAAAAATGGTTTACGATATTCTTCATAAGACATTGGAGGATATTTTTCTGGATATACAATAAAATAATTAGGTATATCTTCATGTAATACATATTCTTTATATAATGGAGTAATAATTTTATCAGGAGAGAAGGCCCAATAAAAATCTTCTTTTATAGAATTATAAATTCCAGATAAAGGAGGCTCTTTGTGTTGGTAATCTAAAAATGCAATTACAGAAAAAATGCCAATAATAAGAGTTCTGAAAAAACCACGTAAATAGCCATCAAAAGTTGAGTTTTTGATTTCAATTTCATCTTTATTGACTTTGCGTATTGAAAAACCAAGATCATGGTAAATTTGATTTCGATTCATCGTTTTCCTTATTATTTCTGAATCTGATTTTTGACATTTAGTATACCTTACGAGATGCTTTCTATTCTAATGTTCACAAAAAATAAAAGTGCGGTTGATTTTCTAAGCGTTTTAAAACATTGAAAAAATTTTACCGCACTTTTCTAACTTATCTTATAGCGTGTGATTATCTAAGCCTTTGATGGCAAGTTCTTCATTAATGATTTTCTGTTTTTCAGCTATATCCTTAAACCATTTTTGTTTTTGATTATTCGTTTTTTTATTCCATTCTGCGAGGGCTTGTTCAATAGCTGTATCAGCTTTACCTCGGTTAAACGGCATTGGAAGGGCAAAAGCGTTGCAAAACGGGATGGTGACGATGTAATGCCACACGCTAAAACGGCGCTTGATGTGTTTTAAAAATTCAGGATTCTCTTCTGTTAAGTAAGCACGAATAGCTTGTAGAATAGCGGAGCTTTGCGTAGAGCTAACAGAAGGATATACACCTAAATGATGGCGAGAGGGAAGCATATTTTTCTCTTCCTGAATGCTTATAGTCAGAGAATGCAAACTGTCACCACCCCAAGGATGTGGGCCATAACAGGAATAGACTACACCGCCCAGCGGGTCACCTTCCTTCGCCACACACGCCCCCCGGTAGGTGCCGTTTAAAATCGGTGCCTAAATACTCCGTTTTTTACGGTTTCCTCGCATCCCACGCCGCCCT
>CAUETL010000003.1:0-34334 GCA_959020685.1 Parahaemophilus parainfluenzae | reverse complement strand
ATCAGCTTGGTAAGTTGCGCTAATTACCCCTTCATTAACAATACGTCCTTGACTATCAATCTTCACATCACCCGCTGATGCACCAATATGCCCCGCATTGCGTACACCAAGACCTTGGCCGTTATCCACTAAATGGATTTTTTCAGCATACATCCCACCTAATTGGCTCACATCCACACTGTAGCTTTGGTTTTCGCCTTGGGTATCGGAAGTGTGGTCGGTTTTATCGGTGATTTTATCGCCCACATACACAACTGAATCATTGGTGCGGTCAACGTTGTTTTTACCAGTGGTAACTTTAATGCCTTTCTTCGACCAAACACCACCATTGATTTCCGCTTTCTCAGCGATAATATCGGTGTAATCAGATTGGCTGTTATCCATCCCTTTTTGGCCAACAGTCACCTTACCGCCTTTTACGCGATAGCCTTTCAACTCACCATTTTCTACATCAGCTTTACCGGTTGTCAGCGTGGTACGTCCAGCATTAATCACACCACAACCATCACATTGGATACCGCTTGGGTTGGCAATCACCACATCTGCTTTTTTGCCTGCGACTTCTACATAACCTTTTAAACGGCTTGGATTCGCTGAATTGACCTCGTTAAGAATGACTTTCGCTTCACCGCGAGCAAGATTCGGGTTACCTTGCACCCATCCTGCCATTTGCGTTTGGGCTGCTTTGCGGGCATTGTTTAACACAGCGCCTTTTTCTGCCACATCAAATTGTGAATATTGGTTACGTGATACCCCACCTGCACTTGGTGTTTGAATATTTACTTGCGGTAAACCATTGCCGGTTTGAAGTACTGTGGGTTGTTGATTACCCGGTGCAGATTTATCTGCACGAATGGCCATATCTTCTGCATGAACAGAAGGTGATAAGAAGACAAAGCCTAATGCCAACATTAAGCTAAAATGGATAGGATTAAGTGAAAGAGTACTTGAAAATAGTCCTGTTTTTGCTTGTTCTGGACTCACATTTTCACTTTGTGCTTTACCTTGAGATTTTGCCAACTCAGATACCACTACAAGCTGGTTTAATACACGGCTAAAAATCACTTTATAATGACGTTTATTCATTTTTTAATTTCCTTTAAAGTTTTAAATTCTGTTTGGTTTTAATCAATTTATACATCTAAAAGCGTGAGCATTAAAAACGGTAGCTCACATTAAATCCGGTTGTCACATGACTGGTTCTAAATCCTTCCGGTTTTTTAATTGGGACGCCCACAAAATAATCATAGTTAATGCCCCATAATTTACCGCGAAGTCCAATTGCACCACCCATTAAGCTATCACCAATTTGAAGCTCTTCTTGACTAGAATGCACCTTACCTCGGTCAATCCCTAAATAAAGCTCATGTCCTTTATTGGCAATATCCCAACCCAACTCATTTCGCCATAACCAACCTTTTTCACCAGAAAGTGATAGCTCGCCATCAAACCCTCGCACGGTATAACGACCACCAATACTAAATTTATCTTGTTGTGTTAAAGGTGTACCGTTCCATTGTCCACTCCAGCTGGTGTTAAAGCGGAAAGGTTGATTGCCGATAGTGAAAGGATAGGTAAAATCAATGCCTGCAGTAAAAATCTGCATGCGAGAAGTGCCTTCACCAAATTCCTCTTCCGGAGCAGGTAAGGCTTTATTCCCACCCGTACCACGTTTATAGTTCGCAAACAGTTGTAACACTGTTTCGCCAATGTATTGGGTGTGATTAAGTCCCACTTCCCAACCAGCGGTACGACGACGTTGCACTTCAATTTCGGTGTCATTGATGTAGTTATGCGATTTTTTCGTCCATAACGCGGCATTCACATAGGTTTTATGAAGACTTCCACGAGTTAATAAGCGACTTAAATTCGCTTTCATTTGTTGGCTTTCACCTGAATAGGTGTAAGACTCAAACGCGCCCGCTACCGTTTGGTGATAAGAATATTTTGAACCGGAAAGCGTTAAGAGATAGTTCTTCCAAGGAATAGAATAATAGAGACTAATATTTTTACTGCCATAATCGCCTTCCGCATCATCGCTATCACGTTTAAAGCTACGTGTACCACTGATATAGAACATATCATTAAGTGTTAACACATTATCCCAGGAAAACGTCGCTGAGCCCTGTAAGCGACCCGTAGATTTACTGCCTGAGTCATCTAATCCCAAGGTTAAATGAAAAGGTAAGCTTTGCTTATAAGCAATCACCACGTCTGTTTCACCTACTGCATCCGTTGGCACAAGCTCCATATTCGCATCGGCACTCGGTACACGTTTTAAGTTTTCTAAACCTTGTTCAATATTGCGAATATTTAATATATCCCCCTGCGCCATTGGCATGGCAAACCATAAGGTACCACGGGTGGCAAACGGAATCGCACTTTGGTCTTGTAATTGAATACGACCTACTTTACCTGGAATCACAG
Source organism: Parahaemophilus parainfluenzae (assembly GCA_959020685.1). Lineage (GTDB taxonomy): Bacteria > Pseudomonadota > Gammaproteobacteria > Enterobacterales > Pasteurellaceae > Haemophilus_D > Haemophilus_D parainfluenzae_T. The sequence goes on along the minus strand of CAUETL010000003.1, from coordinate 31,907 downwards.
TGAGTACGAGCATGCCTGAACGCAAATCCTGTGGCTCTACCACCACACGGGTAGTGACATATCCCAAATCAATTAAACGATTTTGAATACGGCGAAGTAATACGTTAATCCCCTCCGAGCCTATACAAGCCGGCAGCGCAAAATCACGCTCAGCATAAACTGACTTTAATGCCCAAGAGAATCGGCTTGGTTGGATTAATTTAAGGGAAGAGGCTGATGAATTTTCTTCTTCAGCTTGATAATCGGTCAGCACCAATTGATTGATAGGAAAACATTGTGCTTCATTCTGTGGAAAGCCACGAGAGGCTTCTTTTTCACCCTCTGCACATTCGCGGATTGCGTTTGCTGGGCTAAAATAGCCGCATCTTGTTCAGCTTGTTGCCTCTGTTGTTTGGCATCGATTTGTTTTTCTACATCTGCATTTGGTGAGCTTGGCGCCGCCAACGCGAAAGAGGAAATAAATAATAAACTAGAAAGAAAAGAGCGAGATAAGTTCTTCATTATACTGCAGAGATTAAGTTATTGATAAATCTGCGATATGATATCAAAACTTGTTTTAAAATTCTATAAACTCATATTCTCAATAAAAAAGTGCGGTCAGTTTTTAAGAGGTTTTAAAACTCTTTGAAAATTGACCACACTTTATATCCAACGATTTATTTTATGTAAGTTTAATCTAGACATTAGAATGGAAGTATTGAATCATTTTTTGATATAAAAACTTTGTCACACTCTTTGTTTAGATATAAATAATCATATATGTTTTTTTCTATCCAATTCTTATCTAAAGAATAAATCGCATCTTTTTTAAAAGCTTCTTTAGGAAAGATGAACGCTATTTTTCCAGCCTTATAACCAGATATAGATAGCAACCCTAGCGGTCTATCAACATCCTCTGTTTCAAAGATGATAAAGTCCACGACTCGATCTGTGTAATAATTCTCCCCCTTATTCTGGATAAAAACTCTAAATATATCTCCAGACCATAACAATTCATCTTCATATTCTTCTAATAAATAAAACATTGTCATACCTTAATCATCTCATTCTTGCATCATCAGTAAGCCATTAATATTTATTATCACCTAAAGAATATATTAATAAAAATAAAACAAATAGAGAGCCCCATATTTTTAAACTAAAAAACAAATGCTCCTTACTTACAAAAAAATCACTCTGATCAACATTCCCCGTGATAAACCACGCATTTATATAAAAAATAAGTTGTAGAATGATAGTCATCAAAAAAGATCTTTTTAAAATGAGTAATAAATATCTCATGCCTACTTCTCCTTTTATTTTAATTCATCATGTGCTTTAGTAATCATCTCGTATGTAATAATCCTTAATAATGAGGATACAAGCTTTAGCATTTCTTACAAGATTCACTTGAAGTGTCTTAAAGATAAAAATCCCAACACCAAAGAATATCACAGAAGTATTGTCTAACCACATCCCATTAAGCATTATGGGATTCACTTAAAGTAAAACACCATAGATAACCTGCCGTTTTTTACAATATATTTGCTATAAAAAATAAGCGGTTATAGAATACCTATAGCAAGCTGAAATTAATGAGATTAAGTTGGTATGAATAACGTACAAAAGAAATATTTTATTGGCCTAACCCATTTTTTGGGAAATGTTCTCGGCCCTAAATACGAAGTCGTATTTCATTCTTTTGATAAGAATAAGGCTCATATGGAAGCCATTGCGAATAGCCACGTTAGCGGGAGGACCCTTTCCTCTCCACTTAGTTCTTTTGGTTCTAGTTTGTTGCAGGATAAAGTGTATTTAGATAAGGATTTTGTCTTTAACTACAAAGCGGTGGCTGATTCCGAAAAGGTCATTCGAGGTGCAACTTATTTCATTAAAAATGGGGATAAATTAGAAGGCATCCTTTGTATTAATCATGATACCTCTGAGTTGGTTGATGTGATGACCAAATTAATTTCATTAGAAAATCTTGGAAACTTCGTCAATATTTTAGGTATTGATGCGGCCTTTGCCGAAGTGGAAGAAGCTGAAATAATTAATAAAGAAAAACTCGAAAACTCCATCGAAGATATCCTTTGTGAATACCTTGATTTCACCCTATTACATTCCGATAAACCACTCAGCTTAAGACAACGGGAAAATGCCATTAAAGTCTTATTTGATAAGGGTATTTTCAATATCAAAGGCGCCATTCCGATGGTCGCCAAATATTTAAAAATCTCAGAACCTAGCGTATATCGCTATCTTAAAGCGATCAAAGGAAAAGCATAAAAAAGTGCGGTTGAAATTAACCGCACTTTTTTATCTTAATCGTGTTATTAGCCCACTACTTCAGGCAATATACCTAATTTAATTAGGAATGGGATACTCACGATAATAATCCCTAGAATTGAGACAAAGAGTAGGACCCCTGAACCACCCGGCACACGATAAGGTAAGTTTGGATGTTGATGGCGAGCTTTCCAAACCAATGCTGCTGGCAATACCACTGCATAGAAAGCAAACATTTGTCCTGCATAACCTAATGCAAGGATGAAGCCTTCTGGATAGAAGAATGCAAAGAGCAATGGCGGAAGGAAAGTTAAGAAACCTAAACTTAAACGGTTTGCTGAAATATTGAAGGCGCGTTTTAATAAGTCGTCAATACATTCTAGTAAACCGAGTGCGACCCCTAGGAATGAGGTAATCAGTGCTAAGGCAGAGAAGATTTTCACGACAGCCGCAATAATGGTGCTGCCTGTAATCACTCGAACGGCTTCAATCAATCCATTTAATGTTGGATCTTGATTAAGGATTTCTAAGAATCGGCTTTGGCTTAACACACCGTGAGTAGAAAATTGCCATAAAAGATAACCCACTAATGTGATTGCAGAGCCCACAATAATAGAAAATCTTAAGGCTTTTACATCACCTTCTAAATATTTATTTAAGCAAGGAATTGAGCCGTGGAAACCAAAAGCGGTAAAGAAAACCGGACTAGCCGAAATCAATAGCGCTTTATCAATTGGCATGGCCATTAAGTTATCGATTTTAATTTCTGGAATCATCAATCCAAGCACAATGAATAGCGCTGCAATCATCGCGATAAATAAGAAGCGATTTAAGGCATCCACAAAGCTTGTGCCAATAGCCACGAAGATACCAAAGAAGATCGTAAATGCCAGGATAGAACCTTTCATTTTGAGATCAGGCGTCGCAAAATCAGGTAAAGTTGAAGCTAGAATTGCACCACCACCGGTTACATAGGCGGAAAGTAATGCATAAAGGAAAATCATTAATACGCTGGTTGCGACAATTCGTCCCGGTCGACCAAAATACTGTGCGGCAAGCGTGCCAATACCGGCATCATGTTCAGCAGTTTGATAAACCTCAACAAATAATAATGCGCTATAGGTGAGCAGAATCCATAAAAGAACAAGTAGAACAACTGTAAACGTGAAACCTATTCCTGCAGAGGTGAGAGGCATGGCAAGCATCCCAGCCCCAATCATCGTCCCTGAGGTAATCAAGGTACTTCCCAATGTTTTGTTCATAAGTTTTCTCCTTTCCGATTATCGTAGAAAGGCTAGTCACTTCCTTATTTGACAATACATCAAACTACAATGTCATTAGAATGTTTTCGCATTTTTCTCATTAACCAAATATTTTTTAGATACAAAAAGCCCTTACCCCGTTACTGAGGTAAGGGCGGTAGGCCTATTTTTGTTCAAAACGTGCAGTGAAGAAACGTAATTGTTTTGGTTCATACACGAAACGAAGCCCTTTAATATCCTCTTTATGTTTGAATAAGTGGATAATACCATCAGCAACTAAATCCATGTGTGCATAGGTGTAAACACGACGCGGAATAGTAATACGTACAGTTTCAAGTTTTGGATGATGGTTTTCGCCAGTTTTGATATCACGACCAGCTGAAATAATACCACGTTCCATTGTACGCACACCGCATTCAACATAGATTGCTGCCGCTAAGGCTTGTGCCGGGAAGTCTTCTTCTTGTTTCAAATGTGGACAGAAACGACGAGCATCTAAGAACACCGCATGACCACCAATTGGTTCGACAATCGGTACGCCCGCTGCTTTTAATTTTTCACCGAGGTAACGTACTTGTTTAACACGGTGTTCAATGTACTCTTCCTGAGTTGCTTCTTTCAAACCGATCGCCATTGCTTCCATATCACGACCAGCCATACCACCGTAAGACGGCATACCTTCGAACACAACAACCAATTCTTTCGCTTTCATGAACAATTCTTCATCATTCATACATAAGAAACCACCGATATTGGTTAAGCAGTCTTTTTTACCACTCATTGTACAACCATCTGCATAGCTGAACATTTCTTGAACGATAGATTTGATTGAGCGATCTTGATAGCCTGGTTCTTGTTCTTTAATGAAATAAGCATTTTCAATACAACGAGTTGCATCGTAGAACACTTTAATGCCGTGTTTTGCGGTTAATTCACGAACAGCTTTCATGTTTGCGATAGAAACCGGTTGACCACCCGCTAAGTTTACTGTTACCGCCAAGCACACATAAGCAATATTTTCAGCGCCTTTTTCGTTAATTAATTTTTCTAATTTTTTAACATCAATATCACCTTTGAATGGGATATCTAATGTCGCATCATGTGCTTCATCACGAATAATATCGTAGAAAATACCGCCATTGGCTTCTTGGTGGAAACGTGTAGTAGTGAAATACATATTACCTGGTACGTATTGACCCGGTTTAATCGCGATACGAGAAAGAATATTTTCAGCACCACGTCCTTGGTGAGTTGGCACAATATGTTTGAAACCAAATAAGTCTTGAACTGTTTCTTCTAAATGATAGAAGTTGCGGCTACCTGCATAAGCTTCATCACCCATCATAATACCGGCCCATTGACGGTCACTCATTGCATTTGTACCGCTATCGGTTAAAAGGTCGATATAAACATCTTTTGAATCAAGTAAGAAGGTATTGAAGCCTGCCGCTTTCATCGCTTTTTCACGTTCTGATTTTGGTAAGATTGAAACAGGTTCAACACTTTTAATACGGAACGGTTCTGCTGGATAGTATGCCATAATAAATCTCCTATTATGTTAGGTTTAAAGTCCATGATTATTAACCCGCTACTAAAAACATCTATCATCGAGTTGCAAGCATAGTACTGAATTTTTTTCTGCAATACTGTGATCAAAGTCACAAATCGATAAAATTTTATCAAATTTATATAAAAGTATTTTTATTTGATAATTTTATATCAAAACATCATAAGCATTCTGATTTTTAGAGCAAGTAAACAAGCGAGTTGGACTATCCTGTTTTCTCAACAGAACAAGCGGACATAGGAATAATGTTGCAGGCAAGATTGCAATGAGAGGGCGATAGTTCGGTAGAAGAGGCATCAAAAATATAAAAGTGCGGTCAGTTTTTGAAAGGTTTTAAAACTCTTTGAAAATTGATCGCACTTTATATCTCCAGGCTATAAAATCAAACTTTCACTAATTACCATTAAATAAAACCTCCATAAATTCAAAGAAATCTTTTTCCGATACTTCATCAGGAGAAATCATTTTGTTATATATAATATCTATATCTCTATTTTCTAATTTATATATTTCTAACCCTACCCAACGACTACTCCAGAGCTCAATAGTTGCTGTTTTTTTATTTGAATATAAGTCAAATCTAGTTAAATAACCAAAATCTCCCTCTTTCTCAAAATCAACTTGAACAACTCCAAATTTTTCAATCACCCTAGGGTAAACAACATTTTTCAAAAAAATTAAATATATCCATTATTTTTCTCCTTCTTAATTTATCAAGTCATAATTAACACTTAAAATTAATTTCTGCTATTTTTTTTAAAATAGTTATAAAGTAAATAAAAAACAATGTATAAAAATAAATAAATAAAAAATACTTTTATAGAAAATAAAATATGATAAACGTTAAAAAAAAGACTTATTTGATCAATTTTTCCTGTGCGGTAATACGCATTAAACCAAAAAAACACTTGAATGAGTAATGTAAAATAAAATGCTTTTTTTACAAAGTTAATGAGTATCTTCACTTCTCACCTTCTTTTTCTAATTCCTTGTTACATTGATTAATTAACTTTCCAACAAAAGAACTAATTAACACAGTCATACCAATCGGAGCATTTAACTTATAAGGTGCCATAAAGCCTGCTTTTATTGCATCATTATAGTTTATTTCTTCGTTTACTGAATATTATGCAGTTACACTAACACCAGTACTGATTGCAGCTTGCTTAATATAAGTATCGTTGAAAATACAAAGATTCGCTCAATTCTTGAGAAATCCAAAAACTAAGATATTGATATTTTTGACATACTTTTTGAAATATCTCTCTTATTTCCTTCTAGATATTAGAAAATGTATAGGTAAAATAATAAAATGCAGTTTTAGAGACATCATAAAGGCTTCTTCAATTAATAAATCATAATGGATATTTTTTATCCCCACATCCATTTGAGCATACAGCAATGCAATAAAAAATAAAATAACAGCTCCAAAGAAAGATAGTAAAGTTAAAATAATATTCTTCATTTTCTATCCTTATTTTTATTCATTTTCAATCACTCTAATCTCATTTAAAAAAGAGAAGATATATAGGCAAAGCAACCAGCTGAAATTTTAGAGACATAATTAAAGCCTCTTTTATCAGGAGAGCATACTGTAAATTCTTTCGTCCCGCATCTAATTCAGCGATCACCATAGCAAAGAAACATAGTAATGCAACAAATATAAAAAATTTTAATATTTTTAAAATCATTATTTATTTAGGTAGTAAGTGTATATTATATCCATCTCCTTTCCTCTAACTAATATTAATTTTATATATTAAATATTTATACAAACTTAAAATAAAAAACCTGAAATGATATATTCTAAAAAATTAATGTTAGTATAAAAAACTAAATCAGTTTATTATTCATAACAATATTTAGATCTCGTAAAAACTCATCTTTCTCAACATCTTCAAGATCCATAATTAAATCATCAAGACTATTTAAAGATAAAATTTCTTCTATATCAGAAAAGATAGAATAATGGGCTATTTTATTTCTCCCAGACAATCCTGTTATAGCGATAACATATAACATCAATTTTTCTATAGGGAGCTGAAAAGCATTTTCATACGTATCTAAAGCTGCGCCCCATTCATTTTCATTAATAGTCCAATCATGAATATAACCGCTATTAAACTTTTCTTGACACCAAGAAAAAGCATCTTGAAAGAAAATGCTTTTTAAAAAAGAATAATTTGTTCTTTTATACATAATTAAATTCCTTACTTAGGGATAACCACGCTGCCATTATTATCAAAAATATAAATATTTATCAATTTCAAGATTATTACTCTCCAGTTTAATACTGTTTACCAACAATCATACCAAAATTTGTTCATTCTTAAACCAATTGAACACGCCGTTTGAACTAACTAATTTTCCAAACAGTCAAAGCAATCGTAAAAGGAATGCTTTTACACGCCGGATTGCATAAGTGCTTAGGCAAGCAATCCCGACAAAAATAGAGGAGTAGATTTATGAAATCTAAATTGATGAAAGGGTTAGTGATTGTTGCATTAGCAGGAAGCTTAACCGCTTGTGAAATGGACAGACAACAACGTCATACTGCAACAGGAGCAGCAATCGGCGGTGTAGCCGGTGGTTTATTAGGTGGTGATATTGCCACAACACTCGGCGGCGCGGCATTAGGTGGTGTAATCGGTAGTCAAGTGAATAAAGGTGGAGACTACGATGACAGAGAATATCGCCATCATAAAAAACATAAAAAACACCATCATCACCACAGAAAACATCGTGATTGGGATGACGACTGGGATGATTAATTCAAAATACAGATAAAAATGACCGCACTTTTGAGATACAAATCAAAGTGCGGTCGTTTTTTAGGGATTATTTATGAATTAATAAGGATTACCACCAGCCAAGGAGTTTCATCCATAATCCACCCACACCAAACCAAATCACTAATGAAAGGATGGAAACAATAAAGCTCACGCCCCACCATTGACCGGTTGAGTTATAACCTGAACCGTATAGAGCAGGGCCAGGACCACCGGCGTATTGCGTTAAGCTCATGGATAGTGTTGAGGTGTAACCTAAACCAATTGCAGCAATGATTGGCGGTGTACCCACAGCGATAGCCGCTGCCACGAAAGCAAGATACATTGCGGAAATATGTGCCATAGCTGAAGCAAAGAAATAGCGGGTATAGAAATACACCAACACTAAAATAGTAAAGGCAATTGGCCAGCTGAAACCGCCCACAGATGAGGAAATGTGGGTGGAAATCCAAGTGATTGCACCGTATTTATTGAGTGCATTTGCCATCATCACCAATACTGCAAACCAGAACATCGTATCCCATGCGGTGGTTTCTGCCACGATATTTTTCCAGCTCATAATATTGGTTAATAATAAAATCACTAAACCGATAAATGCTGAAATCGTTGCAGGGATATGGAAGACTAAATCACCCACCGTCCAAAGGAATAAAAGAAGGATAAAGTCTAGGGCAAGAATCCATTCCGCTTTGCTCATTGGGCCCATGCTTTTTAATTCTTCACGAGCCATTTCTGCCATTTTAGGCGTATCTTTTAATTCTGGCGGATAAATTAAATACACGAAATAAGGCAAGACGATTAGGCTCACAATACCCGGTACGATCGCCCCTAAGAACCATGTCATCCAAGTGATTTCCACACCTTGGCTTTTCGCGAGTTCTGCAATTAACGGGTTACCCGCCATGGCGGTTAAGAACATGGTACAAATAATGGTATCGATTTGAGAGACCGCAATCGCTAAGAAAGCACCTGCACGACGAGCAGTTGGACCCGGTTTGGACTCATATGCATCAGCAATAGATTGCATAATAGGGTACATAATACCGCCCCCACGCGCAGAAGCCGAAGGAATACCCGGACCGATAACGACATCAGCCAACGCCATACCATAAGCCACACCCATCATTTTTTTACCAAAACGACCAACGAAGTACAGCGCGATACGTTTACCTAAACCTGTTTTAATCACCGCTCGAGATAAAAACATAGCAATAGCAATCAACCAAATTGTGCCGTTTGCAAAACCGGATAACATGCCGACGTCACCTTGTTTTGGTGAAATTGGTGTAAGCCCAGTCAAACCACTAATCACTAAGGCAACTAGCGTTGCAGCACCCATAGGCATGGCTTTAGCGATAATAGCCACAATGGTTGCCACAAACAGTGCTAGCATTCCCCATGCTTTTGCGGATAAGCCTTCTGGCGTTGGAATTAACCAAATCCCTAAACCAACGATGACGGCTATCAGCAGCCCTTGCCATTTAAAGCCAAGTTTGACTTCTACTGCTGGAATTTTACTTTCCATAGGATAACTCCTAGATAAATGAACAAAAAATAATTCATCACGTATAACGGCCGTGACGCAATCGATTAAATAAGCGGGTATAAAGATACCACTTATTTAGTACGAGTAAAGGTTTAAGCGATGTTTTTAATAAAATTTGATGAAAACTTGATGCAGATTAAAAAACAACTTTAAGAATGAAGAAATTGATTCACGTGTTCAAGTACGGCTTTTCTCACGTTATCCTTTTCAAAAAGAATTTCATGTTTTGCTTGAGGTACAAGCATGGATTCTGCATGCGGAAAAAGTGCGGTCAATTTTTCAAGATTTTTGTTATCCACAATTTTTTCTTTTTCTGCTTGTAAAATAAGCACAGGTGTTTCCACTCTTGGAATGATTTTAGGGAGCGCTTTGATTGCATTTAAACACAAATGTACCCAACGGAATGTCGGGCCGCCTAAGTGAATAGCTGCGCGTTTTCGATTAACTCGGTTCATCCATTTCATTCGCGTTTTAGAATGGCTAAGTTCATTAAGGTTTAAATCTGCCGGTTTGTAATGTCCTTTACCAAAAACATAGCGATGACCTTGACCAAATGCCATCATCGTTGCAATGATGACTTCATCTCGTAATGGGTGTTTCATGGGAACGCCAAAGAAAGGCGAAGAAAGCACAGCCTTTTTAATATGATGATCGTAATTGGCCAGATAATAGGTGGAAATCAAAGCGCCGAGTGAATGCGCAAGAATATATTGCGCTTGATAAGCATAAAGTGCGGTCGCTTTTTCAATGATTTTTGCCATATCATCGGTATAAAAACGAAACTCATCTAAATGCCCTTTTTGAGGAATAATACGCTGTGAATAGCCTTGTCCTCGGTGATCGAAAAGTAATACATCATAACCTTGTTGGTAAAAGTCGTAAGCTAACTCAGTCCATTTCAGCATATTTTCTGCTCGACCATTCACCAAAATCATCAATTTTCTGACAGTGCTTTCAGGCTGAACCAAATGGCGATAAGCCAATTTGATATTTCGTTCGCCAGAAAGATATTGCGTAGGAAATTGCTCAAAAAAAGGCAATAACTCTGCAAGAGCAAATTGATGAAAATGAGGTTCTCTGATCATAATTTTCTAATGAAAAGGGCGTAGTAAATACGCCCTTTGTAGTGAAAGTAAAACTTATGCCACCAATTGTTTTAAGATACGGCGAACTGGCTCTGCAGCACCCCATAATAATTGGTCACCTACAGTGAATGCCGCTAAGTATTCCGGACCCATTGCCAATTTACGTAAACGACCAACTGGTACGCTTAATGTACCTGTTACTTTAGCTGGGGTTAATTCACGTAATGTGGTTTCTTTGTCATTTGGAATCACTTTCACCCATTCGTTGTGAGACGCTAAAATTTGTTCAATTTCTTCTAATGGTAAGTCTTTTTTCAGTTTGATGGTGAACGCTTGGCTATGGCAACGTAATGCACCAATACGCACACATAAACCATCAACAGGAATTGGATTGTCGCTTAAACCTAAGATTTTATTGGTTTCTGCATAGCCTTTCCATTCTTCTTTAGTTTGTCCTGTTTCTGGAAGAAGTTTGTCAATCCAAGGGATTAAGCTACCACCTAATGCTGCGCCGAAGTTATCCGTTGGGAAACTATCAGAACGCATTTCTGCTGTCACTTTACGTTCAATATCTAAAATTGACGAAGCAGGGTCTTTTAATTCGCTTGAAACTGCTTGTTCTAATAAACCCATTTGTGAAAGTAATTCACGCATATTTTTTGCGCCTGCACCTGAAGCCGCTTGGTAAGTTGCGACAGATACCCATTCCACTAAATCTTTTTCAAATAAACCACCGATAGCCATTAACATTAAGCTCACGGTACAGTTACCACCCACGAAAGTTTTAATGCCTTTTTTCAAGCCTTCAGAAATCACGTGTTGGTTTACCGGATCAAGCACGATAATCGCATCATCTTTCATACGTAGTGCAGACGCTGCATCAACCCAATAACCGTCCCAACCTGTTGCTTTTAATTTTGGATAAACTTCATTGGTATAGTCGCCACCTTGACAGGTCACGATAATGTCTAATTTTTTAAGTTCTTCAATGTCGAATGCACTTTTAAGTTCACCCGCTTCTTTACCTGCAAATACAGGGGCTTTTTGACCTGCTTGAGAAGTGGTGAAGAAAACTGGATTAATATTGGCAAAATCTTGCTCTTGCACCATACGATCCATTAATACGGAACCGACCATTCCGCGCCAACCGATAAAACCGACGTTTTTCATGAGTTTTTCCTTATTTTATGTTGTGTTGAATGGGTCTATTAATTACAGGCTTTATGCTACAAAATCAAGCTTTTTTAGAAAAAATGAGGCTTTGTTTAATTTTTCTCAATAAAAAATCCCCTTTCGGGGATTTATTGATTATTTATCTGCTTTTTTCGTGGTTTTCTTTACCGTTTTTTTCGGCTCAGATTTACCTTCAGATTTGACCGCACTTTTCTTTGTCGTGGTAGACTTTGTAGTCTTCTCTTTTGTCGTTGCGGATTTAGTTGCTTTTTTCTTTGGCTTTTCAGCTAAATTTGCCACTTTCCACTCCTCAAATTTTTCAAGTAACACTTTACCCATTGGGCTTGGATCACCTGTAAATAAAGTTTGTAAGCCGTTATTTTCAATAATATGACGACGAAGTTCTAAACGTTCTTGATGGTTTTCTGCTAAACGAATTGCACGTTCAACATATTCATCTACCGTATTTGCAATTAACCATTCCGGTAAACCTAAACGTTTGAATAACCCCTCATCAATATGTTCATGGACTTCTGCACCGGTTTTACATATACCTACTAAACCTAATGTCACCATATCAATAATGCCATTCGTATTCCCGAATGGGAATGGATTCACCATCATATCGCAGTTATGCAAAATACGAAGATATTGATCATAAGGCGCATGTGGATGAGCTGTCGCATCATTACCTAAATAAGATTTAATAAAACGCTCAACATAAGGATGAGTCACACCACTGGATTGACCTAAAGCAAAGTGGAAATGAACCTTAACATTCGCACGATCACGAATAGCCTTTAATGCTGCTAAGAAATATGGGTTAAGCTTCATTGTGGTAGAAGCAATACCAATATTCACCACTTCAGGATTTTCACGTAAGCGATATTCTACGTGTTGCGGTGCAAGTGCTGAAGGCACATAAGGTAAGGCATCTTTCGGTAAACGCAATAATTGCTCACTAAAGCATTTTTCAGAACCAACGTAGTCATCTTCTACAATTACATATTCAATAAAATCAGAATGTGTCGTCGCTGGATGGCCTAAAGCAATCACTTGAACCGGTGCAAGACGCGTATTACTTGCAAAAATGGTAGTTAAATCCATCCCAATACTTGGCATATAAAGAACGGCTGCACCATTTTTTTCACAAATCTCTTTTAATTCATTCAATTTACTAAAAATATTATCGCCTTTTAATAAATGGAATTCATCAAACACCGCTTGTCCTGCCGCATCTACTGCTTCATTACCCACACCAATTAAATGAAAACGCTCACGCGCAGCAATCATTGAAGTGGAATGCGTACGATAAATTGAATGGGATGAATGGAAATGCTCCAATAATACGACCATAACTGGTTTGCCATTATGTTCACCTAATTTAGTGACATCGCGATCAGTCCATCCACCTTTCAATAAATGACGACGAATAACTTGGTTTAATGCTTTTTTCACCCAGTGTTTATTTTCAGCAATATCGTAGCTGCAATGCATATACACATCGTGTGAAATTGCGCTTGGCACATTATTTAAGTTTTCAATTGTTGCCAATTTTTCAGGGAACCATTGTAAAAGCGTACCACGCTTAGAGAACGCTTGATCGGTACCGATAAAACGGGGTGATTGTAATGCAAAACAAAGAGATGCACATAATTCAGGATCTAAATTCCATAAAGCATCAAGATTAACATTCACATTAGATTCTGGCAGATAGAAAATACAGAATTTAATTAATGATGATCTCGTATTATCTAAATGAAAATCAGATAAATTGGTTTTATCTGGATTGCGGTTATAAGCTTGTAAAACATGATCCGCATTTACAAATGGCGATGATGCGAAAATCATGTTAATCCAACGTTGTAAGGTAAAGAAACGTTGCGCCCCACCTTCAGAAATATCTAATTTAGGATCAGAAAATAGCTCGCTCATTGCTACCGCTACACGGGTACAAAAATGCTTAATTTTATCTTGTACTAATTCATCATTTAATTGGCTAGGATAATCAATTTCAATGCCTTCAATACCACCAAAATTAGTATCAATTTTGCTTAAAATATCGAGCAATTCTACGCAAGCTGCTTCATAATTTTTTGCCGCAACTTCTTGTTCAAAACGGATAACACTGGGTTGTTTTTGTGTTTCTGCCATTTCTAAATTCCTTTGGTAAAAAATAAATAAGATTAATAATTAACAGGTTCCCCATAGATCATATTCATCTGAATGGGTAATGGTTACTTTAATAAATTCGCCTACTTTTACAGGCGTGCCACTTAGATTTTCAATATAAACTAAGCCATCAACTTCTGGTGCATCAGCTTTTGTACGCCCGATAATACCTTCGTCATCAATTTCATCCACAATTACATCAAGCGTTTGGCCAATTTTTTGTTTTAATCGTTCAGCCGAAATTTCTTGTTGTAATTGCATAAAGCGGTGGAAACGTTCTTCTTTTACATCTTCAGGCACTTGGTCGGCCATTTCAGTTGCAGGAGCGCCTTCTACTGGGCTAAATTTGAAACAGCCTACGCGATCAAGTTGTGCTTCTTTTAAGAAATCCAATAACATTTGGAAGTCTTCTTCTGTTTCACCCGGGAAACCTACGATAAAAGTTGAACGCAGCGTTAAATCTGGACAAATCTCACGCCATTGCTTGATACGCTCTAAAGTGCGGTCAAATTTTCCTGGTCTTTTCATTGCTTTTAAAATTTTCGGACTCGCATGTTGTAATGGAATATCCAAATAAGGCAATAATAAACCTTCCGCCATTAATGGGATTAAATCATCCACATGTGGATAAGGATAAACGTAGTGTAAACGCACCCAAATGCCTAATTTACCAAGCTGTTTACACAAGGTCATTAAGTCATTTTTAATTGGCATACCATTCCAGAAAGCCGTTTTAACTCCACCTTCTTTGCGTTGTGTATCCATCGCATAAGCTGAAGTATCTTGTGAAACAACCAATAACTCTTTCACACCCGCATCAGCAAGACGTTTTGCTTCATCCAATACTTGCGTGATAGAACGACTTTCTAAATCCCCACGTAATGAAGGGATTATACAGAATGTACAACGATGATCACAGCCTTCTGAGATTTTCAAATAAGCATAGTGTTTTGGTGTTAATTTCACCCCTTGTTTTGGTACAAGGCTGGTGTAAGGATTATGCTCTGGTTTTGGTACATATTTATGTACTTGTGCCATGACTGTTTCATAACTGTGCGGACCGCTCACTTCCAATACTTTTGGGTGAACTTGGCGAATTTGATCTTCCTTCGCCCCTAAACAGCCGGTCACAATCACGCGTCCGTTTTCTTCCAACGCCTCTCCAATGGCTTCTAGAGATTCCTGCACGGCGCTATCAATAAAACCACAGGTATTCACAATGACCAAGTCCACATTTTCATAACTTGGCACAATGTTATACCCGTCAGTACGTAATTCGGTCAGAATACGTTCGGAATCCACTAAATTTTTAGGACAACCTAAACTTACAAAGCCAATATTCGGCGTTGATTTTTGCATAAATTTATTCTCAGCTATCATCATCTTTCAAAACTTTAGATTTTACTTAATTTCAAGCCGAAAGGCGATAAATTAAAGGTAAATTGATTGTAAATTTGCCCATTAAAGTCCTTTTTTCAGGTAGAATAATGCCCGTTTTTTTATTTACTCATATTCATTATTAACATGGAAAATTCTTTTCTTTTTTCGACCGCTCTTGAACAGACGGCTTATTTACTTATCCTAGGGAAAATGCTACTCGCACTTGTACTTGGCGGGATTATTGGATTAGAACGTGAACTTAAACACAAACCGGTTGGGGTCAAAACCTGTGCCATTATTGCGGTGACGACTTGTGTACTGACGATTGTATCTATTCAAGCCGCAGAACATTATGCGCAAGTTTCAGATAACATTCGAACTGACCCTATGCGACTTGCCGCACAAGTAATCAGTGGCATCGGTTTCTTAGGTGCAGGGGTAATTTTGCACAAGAAAAATGATGCTATTTCAGGCTTAACCACTGCAGCAATCATCTGGGCTGCAGCGGCTATCGGTGTGGCAACAGGTGCAGGCTTTATTTTTGATGCGATTATTGCCACTTTAATGATTTTAATCGCTATCCGTATCAGCCCGATTGTGCAGCGTTATGTTCGCCGTAAAACCTATAAAAAACGTACTCGCTTGGCCATTCAACTGAGTTCAGCGAACGGTATTAGTAAAGTGACAGATTTATTATTGAAACATGATTACCGCATTGAAAATATCTCGGTAAAAGACCAAGCTAGCGGCGAAGTTCGCTTGCAAGTGAGATGCTACAACATCGATAATGAAATGCTAAAAGATGTCTATACACTGTTAAAAACAGAAGATGAAGTACTGAGTGTGGATGTAGAAAATTAAAATCAGCCAAAAATAACACATCACTTCTATCGTAAAACCACTACTTGCTAGACAAAAAGTTAAAAACTTAAACTGGATAACGTCATGAATTTACAAGACAATTTCGAGCAGCATACGCCAATGATGCAGCAATATCTCAAGTTAAAAGCAGAAAATCCTGATATTTTGTTATTTTATCGAATGGGGGATTTTTATGAGCTTTTTTATGATGATGCAAAAAAAGCGGCAACGTTGTTAGATATTTCTTTAACTAAACGTGGGCAATCAGCAGGTAATCCAATACCCATGGCGGGCGTGCCTTATCATGCGGTAGAAGGCTATTTAGCAAAATTAGTGCAATTAGGTGAACCTGTTGCTATTTGTGAGCAAGTGGGTGATCCCGCCACATCAAAAGGACCGGTTGAGCGAAAAATTGTACGAATTGTGACACCAGGTACAGTGAGTGATGAAGCACTTTTACCAGAACGCCAAGATAACTTAATTGTGGCGGTTTATCAGGAAAAAGAAAAATTTGGTCTAGCCACATTAGACATGACATCTGGACGCTTTCAGCTTTGTGAACCTCATTCAAAAGAAGCCTTGCAAGCTGAATTACAGCGTATTAATCCCGTGGAATTACTTTATTGTGAAGATTTTGCCGAAATGGCCATTATCGAACATTATAAAGGATTACGCCGTCGTCCTATTTGGGAATTTGAACTCAGTACGGCGATTTCAGAACTTAACCGTCAATTTGGTACGAAAGATTTACGTGCATTTGGTGTAGAAAAATCACCTCTTGGCTTGGCAGCAGCAGGCTGTTTATTGCAATATGCAAAAGAAACACAGCGTGCTTCTCTGCCACACATTCAAAGCATCAGTGTCATTCAAAATAACGATAATATTCAATTAGATGCTGCAACACGCCGAAATTTAGAACTCACTCAAAATCTTGCGGGTGGCACAGAAAACACGCTGGCTTCGGTATTAGATAAATGTGTTACGCCAATGGGTAGCCGTTTATTAAAACGTTGGATTCATCAGCCTATCCGTCAAACAGACATTCTATTAAAACGCCAAAAAACGATTGGTGAAATTATTGAGCAAGATTTGTATCACGAATTGCAGCCTTATTTGCAACAAGTGGGCGATATGGAACGGATTCTTGCCCGTGTAGCACTGCGTTCTGCACGTCCTCGCGATCTCACACGTTTACGTACCGCATTAGAACAAATTGAACCGATAAAATCGCTGATTCATACAAAAACATCGTCAAATTTGACCGCACTTTCTGCACAAATTGATGATTTTTCCGCGCAAATCGAGCTACTTCAAAAAGCAATTATTGAAACCCCTCCGTTATTAATTCGCGATGGTGGCGTTATTGCTGAAGGCTATAATGCCGAATTAGACGAATGGCGAACCCTTTCCGCCGGTGCAACGCAATATTTAGAAAATTTAGAACAACGCGAACGAGAAAGCACAGGTATTGATACCTTAAAAATTGGCTTTAATGCGGTGCATGGCTATTACATTCAAATCAGCCAAGGGCAAGCTCATAAAGCACCGATTCATTATGTTCGTCGTCAAACCTTAAAAAATGCCGAACGCTACATTATTCCTGAATTAAAAGAATATGAAGACAAGGTTTTAAAATCAAAAGGCGCGGCGCTTGCTTTAGAAAAGCAACTTTATGATGAATTATTTGATTTATTGTTGCCACATTTAGGTCAATTGCAGTTAGCCAGTTTAGCATTGTCTGAATTAGATGTGTTAGTTAACCTCGCAGAACGAGCAGAAACCTTAAATTATGTTGCACCACAATTTAGCGATGAGATTGGTGTAAAAATTGAAAATGGTCGCCATCCTGTAGTGGAACAAGTCTTAAAAGACCCTTTTATTGCTAACCCTGTGAATCTCAATCAACAGCGCCATTTGCTGATTATTACCGGCCCAAATATGGGTGGTAAAAGTACCTATATGCGTCAAACGGCTTTAATTACGTTAATGGCCTATATAGGCAGTTTTGTGCCAGCTGATAGCGCGGTTATAGGGCAAATTGATCGTATTTTTACTCGAATTGGTGCTTCTGATGATTTAGCCTCCGGTCGTTCTACGTTTATGGTAGAAATGACCGAAATGGCGAATATTCTTCATCAAGCTACTTCACAAAGTTTAGTTCTGATTGATGAAATTGGACGCGGAACATCTACTTATGATGGGCTTTCTTTAGCTTGGGCTTGTGCTGAATGGTTAGCGAAGAAAACTCGTTCACTTACATTATTTGCGACCCATTATTTTGAACTCACCGTGCTGCCAGAACAAATTGAAGGCATTGCCAATATTCATTTAGATGCATTAGAACACAATAATACCATTGCCTTTATGCATGCTGTTCAAGACGGTGCGGCAAGTAAAAGTTATGGTCTTGCTGTTGCAGCGCTAGCTGGTGTACCACAATCTGTCATTAAACTGGCGAAGCAAAAATTGCATCAGTTAGAAAAACTGTCAGCACAAAATGGTGATCAACAAATTCAACATTTAAGAGCGTTAAATCAACATCAAGGTGAATTGGATTTTGAAGCGGAACCAGATGCTTTACGCGAAGCTATTGAGCAGCTTGATCCCGATGAATTAAGCCCAAAACAAGCCTTAGCTTATCTGTATCAATTGAAGAAAATGCTGTAAGAAATAAAAAAGAGCGGTCAAAAAATTCATTGTTTTTTATGACCGCTCTTTTATTTTCACTAATTTCTTAAAATCTCATAGATTTCAGAATCTTTTCTATCAAGATAATGGATGGATTGGATTTTACGAATAGTGCGTGATTTACCACGGATTAATAAAGTTTCTGTGGTGGCCAAGTTACCACGACGAGAAATCCCTTTAAGTAATTCACCGTGCGTAATTCCCGTTGCGGCAAAAACAAGGTTATCATCACGCACTAAATCTTCTAATTTTAAGATTTCATTGACCTTCACACCTAAGGCTTCACAACGTTGAACTTCTTCAGCGGCAATTTTATGATTTTCTTCCGTATCGCCTTTCACTTCATTGCGTGGAATAAGACGAGCTTGCATATCTCCACCTAATGCTCGAATTGCAGCGGCGGCTGCCACACCTTCAGGAGCACCGCCAATGCCATAAACCATATCCACTTCAGCATCAGGTAAGCAACATAAAACCGAAGCCGCCACATCACCATCCGGAATAGCCATCACGCGAATACCAAGATTATGCATTTGTTTAATCACTTCATCATGACGTGGTTTAGCGAGCACCATCACGGTTAAATCCGATAAGGATTTACCTAAACGAGAAGCGACACGGCGAAGATTTTGTTCAATCGGTAAACTTAAATCAATCATGCCTTTTACTTCAGGACCCACGACTAATTTTTCCATATACATATCTGGCGCTTTTAAGAAGGTTCGTTTACCGCCAGCTGCCAATACTGAAATGGCATTCGATTGGCCCATTGCGGTCATTCGTGTGCCATCAATCGGATCAACCGCAATAGAAACGAGCTCACCATTACCTGAGCCCACTTTTTCGCCAATATAAAGCATTGGTGCTTCGTCAATTTCTCCTTCACCAATCACAATTTCACCGTCCATATGGATTAAATTCAGCATATAACGCATGGCTTTGACTGCCGCCTCATCTGCTGCATTTTTATTACCACGACCAAGCCAAGTATAAGCTGCTAATGCTGCCGCTTCGGTTACTCTTGAAAATTCAATAGCTAATGCACGATTCATTTTTCTCTCCCAATGCAAAAAGTCTCGTTATTTTATCACTAAGCAAACGTTTGCATAATAAATTTTGACAAGAGGCTTTTAAAAATAGGATTAAGTCGGTAGAATAAAGCCGTTTCGGACTTATTTTAAAAAAGGAAATCACTATGTCTTTAGAAATTTTAGATCAGCTTGAAGAAAAAATTAGACAAGCAGTAGAAACCATTCAATTACTTCAACTTGAAGTGGAAGAATTAAAAGAACAAAAAAATCAATCTCAACAAGCGGTAGAAGCGTTGCAACATGAAAATGAGCAACTTAGAAATGAACACCGCAACTGGCAAGAACACATTCGTTCATTGTTGGGTAAATTCGACAACGTATAATGACTATAAAGGCTTAGAAAATCTAAGCCTTTTTTCTTATTAGGAAACAATATGAATATTTGCGTGATTTCAGGCAGCACATTAGGCAGCGCTGAATATGTAGCGGAGCATTTAGAAGATGTGTTAAAAACACAAGATTTTTCTACCGCACTTTTCCACGGACCAGAACTTGATGATGTGATTGATGAAAATATTTGGTTGATTGTCACTTCAACACATGGTGCAGGTGAATTGCCTGATAATTTGAAACCACTCTTTGAACAAATTGCGGCATCAGATAAAGATTTATCTTATCTCCGCTTTGCCGTTGTAGGCTTAGGCAATTCAGATTACGATACATTCTGTCACGCCGTGAATAAAGTTGAAACACAATTAAGTGAAAAAAGTGCGGTCAAAATTTGCGACAGTTTAAAAATCGATGTCTTGCATGTTGATGATCAAGAACAATTTGCTGAAGATTGGCTACCACAATTTATAAATGCACTTTAGTCATAATAAAGCGATAATTTGAGTTATCGCTTTTTCTTTATCCATTATCCAAGAAAATCACCTGTGGATAACTTTAATAAAACCTGTCAAAAACTTGTTCTTTTCCACTGAGTAAATATGATGATTGTTTTAACTGTGGATAAAATTAAAGATTATCCACAAGAAAAATTCTTCAAACTGACGACATTTCAACACAGTCTAAAATGATCTAACTTCTTCATTTAAAAAAGGAAAAGGATCTTATTAACAAGGTAAAAGGATCCTAATAGTAACAATAATAAGATCTTTATATATAAATAGATCTTATCTTTATTACCTCTCGATCTTCTCTTATCACAGATTGAATTCTTGCTTTCAAGCACACGTAATTTTCAGTAGAATAGCGCCTATTTTTAGATCGAAGATCAAATTGAAGACGAAGAGAGATATATGTTTTACACCGAAAATTATGATGTGATCGTTGTGGGTGGCGGTCATGCCGGTACAGAAGCCGCATTGGCTCCGGCACGCATGGGATTAAAAACCCTATTATTGACACATAATGTTGATACCCTTGGACAAATGTCATGTAACCCCGCTATTGGTGGTATTGGTAAAGGCCATTTAGTGAAAGAAGTAGATGCCATGGGCGGGTTAATGGCGCATGCTGCAGATAAGGCGGGGATTCAATTTCGTACTTTAAACAGCAGTAAAGGACCTGCTGTACGTGCAACTCGTGCTCAAGCTGACCGTGTGTTATATCGCCAAGCGGTACGTATTGCACTAGAAAATCAACCCAATTTAGATATTTTCCAACAAGAAGTAACTGATATTTTAATTGAGCAAGATCGCGTTTGTGGTGTGGAAACCAAAATGGGACTTAAATTCCGCGCTAAATCGGTGGTTTTAACTGCTGGTACTTTCTTAGCGGGTAAGATCCATATTGGTTTAGAACATTATGAAGGCGGTCGCGCAGGTGATCCGGCATCTGTTACACTTTCTCATCGTTTACGTGATCTGAATTTACGCGTTGATCGTTTAAAAACAGGTACGCCACCACGTATCGATGCACGCACGATCAATTTCGATATATTGGCTAAACAACATGGTGATGAGGTGTTGCCTATATTCTCTTTTATGGGATCAGTGGATGATCACCCTCAACAAATTCCTTGTTATATTACGCATACCAATGAACAAACTCATGAAGTGATCCGTAATAACTTGGATCGTAGTCCAATGTATACCGGTGTGATCGAAGGGATTGGTCCACGTTATTGCCCATCTATAGAAGATAAAGTAATGCGTTTTGCGGATCGTAATTCACATCAAATTTATTTGGAACCAGAAGGCTTAACCAGTAATGAAGTGTATCCAAACGGGATCTCTACTAGTTTACCGTTTGACGTGCAAATGGGCATTGTGAATTCGATGAAAGGTTTAGAAAAAGCTCGCATCATTAAACCAGGTTATGCCATTGAATATGATTATTTTGATCCACGTGACTTAAAACCAACGTTAGAAACTAAATCGATTTCTGGTTTGTTCTTTGCGGGTCAAATTAACGGTACAACCGGTTATGAAGAAGCAGCGGCACAAGGCTTATTAGCTGGGATTAACGCAGGTCTTTACGTACAAGAGAAAGAGGCATGGTATCCACGTCGCGATCAATCTTATACCGGTGTATTGGTGGATGACCTTTGCACGCTTGGTACCAAAGAACCGTATCGCGTATTCACTTCTCGTGCGGAATACCGTTTGTTATTACGTGAAGATAATGCGGATATTCGTTTAACGCCAATTGCCCATGAATTAGGTTTGATTGATGAGGCTCGTTGGGCTCGCTTTAATCAAAAAATGGAAAATATTGAGCAAGAACGTCAACGCTTACGCAGCATTTGGTTGCATCCGCGTTCTGAATATTTAGAAGAAGCGAATAAAGTGCTTGGTAGCCCACTTGTGCGTGAAGCCAATGGTGAAGATTTATTGCGTCGTCCAGAAATGACCTACGATATTTTGACTTCTTTAACGCCATACAAACCGGCAATGGAAGACCGAGAAGCCGTAGAACAAGTAGAAATTGCTATTAAGTATCAAGGCTATATTGAGCATCAACAAGAAGAAATTGAGAAACAAAAACGCCACGAAAATACGGCTATTCCAGCTAACTTTGATTACAGCAAAGTTTCCGGTTTATCTAATGAAGTACGTGCGAAGTTGGAACAACATCGCCCGGTTTCAATTGGTCAAGCCAGCCGAATTTCAGGTATAACTCCTGCGGCAATTTCAATTATTCTGGTGAATTTGAAAAAACAAGGCATGCTAAAACGTGGCGAATGATGTTTAGAAATGAAAAGTGCGGTTAATTTTGACCGCACTTTTTTTAAAGAACTTTATTAATGGGTGAAAGCTTGTTTCACTGCTACATTCAATCCTGCTGTTGGACGGCCAAGCAATTTCTCAAGGGTTTTGTCTTCTGAGAATAATGCACCGTTTGAAGCATCCACATCCCATTGTGCAATTAGGTCCGCAAAGCCTTTATCTAATCCTGCTTGTACAAGTGCTGCGGCATAATCTGCTGCAGGAATATCCACGTAAGGGATATCTTTACCTGTTTGTTTGCTGATTTCTGCTGCAAGGTCGGCTAATGTCCAGCTGGTTGATCCGGCAAGTTCGTAAGTTTGGTTTTCATGACCTTCACTTAATGCGACGTTTACCGCTGCTTCAGCAAGTTCTGCACGAAGTACAGACGAAATTTTGCCGTTTTTTGCTGAACCGTAGAAAGCATTGTTTGCTAATGCTGCCGGAATTGAAGCTGTGTAGTTTTCGGTGTACCAACCATTGCGTAAAATAGTGTAAGTAATACCCGAAGCTTTTAATGCTGCTTCAGTTTCAACGTGCTCACTGGCAAGGGATTTTACAGTATTATTGTTGGTCGCGCCGAGTAAACTGGTATAGATAATATGTTTCACACCCGCTTTTTTCGCTGATTCAATTACGTTGTTGTGTTGTACAAAACGCTGACCGATTTCATTACTTGATACTAAAATTAATGTATCTACGCCTTGTAATGCTTCTACTTGTCCTTCTGTTTTTGAATAATCAAATTTGCGAGCTTCTACACCTAAAATTTTTTCTGGAGAGCGTACAAGCGCAAGAATGTTTGCTTGTTTTGCTTTTAATAAGTCTAATGCGATTGCGCCAAATTGACCTGTTGCACCAGTAATTGCGATAGTTTTAGTTGTCATGATGTTTTCCTTCTCGTTAAGTTGAAATGATGTTTGAACATTTGATTGTTCGCTTGATATGGCGTATTATATTTCAATACTTACTTTTGAGAAGTACTTACATAAACGTAAGTTTTGGAATTTTTAAAAAACAATTTTCAAATTGTTGATTTTTAAGGAATTAAAAATGGAAAAAAATTTAAATCGTGGGAACGTACTGGCTTCAGCTTGCCCTTCTCGCCAAATTTTGCAACATTTAACCAGTCGTTGGGGCGCATTAGTGTTAGTGAGTTTACATTCTGGCACCAAGCGTTTTAGTGAACTTCGCCGTGCTATTGATGGCGTAAGCGAGCGTATGTTGACTAAAACCCTGCAGGAATTGGAGGCTGATGGTATGTTAATCCGTAAATCCTATAATACCGTGCCACCGCAAGTGGATTACACATTAACAGAATTTGGAACAGAGGCTTCTAATAAGATGTTTGAGTTAGTGGATTGGTTGGAAACAAATTTAGGGAATATTTTAGCAAGCCAGAAGAAATAATGTTTCAAGGTAGGTATTTTCAAGTAGAATGACGACAAACAGACAAGATAGATAGAAAAATGAAAGCAAAACTCGAAAATTTACTGACTCAAGCTGAAATTCAATTAACCGATCGACAAAAAGATCAGCTGATTCAGTTGGTACAATTACTCAATAAATGGAACAAGGCCTATAATTTAACCTCTGTACGTGATCCGCAAGAGATGTTAGTAAAACATATCTTGGATAGTATTGTTGTTAGTCCTTATTTACAAGGGGAGCGTTTTATAGATGTAGGAACGGGTCCAGGCTTGCCAGGACTGCCTTTGGCCATTATTAATCCTACCAAGCAATTTGTCTTGTTAGATAGTTTAGGTAAACGTATTAGCTTCATTCGAAATGCAGTACGTGAATTAGGACTAACAAATGTAGAACCTGTTCTTAGCCGTGTTGAGGAATACCAACCTGAACAAAAATTCGACGGTGTATTAAGTCGTGCATTTGCTTCGTTAAAAGATATGACAGATTGGTGTCATCATTTGCCAAAAGAAAATGGGTATTTTTATGCCTTGAAAGGCATTTATCACGAAGATGAAGTTCAAGAATTAGACAAAAAATTCGAAGTAAAAGACGTGATTACTTTGAATGTCCCTGAACTTGTAGGTGAGCGACATTTAATCGTTTTACGATAAAACACACTTTTTTTACGGCTATTTTGTTAATTATTTTTTAAAATTGTGATTTATTTAACATTTTTTAGTGGTTTAAAAGTTGAAACTCTTTGTAGCACGGGTATAATTAGACAGTTTTTGTATTTTAAAAAATAAAATAATGTCTAAGGTTTTAACACAGGTTAAAAATCGATATCAAAAGGCGATAATCATTGAATCGGTTTGTCTTGTTGTTTTGGGGTTATTCCTTGCAATTTGGCAACGCCAAAGTGCGGTAGATTTTAGCTACGGTTTTTTAAGTGCCTTTTTGCCTTTTTGTACATTCATATTTATCATTTTTTACAGAAAACAAAATTTTTCAACAAAACTGACTGCACTTTATCGTGCTGAAGCAATAAAGTTTATTTTAACGATGGTTTTTATCATTATTGCCATCAAATGGTTATTCGTTATCAATTTTATTGCGTTTTTTGTTGGTTTTTTATTGGCATTAGTGCTGAATAATATTATTCCACTTATTCTCAATAAAATTTAACTTTGGGTTATTCTTCAGAACAAAGGATCGATTATGTCTGGACAAACTTCAATTGAATATATCCAACACCATTTAACTTATCTTACAGCAGGTGAAGGTTTTTGGACGTTTAATCTTGATACGTTTTTCTTCTCTGTGTTGTGTGGTTTCCTTTTCTTAGCTATTTTTCGTAAAGTGGCTAAAAAAGCAACAGCAAGTGTACCGAGTAAACTACAATGTGCTGTTGAAATGGCTGTAGAATGGATTGATGGTGTAGTAAAAGAAAATTATCACGGTAAACGAGATGTGATAGCGCCGTTGGCTTTAACCATTTTCGTATGGGTGATGATTATGAATACTATTGATTTGGTACCTGTGGATTATATTCCCCAGTTGTTTGCTATTATTACAGGTGAACATCATATTCCTGTACGAGCTGTGCCGACTACGGATATGAATATGACATTTGCAATGTCGATTTCAGTATTTGTATTGATCCTTTTTTATACGATTAAATCTAAGGGTATTAAAGGTCTTGCAAAAGAATACACTTTACACCCTTTCAATCATTGGGCATTTATCCCTGTTAATCTTCTTCTTGAATCCGTGACGTTGATCTCAAAGCCTGTTTCATTAGCACTTCGTTTATTCGGAAATATGTATGCTGGTGAGCTGATCTTTATTTTGATTGCCGTGATGTATTCAGCCAATGCGTTTGTGGCTGCACTGGGTGTGCCATTGCAGTTGGTGTGGGCGATTTTCCATATTTTGGTTATCGCATTACAAGCCTTCGTCTTTATGATGCTTACTGTGGTTTACCTGAGTATTGCATATAATAAAGCGGAACATTAATTTTTATTTTTTATTTAACAACTCAACTCTCAACAACGGAGAAAATTTATGGAAACTGTAATTAGTGCAACAATCATTGCTTCTGCGATTATGCTTGCTTTTGCTGCGTTAGGTACTGCAATTGGCTTTGGTCTTCTTGGCGGTAAATATCTTGAGTCTGCCGCTCGTCAGCCTGAATTAGCTAATTCACTACTTACTAAGATGTTTATTGTTGCAGGCCTTCTTGATGCGATTGCGATGATCGCGGTAGGTATCGGTTTATATTTCGCATTCGCAAATCCATTTGCTGCATTATTAGGTTAATAAACAACAAATTTCCTAATTAACGAAGGAGGTATGTTGTGAATATTAATGCAACATTAATTGGTCAAACCATCGCCTTTATTATTTTTGTATGGTTTTGTGTGAAATTTGTTTGGCCACCAATTATTAATGCGATTGAAACTCGTCAAAGTCAAATTGCGAACGCTTTAGCGTCAGCTGAAGCAGCTAAAAAAGAGCAAGCAGATACGAAAAATCTTGTTGAACAAGAACTTTCAGCTGCAAAAGTACAAGCTCAAGACATTTTAGATGCTGCGAATAAACGTCGCAATGAAGTATTAGACGAAGTGAAGGCAGAAGCCGAAGAACTAAAAGCAAAAATTATTGCTCAAGGTTATGCTGAAGTAGAAGCAGAACGTAAACGTGTTCAAGAAGAATTACGTGTTAAAGTGGCTTCATTAGCAGTAGCGGGTGCTGAGAAAATTGTGGGTCGTTCTATTGATGAAGCGGCAAACAATGACATTATTGATAAATTAGTTGCAGAGTTATAAGAGGCTTAGCTTATGTCAGAATTAACTACAATAGCTCGCCCTTATGCAAAAGCTGCATTCGACTTTGCCATTGAACAAAGTGCGGTTGAAAAATGGACTGAAATGTTAGGTTTTGCTGCAGCCGTAGCTGAAGATGAAACGGTAAAAGCTTACTTAAGTAGTTCTCTTTCTGCACAGAAATTAGCTGATACAGTAATTTCTATTTGTGGCGAACAATTGGATCAATATGGGCAAAATCTTATTCGGTTAATGGCTGAAAATAAGCGTTTGAGTGCGATTCCTACCGTGTTTGAAGAATTTAAACATTATGTGGAAGAACATCAAGCTATTGCAGAAGTTGAAGTAACTTCTGCACAACCATTGAATGCAACACAAATCGAAAAAATTGCAGCTGCAATGGAAAAAAGATTAGCTCGCAAAGTGAAATTAAATTGCAATGTAGATAGCTCACTGATTGCCGGTGTAGTGATTCGTACAGAAGATTTTGTGATTGACGGAAGTAGTCGTGGACAACTTGCTCGTCTCGCAAATGAGTTGCAATTATAAGAGGAATACAAGATGCAACTAAATTCAACTGAAATTAGTGAATTGATTAAAAAACGCATCGCTCAATTTGACGTGGTGAGCGAAGCCCGTAACACAGGGACAATTGTTTCTGTAAGTGACGGGATTATTCGTATTCATGGCTTAAGCGATGTGATGCAAGGCGAAATGATCGCCTTACCAGGCAACCGTTACGCAATGGCACTTAACCTTGAACGTGATTCTGTTGGTGCGGTAGTAATGGGTCCTTACGCAGATTTAGCGGAAGGTATGGAAGTACAATGTACTGGCCGTATTCTTGAAGTACCAGTTGGCCGTGGTTTATTAGGTCGTGTGGTAAATACGCTTGGTCAACCAATCGATGGTAAAGGTGAAATTGAAAACGATGGTTTCTCTCCTGTTGAAGTCATTGCACCAGGTGTTATCGATCGTAAATCGGTTGATCAGCCTGTACAAACCGGTTATAAAGCGGTTGACTCCATGGTTCCAATCGGTCGTGGTCAACGTGAGTTAATCATCGGTGACCGTCAAACTGGTAAAACAGCATTAGCAATCGACGCAATCATTAACCAACGTGATTCAGGTATTAAATGTATCTATGTAGCGATCGGCCAAAAAGCGTCGACTATTGCAAACGTAGTACGTAAATTAGAAGAGCACGGTGCGCTTGAAAACACTATCGTTGTTGCGGCATCTGCATCTGAATCAGCTGCTTTACAATATTTAGCGCCTTATGCTGGTTGTGCAATGGGTGAATATTTCCGTGATCGCGGTGAAGATGCGTTAATCGTTTACGATGACTTATCAAAACAAGCCGTTGCTTATCGTCAAATTTCATTATTATTACGTCGTCCACCAGGTCGTGAAGCCTATCCAGGTGACGTATTCTATCTACACTCACGTTTACTTGAACGTGCAGCACGTGTAAATGAAGAATACGTAGAAAAATTCACTCAAGGTGCAGTAAAAGGAAAAACTGGTTCTTTAACCGCTCTTCCAATTATTGAAACTCAAGCAGGTGACGTTTCAGCATTCGTTCCAACCAACGTAATTTCGATTACCGATGGTCAGATTTTCTTAGAATCTAACTTATTTAACTCTGGTATTCGTCCAGCGGTAAACCCAGGTATTTCGGTATCTCGTGTGGGTGGTTCTGCACAAACTAAAGTAGTGAAAAAATTAGCTGGTGGTATCCGTACTGCATTAGCTCAATATCGTGAATTAGCGGCGTTTGCTCAGTTCGCATCTGACCTTGATGATGCTACCCGCAAACAACTTTCTCACGGTGAAAAAGTCACTGAATTATTGAAACAAAAACAATATGTACCGCTTAGCGTAGCAGAGCAATCTGTGTTGCTTTTTGCGGTTGAGTTTGGCTATTTAGAAGATGTGGAATTGCAAAAAATTGCAAGTTTTGAAGCCGCACTTTTAGATTACGCTCGCCGTAACCACAGCGAGTTTATGGCTGAATTGACCAAAACCGGTAATTACAATGATGAAGTTAAAGCATCATTGAAATCGATTTTGGATAACTTTAAAGCCAACAGCGCGTGGTAAAAGTAACGGAGAAATAAGATGGCAGGTGCAAAAGAGATAAAAACCAAAATTGCCAGTGTACAAAGTACACAAAAAATTACAAAGGCAATGGAAATGGTGGCGACCTCGAAAATGCGTAAAACGCAGGATCGTATGTCGGCTTCTCGTCCGTATTCTGAAACAATACGAAATGTTATCAGCCACGTCTCTAAAGCAAGTGTTGGTTATAAACACCCATTTTTAATTCAACGCGAAGTGAAAAAAGTCGGGATCTTAGTGGTCTCGACTGACCGCGGAATGTGTGGTGGTTTGAACATTAACTTGTTTAAAACCGTCATGACAGAAATCAAACAATGGAAAGATAAAGGTGTTAATGTTGAATTGGGTTTAATTGGCTCAAAAGGCATTAGTTTCTTCCGTTCATTAGGATTACCTGTCCGTGCACAACTTTCCGGTTTGGGTGATAATCCGACAATGGAAGATTTAATTGGTGTTGCAAACGGTATGTTTGGTAGCTATAAAGACGAAGAAGTAGATGCAGTTTATATTGCCTACAATAAATTCGTTAATACAATGGCACAAAAACCTGTTTATCAACAATTAATACCATTACCGGCATTAGAAACCGATAATTTAGAGCAAAGACAAAGCACCTGGGATTACCTTTACGAGCCAGAGCCAAAAGTCTTATTAGACAGTTTGCTTACTCGTTATTTGGAATCACAAGTGTATCAATCTGTGGTAGATAACCTTGCTTCCGAGCAAGCTGCTAGAATGGTAGCAATGAAAGCGGCAACTGATAATGCAGGTAATTTAATCAATGACTTGCGATTAGTTTACAATAAAGCCCGTCAAGCAAGTATTACAAATGAATTAAACGAAATCGTCGCCGGCGCGGCAGCGATTTAATGAAAGAGGAACGGTAATGTCAGCAGGAAAAATTGTACAAATCATCGGTGCGGTGATTGACGTTGAATTCCCACAAGATGCAGTACCAAAAGTTTACGATGCATTAAAAGTTGAATCAGGTTTAACCCTTGAAGTTCAACAACAATTAGGTGGCGGTGTAGTTCGCTGTATCGCATTAGGTACATCTGACGGCTTAAAACGTGGCTTAAAAGTAGAAAATACGGGTAATCCGATTCAAGTTCCAGTAGGGACTAAAACGTTAGGCCGTATTATGAACGTATTAGGTGAACCAATCGATGAGCAAGGTGAAATTGGCGCGGAAGAAAATTGGTCTATTCACCGTCCGGCACCAAGCTATGAAGAACAATCTAACAGTACGGAATTATTAGAAACTGGTATCAAAGTTATCGACTTAATTTGTCCATTCGCAAAAGGTGGTAAAGTAGGTCTATTCGGTGGTGCGGGTGTAGGTAAAACCGTTAACATGATGGAATTAATCCGTAATATCGCGATTGAGCACTCAGGTTACTCCGTATTTGCGGGTGTAGGTGAACGTACTCGTGAAGGTAACGACTTCTATCATGAAATGAAAGATTCTAACGTATTAGATAAAGTATCATTAGTTTACGGACAAATGAATGAGCCACCAGGTAACCGTTTACGTGTTGCGTTAACCGGTTTAACTATGGCAGAGAAATTCCGTGACGAAGGTCGTGATGTTTTATTCTTCGTGGATAATATCTACCGTTATACCCTTGCTGGTACTGAAGTATCTGCGTTATTAGGTCGTATGCCATCTGCGGTAGGTTACCAACCAACATTAGCAGAAGAAATGGGTGTGTTACAAGAACGTATCACTTCAACCAAAACAGGTTCTATCACCTCTGTTCAAGCGGTATACGTGCCTGCGGATGACTT
The DNA here is from genome assembly GCA_959020685.1 of Parahaemophilus parainfluenzae. Lineage (GTDB taxonomy): Bacteria > Pseudomonadota > Gammaproteobacteria > Enterobacterales > Pasteurellaceae > Haemophilus_D > Haemophilus_D parainfluenzae_T. The sequence goes on along the minus strand of CAUETL010000003.1, from coordinate 729 downwards.
AACTGACCCATCTCCGGCAACAACCTTCGCGCATTTAGACTCAACAGTTGTATTAAGTCGTCAAATTGCGTCTTTAGGTATTTACCCTGCGGTTGACCCATTAGATTCAACCTCACGCCAATTAGACCCACTTGTTATCGGTCAAGAGCACTATGATGTAGCGCGTGGCGTACAAGGTATCTTACAACGCTATAAAGAATTGAAAGATATCATCGCAATTCTTGGTATGGACGAGTTATCTGAAGAAGATAAATTAGTGGTAGCACGTGCACGTAAAATTGAACGTTTCTTATCACAACCGTTCTTCGTTGCTGAAGTATTCAACGGTACACCAGGTAAATACGTTTCTTTAAAAGAAACTATCCGCGGCTTTAAAGGTATTTTAGACGGCGAATACGACCATATTCCAGAACAAGCGTTCTACATGGTCGGTACAATCGACGAAGCGCTAGAAAAAGCCAAAAATATGTAATCGCTTCAAGTCATTTGAAGGAGAACAAAAATGGCGACATTTAACCTAATAATAGTCAGCGCAGAGCGAAAAATCTTTGAAGGTGCTGTGAAACAAATCCAAGCAACAGGTGTGGAAGGTGAACTTGGTATTTTACCAAACCACACCCCTTTAATGACGGCTATTAAGCCGGGGATTGTTAAATTCACCCTTGAAGATGGCAAAGAAGAAGTTATCTATGTTTCAGGCGGCTTCTTAGAAGTTCAACCTAAAGTAGT
>CAUETL010000002.1:0-39709 GCA_959020685.1 Parahaemophilus parainfluenzae | reverse complement strand
GCATGCGCAAAATTTACTCGGCAAGCCTTATCGTATTTTCGGTCGTGTGATCCACGGCAATAAATTAGGCCGAACCATTGGTTTTCCTACCGCGAATGTTCGCTTACATCGCCAAGTGAACCCTGTAAAAGGGGTTTATGCGGTGAAAGTGCGGTTAAAATCAGGCGAGATTTTTAACGGTGTCGCCAATATGGGGAAACGCCCAACCATTAACGGTACAATGCAATTATTAGAGGTTCATTTATTTGATTTTTCTCAGAATATTTATGGACAAATGGTCGAAGTAGAATTCTGCCATAAGATTCGAGATGAGATAAAATTTCCGTCTTTTGAAGCGTTAAAAGCTCAAATTGAACAAGACGTAAAAACAGCGAAAGCATTTTTTGCAAAATAGATTATATTGAAATATAAAATTGGAAAATAACATGACAGTTGATTACAAAAACACGTTAAATTTACCAGAAACAGGTTTCCCAATGCGTGGCGATCTAGCCAAACGCGAACCTGTAATGTTAAAAAATTGGTATGACAAACAGTTGTATCAAAAAATTCGCCAAGCGACGAAAGGTAAAAAATCCTTTATTTTGCACGATGGCCCTCCGTATGCGAACGGCAATATTCATATCGGTCACGCCGTTAATAAAATTCTGAAAGATATTATTATTAAATCTAAAACGGCGTTAGGTTTTGATTCGCCTTATATCCCAGGTTGGGACTGTCACGGTTTGCCAATTGAATTAAAAGTAGAAGGTTTGGTGGGGAAACCAAATGAGAAAGTGACCGCTGCTGAATTCCGCCAAAAATGCCGTGAATACGCTGCAGAACAAGTAGAAGGTCAGAAAAAAGATTTTATCCGTTTAGGTGTGTTGGGCGATTGGGATAATCCTTATTTAACGATGAACTTCAATACCGAAGCAAACATCATCCGTACACTCGGTAAAGTGATTGCTAATGGTCACTTATACAAAGGTTCAAAACCAGTGCACTGGTGTTTGGATTGTGGCTCTTCTTTAGCGGAAGCAGAAGTGGAATACGAAGACAAAGTTTCTCCGTCTATCTACGTGCGTTTCCCTGCTGTAAGTGCGGTTGAAATTGAAGAGAAATTTAACGCAGTAGGCAAAGGCCATGGCAAATTATCTGCGGTGATTTGGACAACTACACCTTGGACAATGCCATCTAACCGTGCGATTGCGGTAAATGCAGACTTAGAATACAACTTAGTACAACTTGGCGATGAGCGCGTGATCTTAGCCGCTGAATTAGTGGAGTCTGTGGCGAAAGCCGTGGGCGTAGAACAGATCGAAATTTTAGGTTCAGTAAAAGGTCAAGCACTTGAGTTAGTACGCTTTAACCATCCGTTCTATGATTTCACTGTACCAGTAATTTTAGGTGATCACGTGACCACTGATGGCGGTACAGGTTTAGTTCATACCGCGCCAGACCACGGCTTAGACGACTTTATTGTAGGACAAAAATATAATTTACCAATGGCGGGTCTTGTATCGAATGACGGTAAATTTATTTCAACGACTGAATTCTTTGCAGGCAAAGGCGTATTTGAAGCCAATCCGTTGGTTGTTGAAAAATTACGAGAAGTGGGCAACTTATTAAAAGTTGAGAAAATCAAACACAGTTACCCACACTGCTGGCGTCACAAAACCCCGATTATTTTCCGTGCAACCCCACAATGGTTTATCGGTATGGAAACACAAGGTTTACGCCAACAAGCATTAGGCGAAATCAAAGGTGTACGTTGGATTCCAGATTGGGGTCAAGCACGTATCGAGAAAATGGTTGAAAACCGCCCAGACTGGTGTATTTCTCGTCAACGTACTTGGGGCGTACCGATGACCTTATTCGTGCACAAAGAAACCGAAGAGCTTCATCCGCGTACCTTAGAGTTGATTGAAGAAGTAGCGAAACGTGTAGAGAAAGCCGGTATTCAAGCATGGTGGGATTTAGACGAAAAAGAATTATTAGGTGCGGACGCAGAAACCTATCGCAAAGTGCCTGATACGCTTGACGTATGGTTTGACTCAGGATCAACCTATTCTTCTGTTGTGGCGAATCGTCCGGAATTTAACGCTCAAGATATCGATATGTATTTAGAAGGTTCTGACCAACACCGTGGTTGGTTTATGTCTTCTTTAATGCTTTCTACTGCAACAGACAGCAAAGCGCCATATAAACAAGTATTAACCCATGGTTTCACCGTGGATGGTCAAGGCCGTAAGATGTCAAAATCTATCGGTAACATCGTGACCCCACAAGAAGTCATGGATAAATTCGGTGGTGATATTTTACGTTTATGGGTCGCTTCTACTGACTATACAGGTGAAATGACCGTTTCTGATGAGATCTTAAAACGTGCAGCGGATAGCTATCGTCGTATTCGTAACACCGCACGTTTCTTATTAGCAAACTTAAATGGTTTTGATCCGCAACGTGATGCGGTTAAACCGGAAGACATGATTAGTTTGGATCGTTGGGCGGTAGCTTGTGCGTTAGATGCACAAAAAGAAATTAAAGACGCGTACGATAACTATCAATTCCATACAGTAGTGCAACGTTTAATGCGTTTCTGTTCTGTGGAAATGGGCTCGTTCTACCTGGATATTATCAAAGACCGTCAATACACCACCAAAGCGGATAGTCTTGCGCGTCGTAGCTGCCAAACAGCATTATGGCACATTGCGGAAGCTTTAGTACGTTGGATGGCACCAATCTTGTCATTCACGGCAGATGAAATTTGGGGCTACTTGCCACAAACCGCGACGCCACGTGCTGAATTCGTCTTCACTGAAGAATTCTACGAAGGCTTATTTGGCTTAGGTGAGAATGAAAAATTAGATGATGCTTACTGGCAACAACTGATTAAAGTTCGTTCTGAAGTGAACCGTGTATTAGAAATCGCCCGTAACGACAAAGTGATCGGTGGTGGTTTAGAAGCAGAAGTAACGGTTTATGCAAACGATGAATATCGAGCATTGTTAGAACAATTAGGCAATGAATTACGTTTCGTGTTAATTACCTCAAAAGCGGAAGTGAAACCATTAGCTGACAAACCTGCGGATGTGGCTGCGGGCGACTTAGAGGGAATTGCGGTAAGCGTCGCACGTTCTCACGGTGAAAAATGTCCACGTTGCTGGCATTATTCTGACAAAATCGGTGTGAACCCTGAACATCCTACACTTTGTCCACGTTGTGTGGAAAACGTAGCAGGTAACGGTGAAGTACGTCAGTTCGCGTAAGCTTAATATCATAAAGAAAAAGTGCGGTTGAAATTGACCGCACTTTTTTTATGCTGAAATGCACAGAAATAAAAAAGGCTGACATGAATCAGCCTTAAAGATTTTATTGGTTAAAAGTATTACACACAGAAGGGTTGGCGCTTTGTAAGCCTTTTCTGAACCATTCTAGACGTTGTGCCGATGTACCGTGAGTGAAACTATCCGGTACCACATAACCTTGGCTGCGTTTTTGTAAACGGTCATCGCCCACAGCTTCTGCTGCATTAAACGCTTTCTCTTCATCACCGCGTTCAAATAAACCACTTTTTACCGCTTGGCTCGCCCAAACACCGGCGAAGCAGTCAGCTTGAAGTTCTAATTGAACAGAAAGTTGATTTGCAGTTTTACGATCGCTGCTTTGTTGTGCGCGATTCACTTGCGGCAGAATGCCGAGCATATTTTGTACGTGGTGACCGACTTCGTGCGCAATCACATAAGCAAAGGCTGAATCACCTGCTGCACCCAGTTTATTTTTCATTTCGTTATAGAATGATAAATCAAGGTAAACTTTGCGATCGCTCGGGCAGTAGAATGGACCCATTGCTGATTGACCGGTACCACAAGCGGTTGGCGTTACGCCATTGTAAAGCACCATGGTTGGCTCGCTATAAGTTTTACCCATTTGTCTGAAATATTGTCCCCAAACGGTTTCAGTATCCGCTAATACAACTTTAGAAAGACTTGCAAGCTGCTGTTCTTCTTGGGTTTCTAATTGTTGAGAGCTTTGTCCTGAAAAATCAGGCGTACCCACTAAGCCTGAAAGATCCACGCCATAATAAGCGCCGACTAAAAGAATGATAATACCGAGAACACCGGTGCCTTTTCCGCCACCGAAGTTACCGCCGCCAGAGCCACGTCTATCTTCAATATTTGAGCTTTCTCTACGACCTTCCCAACGCATAATTTGTCCTTTCTGAGTGAGTAAATTAAAAATCGGCGTATTCTATCAAAGAGCGGTCAATTTTAGATCAGTTTTCTTGAAATATTTACATAGCTTTACACTCTGATTTATAGACTTCTTAAGGGAATTTCAGTATCGTAATAATCCCTTAAACAAACATACAAAAGGAACTTTAAAATGGGTTTATTTGATTTTGTCAGTGACATTGGTAAGAAAGTTTTCTCTAAAGAAGAAGATGCATCTAAAGCAGTGACTCAACACATCGCTGAAGATAATCCAGGCGTGGAAAACTTATCTGTTACCGTTGAAAATGGTGTAGCAAATATCCAAGGTGTGGCGGCAAACGCGGCGGCATTAGAAAAAGCAGTATTAATGGCGGGTAACATTCAAGGCATCCATTCAGTAACCAGCGATGCAAGCATCAATGGCGGTGAAACCTTAGGCAGTGATGAAACATTCTATGTAATCCAAAAAGGTGACACCTTGTGGAAAATCGCTGAGAAAGCTTATGGAAATGGCGCGAAATACACCGCTATCGTTGAAGCAAATAAAGAAGTGATTAAAGACGCGGATAAGATTTTCCCAGGTCAAAAAATTCGTTTACCGAAAGGTTTATAATTCGATAAAAAGTGCGGTTATTTTTGACCGCACTTTTTTCTTTATCTAAAATTGTTGATAAATTGTGCAATTTTAGCCGGTTTTCTAGTGAATTTTCCGGTTTCTATCGACTGTTTGATTTTCTTTCGCTATAATTTGGCGGTTTTTTACTTTTACAAACAATAACGTGTTCGGTGTGGTTTTTACCGAGTGCAACATTAATTGAGGTTACAAATGTCATTAAATATTGAAACAACTCAAGGTTTAGAGCGTCGTGTGACGATCACCGTTCCAGCTGAAGCTGTAGAAAAAGCAACTCGTGAAGAATTCAAACGTGCAGCAAAAAATGTACGTGTTGATGGTTTCCGTAAAGGTCACGTGCCAGCTCACATCATTGAACAACGTTTTGGCGCATCAATCCGTCAAGATGTATTAAACGATTTATTACCACGTCATTTCTTTGATGCAGTAATCGCTGAGAAAATCAACATCGCAGGTCGTCCAACTTTCGCTATCGAAACGTTCGAACCTGGTAAAGATTTATCATTCACTGCAACTTTCGAAGTGTACCCAGAAGTTGAATTAAAAGGCTTAGAAAACATCAAAGTTGAGAAACCAACTGTTGAAATCACAGAAGCTGATATCGATAAAATGATCGATGTATTACGTAAACAACAAGCGACTTGGGCTGAAAGCAAAGCTGCAGCGAAAGCAGATTCTCGCGTAACAATCGACTTCGTTGGTTCAGTAGATGGCGAAGAATTCGAAGGTGGTAAAGCAACTGATTTTGTTCTATTCATGGGCCAAGGTCGCATGATCCCTGGTTTTGAAGAGGGCATCGTAGGCCACAAAGCAGGCGAACAATTCGATATCAATGTGACTTTCCCTGCGGAATACCATTCTGAAAACTTAAAAGGTAAAGATGCAAAATTTGCGATCACCTTGAAAAAAGTAGAAGAAATGGAATTACCAGAATTAACAGATGAGTTCGTTGCTAAATTTGGTCCAAACACCAAAACTGTGGCAGATTTACGAGCAGAAATCCGTAAAAACATGGAACGTGAATTGAAAAACGCATTAGTTTCACGTGTTAAACAACAAGTAATCAACGGTTTAATCGAACAAAACCCAATTGATGTTCCAGCTTCTGCAGTAGAAGAAGAAATCAATGTATTACGTAACCAAGCTGCACAACGTTTCGGTGGTAATGCACAACAAGCTGCACAATTACCACGTGAATTATTTGAAGCGGATGCAAAACGTCGTGTTCAAGTCGGTTTATTATTCTCTGAAGTGATCAAATCAAACGAATTGAAAGCGGATGAAGAACGTGCGAAAGCAATGATTGCGGATATCGCTTCTGCTTACGAACAACCAGCTGAAGTAGTTGAATATTACAGCAAAAATGAAGAGTTAATGAACAACATTCGCAACGTAGTATTAGAAGAACAAGCAGTTGATGCCGTTCTTGCTAAAGCTCAAGTGACTGAAAAAGCGTCTTCATTTGATGAGATCATGAATCCACAAGCATAATAATTGATAGAACGTGAATTAAATTCACAAGCATATCATCGAAAAGTGCGGTTGTTTTTTTCAATGAAAAGCGACCGCATTTTTGTTTTTACTGATTTTCGGGTAGAATATTGCCCGATTTTTTAGCACATATTTAGGGGCAAAAATGAGTGTAATTCCTATGGTTGTCGAACAAACCTCTCGTGGTGAACGTTCGTACGACATTTATTCCCGCCTATTAAAAGAGCGCGTGATCTTCTTGAGTGGTGAAGTAGAAGATCGTATGGCAAATTTGATCGTGGCACAGCTACTTTTCTTAGAATCAGAAGATCCGAAAAAAGACATCAATATTTATATTAACTCACCGGGTGGCTCTGTGACTGCGGGTATGGCAATTTACGATACCATGCAATTTATTAAACCGGATGTGCGTACCCTTTGTATTGGGCAAGCTTGCTCAATGGGCGCATTCTTACTTGCGGGTGGTACGGCAGGAAAACGTGCTGCATTACCGAATGCACGCGTAATGATTCACCAACCGTTAGGTGGTTTCCGTGGACAAGCATCAGATATTCAGATCCACGCACAAGAAATTTTAAAAATTAAACAAACCTTAAACGAGCGTCTTGCTTTCCATACAGGTCAAAGCATCGAGCGTATCGAAAAAGACACCGATCGTGACAACTTTATGTCGGCAGAAGAAGCAAAAGCTTACGGCTTAGTGGATGATGTGTTGATTAAACGTTAAGGATTTAACATGACAACAAATGATAATGATCTTCACTGTTCTTTCTGCGGAAGAGAGAAAAGTGAAGTAGGTAAATTAATTGCGGGTACAGATGGTTATATTTGTAACGAGTGTATCGAGCTTTGCCACAGTATGTTGGAAGACAGTGGAGAAATCAAAACACCTAGCGAACTGGCAGTTGAAGAAAAATTACCAACACCGCACGAAATTCGTGCACACTTAGATGATTATGTGATTGGGCAAGATTATGCGAAAAAAGTCTTGTCAGTGGCTGTTTACAATCACTATAAACGCTTACGCACGAACCACCAAAGCAATGATGTGGAATTAGGTAAAAGTAACATCTTGTTAATCGGTCCAACAGGTAGCGGTAAAACCTTACTAGCACAAACCTTGGCGCGTCGTTTGAATGTGCCTTTTGCTATGGCCGATGCGACGACGTTAACTGAAGCCGGTTATGTGGGCGAAGACGTGGAAAATGTTCTGCAAAAATTATTGCAAAACTGCGATTACGATACGGAAAAAGCAGAGCAGGGTATTATCTATATTGATGAAATTGATAAAATCAGCCGTAAATCAGAAGGTGCGTCTATTACTCGCGATGTGTCTGGTGAAGGTGTGCAACAAGCCTTATTGAAATTAATTGAAGGCACTATCGCATCTGTACCGCCACAAGGTGGACGCAAACACCCTCAACAAGAAATGTTGAAAGTGGATACCTCAAAAATCCTCTTTATTTGTGGTGGGGCATTTGCTGGCTTAGATAAAATTATCGGTAAGCGTACACAAACTGATACCGGAATTGGTTTTGATGCGAAAGTAGAGAAGGAAGAAGAGAAAGAAAATCTTTCTGAATTATTCCGTCAAGTTGAGCCGGATGATTTAATGAAATTCGGTTTGATTCCAGAATTTATTGGTCGTCTTCCGATGATTGCACCATTAAGCGAATTAGATGAAGAAGCGTTAATTCAGATCCTTACTCAACCGAAGAATGCACTGACCAAACAATATCAAGCATTATTTGGCTTAGAAGATGTGGAACTTGAATTCACGCCAGAAGCATTAAAAGCAATGGCGAAAAAAGCCCTTGAACGTAAAACTGGTGCACGTGGTTTACGCTCAATCGTTGAGGCTGTATTGTTAGATACAATGTATGATTTACCTTCAATCGAAAACTTGCAAAAAGTGATTGTGGATGAAGAAACCATCGTTGATAATAAACCACCAAAACTCGAATATAAAAATTAACAGAAAGTGCGGTTGTTTTTTCTAATATTTTTCATAGGCAATCCCGAAAGAAAATGCTACAATCGCACGTTCTGAAATTAATCTAAAAATTATTTATCCCTTATTTTATACGGATTCACTTATGGCAACTGAAATTGTTGAGAAAAAGAAACACGACCAAGAACAAGTCGTAGAAGGAAAATCAAAAGGCTTAAACACTCTTCTTTGGATTCTTTCTGTGGCATTTTTTACTGCTGCAGCGATTGGTAACGTTTATTTTAAAGACGCCTTCTCTTTACCTGTGCGTGTAGTAGGCGTAGTTGTCGCTTTATTAATTGCCTTTGGTTTAGCTGCAATTACCAACCAAGGTACAAAAGCTCGCACATTCTTTAGCGAAGCAAAAGTTGAAGGTCGTAAAGTGGTATGGCCAACTCGTGCAGAAACACGTCAAACAACTTTAATCGTTATTGGGGTAACCGTGCTTACCTCTTTATTCTTCTGGGCAATTGATTCAATTATCATTGCATTGATTAACTTCTTAACTGATTTGAGATTCTAAAATGAGCGAAACTGAAAACGTATCCAAAAAACGTTGGTATGTATTGCAAGCATTCTCAGGCTTTGAGAGTCGTGTTGCAATCACATTGCGTGAATATATCAAACAACAACAAATGGAAGATCAGTTTGGTGAAGTGTTAGTGCCGACTGAAGAAGTCGTTGAAAACGTAGCAGGTAAACGTCGTAAAAGCGAACGTAAATTTTTCCCAGGCTATGTATTAGTTGAAATGGCAATGAATGATGACACATGGCACTTAGTGAAAAGCGTACCACGTGTAATGGGCTTTATCGGCGGTACACCAGATAAGCCAGCGCCAATTTCTAAACGTGAAGCAGATTTAATTTTAAATCGTTTAGAGCAAAGTGCTGAAAAACCACGTCATCGTAAAGAATATCAACCTGGTGAAGAAGTGCGTGTGACAGAAGGTCCATTTGCTGACTTTAATGGTACGGTTGAAGAAGTGGATTACGAAAAAGGTCGCTTAAAAGTGTCTGTATCTATCTTTGGTCGTGCAACACCAGTTGAGCTTGAATTTGGTCAAGTGGAAAAAACACGTTAATTTCCCTTTTCCAAAATAAGAAATTTAATGGCCGCACTTAAAAAATAAAGTGCGGTTGTTTTTCGAGTAGTTTTTCTGCTTGAAATTTCGAGGCCGATTAATTAAAATACGGCCTTTAATTAACAGGGGAGCCGATTTCGGCGTTATCACCCATTTAGAGGAAACTAAAAAATGGCAAAAAAAGTCCAAGCATACGTTAAGTTGCAAGTTGCAGCTGGTATGGCAAACCCATCACCACCAGTTGGTCCTGCATTAGGTCAACAAGGTGTGAACATCATGGAATTCTGTAAAGCATTCAACGCTCGTACTGAGAGCTTAGAAAAAGGTTTACCAATTCCAGTTGTTATCACTGTATATGCAGACCGTTCATTCACTTTCATTACTAAAACTCCACCAGCAGCAGTATTATTGAAAAAAGCAGCAGGTATCAAATCTGGTTCAGGTAAACCGAACAAAGATAAAGTGGGTAAAGTAACTTTAGATCAAGTTCGTCAAATCGCTGAAACTAAAGCAGCAGATATGACTGGCGCGACTATCGAAACTAAAATGAAATCAATTGCTGGTACTGCTCGCTCAATGGGCTTAGTGGTGGAGGAATAATACGATGGCTAAATTGACTAAAAAAATGAAAGCAATCAAAGCTGGCGTAGATTCTACTAAAGCATACGAAATCAACGAAGCAATCGCGTTATTAAAACAATTCGCAACGGCTAAATTCGTTGAAAGTGTTGACGTTGCAGTAAACTTAGGTATCGATCCTCGTAAATCAGACCAAAACGTTCGTGGTGCAACTGTATTACCACACGGTACTGGTCGTGAAGTACGCGTAGCTGTGTTCACCCAAGGTGCTAACGCAGATGCAGCTAAAGAAGCTGGCGCTGATTTAGTCGGTATGGAAGATTTAGCAGAGCAAATCAAAAAAGGCGAAATGAACTTTGACGTTGTTATCGCTTCTCCTGATGCAATGCGTGTTGTTGGTCAATTAGGTCAAGTATTAGGCCCACGTGGTTTAATGCCAAACCCTAAAGTTGGTACCGTAACACCAAACGTTGCTGAAGCAGTTAAAAATGCTAAATCTGGTCAGATCCGTTATCGTAATGATAAAAACGGTATCATCCACACAACAATTGGTAAAGCAAACTTCTCTGAAGTTCAATTAAAAGAAAACCTTCAAGCATTATTGGCTGCTTTAAACAAAGCAAAACCAACTACTGCAAAAGGTATCTTTATCAAGAAAGTAAGCATCTCTACAACTATGGGTGCTGGTGTGGCTGTTGATCAAGCTTCACTATAATTAAGCGTTAAAACTTAATTCAAATTAACCGCACTTTGGGTAACTGAAGTGCGGTTATTTTTTTGTGTTCTTTTCAATAAAGTGAAATATTGAGAATATAAAAAGAGTGGCCAAATTCACAAAACAATGGAATTTGACCGCTCTTTTTATGAGAGATTACTTCGCTAAAGCGAAAATTGCTTCAATAGCTTCTTTGGTGTAAATCTTATCCATTTTCGCCTTAATCGCAGTTTGAACCGCATTTCCAACAATTTCAGATAAGGTTTTATCATCAATGCCAAGTTGCTCAAGACGAGTTGGTGTGCCGATTTTATCAAACCAAGCTTTTAAGGCTTGAATACCATCTTCAGCCTTATCTAAGCCAAATATTTCTTTAGCAAAGCGTTTGAATTGAGCGGGATTTTGAGATTGATACCATTGCATCCACGCAGGCATAATCACGGAAAGGCCAGCACCATGTGGCACATCTGAAATCGCACTCATGGAATGTTCAATCATATGATTTGGGAAACCGTAAGGTGAGATACCTAGATGCGTTAAACCGTTCAACGCAAGTGTAGCAGTCCAGGCAAATTCACCACGAGCATTGAGATCTTGTGGATCATTGAGAAGGATTTCAGTCGTACGGATAACGGTTTTAATATTGCTTTCTACTAAGAAATCAATAATTTCAGGACGATATTCTGCCGTGAAATAGGCTTCAATAGAATGAGCAATAATATCTGAGGCAGAATACACTAAATAATCACGGCTGACGGTCGCTTGTAATTTCGGATTAATGACTGATACTTTTGGGAATAAATGATTGCTGTGAATCGAATATTTTTGCTGTGTTTCTTCATTGGTAATGACTGAGCCCCAGTTCATTTCACTGCCTGTTGCCGCAAGGGTTATTACATCGAAAATCATTAATGCTTTTTGCACCGGTGTGCCTTTAAAGAAATTCCAAGTATCACCGTCATAGCATGCACCAGCCGCGATCGCTTTCGCACTATCAAGGCAAGAGCCACCACCGATACTCAACACGCTATCTGCACCAAAGGCTTTTGCCATTGCAACGGCTTCACGGACTTTGTTGATTGTCGGGTTACTTTTTACCCCGCCACATTCAACGTATTCAATGCCATGCTCACGTAAACTTTTAGCCACATCTTCAAATAAGCCCGAATGTTTGATTCGCTCACTGCCATAGATAATTAAGGCCTTTTTTGCACCGTATTCGTGCATATATTTACCCATCTCTTTTTCTTTATCGAGACCAAATTCAATGCGAGTAGGGTTTTGAAAACTAAATGGATACATATTTATCTCCTTATTATCTGTTAAGTGCGGTTAGTTTTTGCGTTGTTTTTATTCTACAAAGTAATGCGGAATAAAGTGGCTATCATTGCCGGTAACTGGGGTAAAATCTTCTCTCAATCCAATGCCACAAGCCACATCTCCCACTACCCAAGAACCAATCATAGGGTACATGCCATCAAAATTTGGCAGTTCAAATTTTTGTTGATAAATGTAACCTGCTTGATCGTAAAAAGCAGAATGTTCACTGCCTTTAGCGGCAAATTCCAGACCATTACGTTTTTCATAGTAAGAAACATTGGCGCCCTCACGACCTAAAGTCGGTTTTTTCACCCATATTGATTGACGATCGGTAATATCATGCTTGCTAAAGTAAGCGGGTAGTAATAATGGATGATTTGGATGTTTTTGCCACAATTTCGCTAACAGCACTTTATTGCTTAATAGTAATTTCCACGCAGGTTCAATAAAAGTGGTGGATGAATTAAGCATGTGTGGAGCATATTCTGTCGTAGTCATCCATTCAAGCGGGTAGAGCTTAAATAAACAATCAATAGGCTGATTATTCAGATCGAGGAATTGCTGACTGTCTTTATCGTAGCCCACATCTTCAATAGCGAGCTGATGAATATGCCAACCTGCGTTGTAAGCCACATCTGCTAGGTAATCGATATTGCCCCAATCTTCACGTCCCGCTTCTTGCATGGCACTAAAATGGAAATCGTTTAGTCCTGTTTGCTGTTGAATAAACTGAAAGCGATTGAGCAATTCTTCGTGAATCCAATTGAATTGGTCACGATGCGCTAAGCCTTCAATTTGCTCTAACCATTGCCATTGCACCACAGCAGCTTCAAGCAGGGAAGTCGGGGTGTCGGCATTGTACTCAAACATTTTGAGGTTTTCGCCGTCATAACCAAAATCAAAACGGCCATATAAGTGCGGTACGTTTTTAGCCCATGTTTGTTCAATCAGGTTTTTCTGTAAATCGGTGAAGCGATAATGCGCATAATCACCTTGTTTAATTTCATCGGCAACAAAATCCATACACATTGCATGTAATTCGTTGGTGGCATCTTCAATACGATCAATTTCAGCTAGGGTAAATTCATAAGCCACATTGTCCGACCAATAATGGGAGCCATCAGAGGAAGGCAGATTATAGTAATCAAAGCCCACATCTAATAATTGTTGCACCATATTAGGGCGAGTAGGAAAGCCTGTGATTCGTTTCATATTTAACCGCCTGAACTACGGCTGCTACTTGAGCTTGAGCTTTTAAAGCCACCGCGTGAAACTGGTTTACTGTAAGTGCTACCTGCATTGCCTTTAACTAATACAGGCTTACCGACAGAACGATTAGTTTGTGGTTGGATAACTTGACCCGTTGGTGTTGAAACGGCACGGTTACTTGGATTGTAGCTTGGACCTAAAAATGAGCCCATCGTACGCGCAATCATATAACCCATTGCAGCACCTGCAATCGCACTGCCCATACTACCGTGTCCTTCTCCTGTTGCAGAGCTCGTGTGGCTTGCTCCCTCTGAACCATTTGAGTTGCCAGAGTGAGTTGCTCCATCTGGATTTAAGGTTTGTTTGACGGTCTGATTGTCTTCTGACCATTCGCTATTATTGCTTGGACGTGTATTTAAATTGCCCGAGAGAGAGGAGCCAGATCCAGCATGTGCAGTTGTGCCGCTATTATTTTCACTAGATTGGTCAGCTTCGCACAATTCAATTTTTTGCCAATCGGCTAAACAATCCTCAAGGCTGTTATAAACATCTCGTTGAACTTGCTCTTCTGAGCAGCCGCCCAGTAAAGCCACAATGGAAAGGCTTACGAGAACTTGATTTTTCTTTTTCATCATAGAGTTAAAGTGTTAATAATTCAGTTAAATGATTGATTTCTAATGTAGGCAAAATGCTTGCTTCAGTAAATGAATTGAGATCTTTGCCTGATAAATTAATCCATACAGCTTGGCTACCGGCTTGAATGGCGCCTTGAACATCCGTGGTTAAGTTGTCACCGATATGTAAAATTTCACTCGGTTTTACGCCAAAATAATGGGCGGTTTGGTGGAACAAATCTTGATGAGGTTTCGCTCTGCCTTGCTCTCCACCACGTAAACTCAGCTGAAAGTGTTCAAACCCAATGCGTGTTGCAATCACATTGCCGTTAGTAATCACGCTAAGCGGGTAGCGATCTTTAAGTTGGTTTAATACTTCAATGCTTTCAGCGGGCACATCAATTTTATGTCGCCATTCAATAAATTCTTCCATCGCGAGGGCCAAAGTGCGGTCAATTTCAACCGCACTTTTACCATGATGTATCAGCAAGTTGCGTAACGTTTCGACACGCCAGGCAATCACATCTTCAGCAATCAAGAGATCTTTCTCCGCCAGTTGCCATTTCCATTCTCGCCAATATTCTGAGGTAAGCTCGCTCAGTTGTGCGTGTTCTTGTACACATTGAAGAAAGCGTTCTTCGGCTAAACGAATGACATCACTGTTATCGTAAAGGGTGTCATCAAGATCAAAACTCATGATCTTGAAAGGCTGAAGACCGCGGTAAAATCGCATAGTTAATCCTATTTAATGGTATTCACACCAAGCCATGCTGTTGCACGTTCATTGGTGATTTCTTCGTGTGTCCACATGCTCATTAAGTCAGGATGAGGATGTTTGTTAGTGTTATAGCCGATCAAATGGGCAAAATCAAATACGGCATGCGGATAGCCGTTAATGAGCAATAAGGCTAAATAACCACTTTCATCCCAGCAGATTTCTAATTTACGGGCTTCGTGGTGATTGCGAGTGTTATCGACGTTATAAACATGTAAGCAATCGACAACAGGCTGCGCATTTTGACGCATATCTAACGCATAGAAATAGCCGGTTTCACCGTCATCTTCAAACATCACTGCCAGGTGATCATGCACTGTCGAGTGTGTACCGACTTGTTTTGGTTGACCGAGAAAGAGTTGATCTTCGAGGGTTAAATGTAACATGGTATTTCCTCTTGAATTGAAGTTTTTAATAGGCTAATCATATATTGATATGATATTAATATCTCTATCTAATTCTATCTCTATATACTCAGCTGGTAGATCTGGTAAATTGTATTCTTCAGGACTAAAATCACTTTTTCTAAGAGATATTATTGATAAGTTTGATTTTATATTGAAACTTATATCTGTGATCCCATAAAGATAATCCAAAACATTGGCTTCTTTATAAAGACTAAACTCTCCTGCATATTCTATTTCTAGATAGTTAAATAGATGTTTCCTGATTTTATTTTTGTTTTTACAAATTTTTTCAAACCATTTGTTACATTTAAATGTAAAGAGGTTTGTTTCTTTATGGAATATTTTATTTATTCTATTTAATAATTTATGTTCAAATTGAATTTGATAAATCAACATCAAATCGATTTGGTATACTTGGCAATTATACCATTCATCTAATAGCACAGCAGAATTGATATCATTAGGTAATACATCAAACATAGATGTATTATCATCTATAGTTGCTATTTGTAAGTTTTGGTCATTAAACACAACATTTTCTAGAATTTTATCAGATAAAAATAATGCCTCTTTTCTAGTTTTTGCTAGTGCTAATTCATAAATATTATCTTCATATTCTTGTTGTATAAGATAAGTGGTAGCCCATTCGGTTAATACGGAAAAATCATTGATGTTTCTTTCAACACAATAATATCTTCTGTATAGCTCTAGTTTTGCATTCATGATTTTTACTGAGTTTAATTAGTTAATCAGATAATATTTAGATAAAAATAGTAGGCAAGCTATTGCTTTGCAATTTAATAAAAAACACCGCACTTTTATGCAAAGTGCGGTGCTATTTTACATTAAATTAAGCAAAAATTATGCTTGACCTTTAACCGCTTTTAAACCTAAGAACGGAGCTGGTGTGCCAGCACGTTCTAATGCTTCTTCGATACGGATTAATTGGTTGTATTTCGCAATACGGTCAGAACGGCTCATAGAACCAGTTTTGATTTGACCTGCTGCTGTACCAACCGCTAAATCAGCGATAGTCGCATCTTCGGTTTCACCTGAACGGTGAGAGATAACCGCTGTGTAACCTGCATCTTTAGCCATTTTGATTGCTGCTAAAGTTTCAGTTAAAGAACCGATTTGGTTGAATTTGATTAAGATAGAGTTTGCGATACCTTTTTCGATACCTTCTTTTAAGATTTTGGTGTTAGTAACGAATAAGTCGTCGCCTACTAATTGAATGCGGTCGCCTAACACTTTAGTTTGGTATGCAAAACCTTCCCAGTCAGATTCATCTTGACCATCTTCGATAGACACGATTGGGTATTGTTTAGTTAATTCTTCAAGATAGTGTGTAAACTCTTGAGAAGTGAATGAACGGCCTTCGCCTTTCATTTCGTATTTGCCAGTTTCTTTGTTGTAGAACTCAGAAGATGCGCAGTCCATTGCTAAAGTAACGTCTTTACCTAATACATAACCTGCTTTTTCAACTGCTTCTTTGATACATGCTAAAGCGTCAGCATTAGATGCTAGGTTAGGCGCGAAACCACCTTCATCACCTACAGCAGTGCTCATACCTTTAGATTTTAATACTTTCGCAAGATTGTGGAATACTTCAGCACCGATACGAAGTGCTTCACGTAACGTTTTCGCACCAACTGGTTGAATCATGAATTCTTGGATATCAACGTTGTTATCTGCGTGTTCACCACCGTTGATGATGTTCATCATTGGTAATGGCATAGAGTAAACACCTGGGGTGCCGTTAAGTTCTGCGATGTAAGCGTAAAGTGGTAAACCTTTAGATGCTGCAGCGGCTTTCGCTGTTGCTAAAGATACCGCTAAGATTGCGTTTGCACCGAAGTTAGATTTGTTTTCAGTACCGTCTAAATCGATCATGATTTGGTCGATTTCAGCTTGGTTAGACGCTTCTTTACCTACTAATGCATCAGCGATAGGACCGTTTACTGCTGCAACCGCTTTTAATACACCTTTACCTAAGAAACGAGATTTGTCGCCGTCACGTAATTCTAATGCTTCACGAGAACCGGTAGATGCACCTGATGGAGCAGCTGCTAAACCAACGAAACCACCTTCAAGATGAACTTCAGCTTCTACAGTTGGGTTACCACGAGAGTCGATGATTTCACGACCAATGACTTTAACGATTTTTGCCATTTTGTTTTCCTCTGTTTAAAGTTAATTAAAATTAGTTAGGCGAACCTAAAACGGGAATATAATAAAGCAAATTTAGAAATTTGTCTTGGAAAAATGACCGCACTTTGATCTGTATCTTATTTTTCACTCAAGTGCGGTAAGTTTTTATCTCTTTTTCGCCAATTATTTCTTTTATTTCAGTGGAATTGCCTTCAAAAGTTGGTTAAAGTTGCACGAAATTTCGTATTATTTTACGGCGAATTATTTATTCTTAATTGAGACTTTGTTGCATTGAAAAAGGAATCATTATGTCTCTTTCGACTTTTTTTCAGCAGATCAAAACACAAATAAAATCAGCAATATCCACCCATCCGATTGAAATCTTCATGATTGCTGCATTTGCTCTTGGGATTTGGTTTGTGGATATGAACTCCGAAAAAGATCATTTAGCTTATTGGCTATTTGAGCCCATGCTGTTTGCCTTTATTTATTTGTCTCGTTCTTGTGCCTGGTATCGTTTTTCGTGGATTGTGCCGCTTATTGCTATTTTCACCATTTGGCAAGTAAATGATAATGCTGATTTTTATGGCTATAGCCCTAAGTTTTGGGGCGCTCAATTTATTGTATTATTGATATTATGTGGCTTTCCATTTGTCAGAAACAATCAAGCCTTTACTTATCGTAATTTTACGACGCTATATTACATCACTTCATCCATTGCTGGCTGGGGGCTCGTCTCTGGTTTGGTAGCCGCAATTTTGGCTTCAATTAGTACATTATTTAACATTGATTTTAGTGAATGGTTTCAAAAGCATCTTTATTCCTCAATTACTGCATTTTGTCTTCCTTTATTCTTCTTGGTCTTTCAGCAGCGCCAAGAAAATACAGAGATGACGCTAAATCGTAGTTTTGATATTTTAGTGAATTTTATCTTAGTGCCCGCCTTAATGATTTTTACTGCACTACTTTATGCTTACGTTGGCAAAATTATCTTAGCAGAGGCTTTGCCAAAAGGTATGGTGTCGAATATTGCGTTGCCTTACTTAGTTGGAGGCTTAGGTGTTTACGCTTTACGTAGTATTAGTGTTAAAGCAAATTGGGACAGTTTCTTTAAGTTTTTTCCATACCTTTCCATTGTGCCCATTGTATTGTTATGGTTGGCAATTGACCGTCGAATTAGTGCCTATGCTTGGACTGAGCAACGGATTTATTTAATGGCATTAGCCTCAGCGATTACGATTGCTTATACTATTTTAATCATTCCTAAAATTCGTCAATATCGTTTGATTTCTGTCGTTGTGATAGCAGCTATTTTTGCCATGACTTGGGTGGTGAAACCGAAAGAAATCGCTTATCAAAGCCAAACGGAACGTTTTGAGCATTTACTCACAAAGCTTAATTTATCTGATGGCCAAGGGAAAATTCGTGATGATGTGGATTTTTTAAGTCGTTTAGAAAATATGCCTGAAAACGAGCGCCAAGATTGGAATGAATTAGATGATGTATCTGATTATTTACTCCATCGTTTAGACTTAGGAATTTATGATGGCTCTAATTATGAAGAGAAACGAAAAGCCTTTGTGAAAAAATATGGTGAAAAAGCGAATGAACTGATTTCATTGGATGTTTATGAGCATTCTTTCCGTATCAATGATGGCGAAATTATGGCTCAGCAAAATAGTCCGATTAGAGAAGCGGAGTTTGAATGGACGTCAATTGATCTTACGCCGTATAAAAAATGGATCCATGTACCTGTATATCAATTCTATCGCGCGGATGAGAACAGTTCGAAAAAAGAAAAGAATGAGTCAAAAGAACAAGCAGAAGTTTGCTTTGTTGAAGAGCACGATAGATATTGTACTAATATGGATCAACACATTAAGAAAGTGTTTCAACAACATCACTTAGACTCAATGAAGAAACTGGCAGAATCAGATCTCAAACTCATCCGTAAAGACTTGCTAAAAATTGATGCACCAGGTTTTGCTATCTATTTAGGTTCACTTGAAATGCAATTTAGTCAAGAAAAAGGCTATCACTATAAGTCGCTAACCGTTGAAGCTATTTTTGATAAATAGGCTAGATGTGTAAAGTGCGGTGATGTTATTGCAAAAAATTGGCTAAAACTGACCGCACTTTGATATTAAATGAATAAAACTGCCCTAATTCTATTTAGATTGGGGGCGTCGAGTAATAGAACTCAAAGCGTTATTGAACGCGTTGATATAAAAGTTTTTTCAATAATTGGATGCGTTGGTCTAAAATGCTGAACATCGTATGTCGATCTTCTCCAAATAATGAAATTTCACAAGTAGATTGAATTTTATCGTAAGCCAAAAATGCCATTTCAAACTCTTCTTTGCTGAGTTTAATGGATTTTTCGTGTAACGTTCGGCTTAGTAAGCTCACTTCTTTCGATGTTAAGTCAGGAAATAAATGACTTATCCATAGCTCCATAGAGTATTGAACAGACTCGCTAATTTTGTCATGTATTTTACTCGCTTGGCCTTGATGTATCCGATAAAACAACAAGGGTTCTGGTAAATTAGCAAATTTCCTTTGATGTAAGGCACATTGTACCCACATATGAAAATCGGGAGCTGTGGCTGTTTGGGCATAATTAATGGCAAGCTCTTTAATGCTCGAATGTCGCCACATTGTAGATGGATTAATGATATTGTCGCGAGCTAAAGAAAAATATGCTTTTATATCTTTATCTAAAAGAGGAAGTGTACTCACTTTAGTCGTTTTATCAGTTTGCCCATCATTAAAGAACAGAGCATTACTTCCTAAAATATCAATTTCGGGATGCTCGTCTAAATATTGAACTTGTTTTTCAAAACGATGTGTCACACAAATATCATCAGCATCCATACGTGCAACATATTCAACATTCATATAGTTAAGCATATCCATGACAAATTGCATTACAGCAGGCTCACCTTGGTTTTGTGGTAAATGGTAAACACGTAAGCGAGCATCTTTTGCTGCATAAGTTTCGAGAATCTTGCCTGTGTTATCTGTAGATGCATCATTAACCGCAAGAATACAAAAATCACTAAATGTCTGATTCAATAATGACTCTAAACATTCAGTGAGAAAATTTTCTGCATTGTATGCAGGTAACATTACTGCAAGTTTCATTTTTGGCTATCCATTATTAAATGAGTGAATAAGGCTCAGATGATATTATTCCTTATTAATACAAAATGCGGTCAAAAATACAAGAATTTTTGACCGCACTTGTTTATGGAATCATCAGTAAATTATTTTTCAGTTTTTAACTGATTTTCTCTAGCTGCTTTGACAAAGCCTTCAAATAATGGGTGGCCATCACGCGGCGTTGACGTAAATTCTGGGTGAAATTGACATGCCACAAACCATGGGTGGTTTGGTACTTCGATGATTTCCACTAATTTACGATCCGCTGATAAACCAGTTACTTTAAGGCCCGCTTTTTCAATTTGTGGAAGCAGGTTATTGTTCACTTCATAGCGGTGACGATGACGTTCTTCGATTGTTTCTTTGCCATACAATGCACGCGCTTTTGAGCCTTCAATTAAATGGCATTGCTGTGCCCCTAAACGCATCGTGCCACCGAGATCTGAATTGTCGTCACGGGTTTCAATGTGGCCTTCCGCATCTTGCCATTCTGTAATCAAACCAACAACAGGTTGCTCACAGTTACGATCAAATTCAGATGAGTTGGCTTTTTCAAGACCAGCGACATTACGAGCGTATTCGATTAACGCAATTTGCATCCCTAAACAAATGCCTAGGTAGGGCACATTGTTTTCACGTGCGTATTTTGCGGTCAAAATTTTGCCTTCTACACCACGATAGCCAAAGCCGCCAGGTACTAAAATACCATCTACGCCTTTTAATACGTCAGTGCCTTTGGTTTCAACATCTTGAGAGTCAATGTATTTGATATGTACGCTTAAACGGTTTTTTAAGCCAGCGTGTTTTAAGGCTTCATTCACTGATTTATAAGCATCTGGTAATTCAGTATATTTACCTACCATACCAATAGTCACATCGCCCACTGGGTTCGCTTCTTGATAAAGCACTTGTTCCCATTCAGAAAGATCGGCTTCAGGACAGTCTAAGTGGAAACGTTGACAGATGAATTCATCTAAACCTTGTGATTTTAATAGCGCAGGAATTTGGTAGATTGAATTCACATCTTTTAATGAGATGACTGCACGTTCTGGTACATTACAGAATAAAGCAATTTTTGCACGCTCGTTTGGTGGAATCATGCGATCTGAACGGCAGATAAGCACATCCGGTTGAATACCAATCGAAAGTAATTCTTTTACAGAATGTTGCGTTGGCTTGGTTTTCACCTCGCCCGCCGTTGGGATGTATGGCACTAACGTTAAGTGCATAAAAATAGTATGCTCTCGGCCCACTTGTACGGCAAGTTGACGCAGTGCTTCTAAGAATGGAAGTGATTCAATATCACCCACAGTTCCGCCTACTTCCACGATTACCACATCATGGCCTTGCGCACCGGCAATCACGCGATCTTTAATTTCATTGGTGATGTGTGGGATAACTTGAATTGTCGCACCTAAATAATCACCACGACGCTCTTTGCGTAATACTTCAGAATAAATTTTACCTGTGGTGAAGTTATTGCGTTTTGTCATTTTGGTACGAATAAAACGCTCGTAGTGACCTAAGTCTAAATCGGTTTCCGCCCCGTCTTGTGTCACGAACACTTCGCCGTGTTGGGTTGGGCTCATTGTACCCGGATCCACGTTGATGTAAGGGTCTAATTTCATAATAGTCACGTTTAAGCCACGTGCTTCTAAAATTGCTGCCAATGATGCTGCAGCAATACCTTTACCTAACGATGAAACCACACCGCCTGTGACGAAAATATAATTTGTAGCCATAGTGAGAGACCTAAAATGTTGGGATAAAAATGATTATAGCCAATCATCTTTTATGCAAATTTGTGCAGAATACTGAAAAGTGCGGTCAAAAGTAAAAGAAAAAGATGATTAGCTATCAAGACGGGAGGATAGTTTACAGGATTTGAGATTTTTATACAATCTTGTCTTGTCAGGAATGTATGAAAATTAAATGGCTTATCATATTCTCCATTCTACGATAGAATACGCCCAAATTTTTTATAAAGAAGAGAAGAATTTATGACAAATAAAGCATTAAGCGTGGTGATTTTAGCGGCCGGTAAAGGCACTCGTATGTATTCTGATTTACCAAAAGTCTTGCATAAAGTGGCAGGAAAACCAATGGTAAAACATGTGATCGATACAGCGAATCAATTAGGTGCAGAAAACGTGCATTTAATTTATGGTCACGGTGGCGAATTAATGCGTGAGCGTTTAGCAAATGAAAGTGTGAACTGGGTATTCCAAGCGGAACAATTGGGGACTGCCCATGCGGTTCAACAAGCTGCACCATTCTTCAAAGATGATGAAAATATTGTGATTTTATATGGTGATGCGCCATTAGTGACCAAAGAAACATTGGAAAAACTCATTGCAGCGAAACCAGACAATGGGATTGCATTGCTTACCGTCAATTTAGATAACCCAACGGGTTACGGCCGTATTATTCGTGAAAATGGCAATGTGGTGGCGATCGTAGAACAAAAAGATGCCAACGCAGAGCAATTAAAAATCCAAGAAGTGAATACTGGCGTATTAGTAGCAGATGGCGCACATTTCAAAAACTGGCTTTCTCGTGTGAAAAATAACAATGCACAAGGCGAGTTTTATTTAACTGATGTGATTGGTTTAGCCAACCAAGATGGTTGTCAGGTTACTGCCGTTCAAGCCTCTGAATTTATGGAAGTAGAAGGTGCCAATAACCGTTTACAACTTGCTGCATTAGAGCGTTTTTATCAACGTAAACAAGCAGAAAAACTTTTACTTGCAGGCGTGATGTTAATTGATCCAGAGCGTTTTGATTTACGCGGAACATTAGAGCACGGTAAAGATGTTGAAATTGATGTGAACGTAATTGTGGAAGGCAATGTACGTTTAGGGGATCGAGTAAAAATTGGCGCTGGCTGTGTATTGAAAAATATGACTATTGGTGATGATGTTGAAATCAAACCTTATTCTGTTTTAGAAGATGCAACAATTGGTGAGAAAGCGGCGATTGGTCCATTCTCTCGTTTACGTCCAGGTGCTGAATTAGCGGCTGAAACCCATGTGGGTAACTTTGTGGAAATTAAAAAATCCACAGTAGGGAAAGGTTCTAAAGTAAATCACCTCACTTATGTTGGTGATACCGAAATCGGAGAGAACTGTAACATTGGTGCAGGTGTCATTACTTGTAACTATGACGGTGCGAATAAATTTAAAACAATCATTGGCAACAATGTATTTGTTGGATCGGATACGCAGTTAGTCGCGCCTGTTACCGTCGCAGATGGCGCAACCATTGGAGCGGGTTCAACGATCACTCAAAATATTGAGAAAGATGAGCTGGTGATTACTCGTGTGCCACAACGTCATATTCAAGGTTGGCAAAGACCGGTGAAGAAAAAGTAATTAACATTGCAAGGCGAACCAATGTGTTCGCCTTTTATAATTTGATGCCTTTTACTTTATAAAGGCTATTCGAGTTGTTAAAATCATCGTCCATTTATAAAGACAGATAATTTCCTATGACAAAAAATAAAACAGGACTTTCATTCCTTTGGTTAAGTGCGGTCGCATTTATCCTTGATTTACTGACCAAATATATTGTAGTGCAACGCTTTGATCTCTATGAAAGTGTGAATATATTACCCGTTTTTAATTTAACCTATGTGCGTAATTATGGCGCAGCGTTTAGCTTCCTTGCTGAACATGATGGTTGGCAGAAATATTTCTTTATCGTGCTAGCAATCGGGATTTCTTTAATGCTGGCTTACTTTATGAAAAAGAATTCTGCAGAGCAAAAATTACAAAACTCAGCTTATGCACTGATTATTGGCGGTGCGTTAGCCAATATGGTGGACCGTGTGTATAACGGTTTTGTGGTGGATTTCTTAGATTTTTATTGGGATATTTATCACTATCCGGTATTCAATGTGGCAGATATTGCGATTTGTATTGGTGCGGGTTTATTAGCATTAGATGCCTTTAAAGGTGATAAAAAGAGCGGTCAAAAATGAAGATAATTTTAGCCAATCCTCGCGGATTTTGCGCAGGTGTCGATCGAGCCATTAGCATTGTTGAATTAGCGCTTGAAATTCATGGCGCACCGATTTATGTGCGTCATGAAGTGGTGCACAACCGTTTCGTGGTAAATGGTTTGCGTGAGCGTGGAGCGATTTTTGTGGAAGAACTGAGCGAAGTGCCTGATGGCGCTATTGTGATTTTCTCTGCTCATGGTGTGTCACAAGCCGTTCGTCAAGAAGCGAAAGATCGTCAGTTAAAAGTGTTTGATGCAACTTGCCCGTTGGTAACCAAAGTACATATGCAAGTAGCTCGTGCGAGCCGTAAAGGGACAAAAGCGATTTTGATCGGACACAAAGGGCATCCAGAAGTGGAAGGCACAATGGGGCAGTATAATAATGCCGAAGGTGGCATTTTCTTAATTGAAAGCGTAGAAGATATTGCTCGTTTACCGGTTCAAGAAAGTGATGATTTAACCTTTATGACGCAAACCACACTTTCTCTTGATGATACTGCGGAAACTATCAGTGCATTGAAAGACAAATATCCTGCTATTCAAGGTCCACATAAAAACGATATTTGCTATGCCACCACCAATCGTCAAGAAGCGGTGCGTGAATTAGCGAAACAATGTGATTTAGTGGTGGTTGTAGGTTCTAAAAACTCATCGAATTCTAATCGTTTAGCTGAGTTGGCATCTCGTATGGGTGTGAAATCAAAATTGATTGATGATCCAAATGATGTGGCAGCAGACTGGTTTGAAGGCGTTGAAACAATTGGCGTAACAGCAGGCGCTTCAGCACCAGAAGAGTTGGTGCAATCCGTGATTGCTCGATTAAAAGAATTTGGTGCCGATACTATTGAAGAGCTTCAAGGCTTAGAAGAGAATATGTTCTTTGAAGTGCCAAAAGAGTTAAGAATAAAAGAAGTGAACTAATTCTATTAAAAAAGTGCGGTTAATTTACCGCACTTTTTTTGTGTTATTTTATTTTTTATTGTGTACTTTAAGCCATTTTTGCATTTGTTCAATTTCTGCTTGTTGAGCGTTAATAATATTCTCAGCAAGCTTACGCATCTCAGGATCTTTTCCGTATTTTAATTCAACTTCCGCCATTTTTACTGCACCAATATGGTGTGGCAACATACCTGCTGCAAAAGCAACATCAGGATCTTTATATTGCGCAGCTGCCATCATGTCTTGATGCATTTGACTCATACCTTGCATTAATTCTTGTTGCATTGCAGAATCTGTCGACATTGGCATATTCATGTGTGCTTGATGCGGTTGTTCATTAGCTTGGGCATAAATTGAAACTGCAGCAGCGCTAAGTGTGATAAAAGTCATAAGTTTTTTCATGTTTTTCTCCTATGTGATAACTGAATGAGCACCAATCATAAACTTTGACCTAAGGTTAAGGTCAATATTTATTCCGAAAATTTTTGGTGAGATGCTAAAATAAGACAATGTTTGATATGAGGGACAGAATCATGAAGCAAAAAATTGTGCTTGCCACGGGCAATAAAGGCAAAGTAAAAGAAATGGCAGATGTATTAGCAGATTTTGGTTTTGAAGTCATTGCTCAGACAGATTTAGGCATTGAAAGTCCAGAGGAAACAGGCTTAACGTTTGTTGAAAATGCCATTCTGAAAGCACGTTATGCATCTGAAAAATCAGGTTTACCGGCTATTGCAGATGATTCTGGTCTTGTGGTGGATGCGTTAAATGGTGCGCCTGGATTATATTCTGCTCGTTATGCAGGTGTGGATGGTGACGAAGCTGATGCGAAAAACCGAGAAAAATTATTGGCAGAATTAGCCGATGTACCGACTGAACGTCGCCAAGCAAAATTTGTGAGCACGATTGTGTTATTACAACATCCATCCGATCCTTCTCCGATCATTGCTCAAGGTGAATGTGACGGGCAGATTATTTATGAAGAAAAAGGTGAAAATGGCTTCGGTTACGACTCGCTCTTTTTTAGCCCTGAAAAAGGCTATACCTTTGCCGAATTAGAAACCGTAGAGAAAAAGAAAATTTCTCATCGTGCGAAGGCATTAGCTGTTTTGAAATCAAAATTAACGGCCTAAAGTACGGTTGATTTTTAACGAGAATTAAAGGATACAAAATGATTATTACCACTACGCCTAATATTGAAGGTAAACAAATCGTAGAATATAAACAAGTCGTCTTTGGGGAAGTAATTGCTGGGGCAAACTTCATCCGTGATTTTTTTGCGGCCATTACCGATGTGATTGGTGGACGTTCGAGTGTTTATGAGCGTCGTATTAGTCGTGCACGCCAAGATGCCTTGAAAGAGTTGGAAGAAAAAGCGATTGCTTTAGGAGCAAATGCTGTGGTTGGCGTAGAGATTAATTACGCAACAGTAAGCAATAAAAGTATGTTTATGGTGATTGCGAGTGGCACAGCTGTAGTGGTGCGCTAAGGTCGTTTTTTTATTTGCTTAAATGTAATTTTTGCGATCAAGATCGCAAAAGTGCGGTCGATTTCTTGCGTGTTTTCCGTGTTTCTTAAAAATGTCACTGTTGATATGAATCAACGGTACTTATTTGTTAATAAAGGGCATTTTTATGAAATTGATGAAACATTTATTTAGTTCATTATTTATTGCAGGCGCGATGTTGAGCACACAAGCGCTTGCAGAAGAAAAGACATCTGAGCAGGCTCAACCGCAAACGCAAGTGCAGCAACAAACAGCTGTACAAGCACCATCACAAACTGTACAACAAACGGTGAGTGATAAATTAAATATCAATACTGCCAGTGCATCAGACATTCAAAAAGCGCTGATTGGTATTGGGGCAAAAAAAGCAGAAGCCATTGTGCAATACCGTGAAAAACACGGTAATTTCACTGTGGCAGAACAACTACTTGAAGTACAAGGCATTGGCAAAGCTACGCTAGAGAAAAACCGAGATCGTATCGTGTTTTAATGTTGTTATTTTTATATGAAAAGCGGAATAGTGATATTTCGCTTTTTTTTATTTTAGAGCAGAAAATTTACCAAAACTTGCAAAATATCAAATTTTTTTGGAATAAGTTGGGGATTTCTTGCAATGGTTTTATAAGAGAGTAGAATACCAAACGGGTATAGGAATACCTATGTTGTAGTATAAGAAATAATAAACCAACTATTTGGAGTTAGATATGGCATCAGAAAATTTAAATCAATCTTCTGTTGCTCTCACACCAGTTGAAGCAACGGATTATGCTGAAAGCGTCGCTGCGTATAAAGCGCAAAAACGCCCATTTTTATCATTTCTGTCTGGTATTAGTGCTGGGGCTTGTATTGCTTTAGCCTTTGTATTCTATACGACGACACAAACAGCAAGCGCAGGAGCGCCTTGGGGATTAACCAAGTTAGTCGGTGGGTTAGTCTTCTCTTTAGGCGTAATTATGGTAGTAATTTTAGGATCTGAATTATTTACCTCTTCTACTTTAACCTTAGTTGCCCGCGTAGGCGGTAAGATAACCACAGCTCAAATGATCCGAAATTGGATTGTGGTATATTTGGGTAACTTTGTGGGCGGTTTATTTATTGCTGCAGTGATTTGGTTTGGGGGGCAAACCATGGCAGCAAATGGTCAATGGGGTTTAACCATTTTGGCAACCGCTCAACATAAGATTCATCATACTTGGTTTGAAGCATTTAACCTTGGTATTTTATGTAACATTATGGTGTGTGTAGCGGTATGGATGTCTTATTCCGGTAAAACTGTTACAGACAAAGCATTTATTATGATCATGCCGATTGGTTTATTTGTCGCATCAGGTTTTGAACACTGTGTGGCAAATATGTTTATGATTCCACTAGGCATTATTACAGCTCATTCTAGTACGCCAGAATTTTGGCAACAAATTGGTGTAGATCCAATGAAATATGCAGATTTAGATCTCTATCATTTCATTGTGAAGAATTTGATTCCAGTAACGTTAGGAAACATTGTGGGTGGTGCGGTTTGTATCGGCTTATTCCAACGTTATTTAACCAAAGCTCACTAATGTACTAACGAACTAAACAAGACTTATTTTTTATCAATTAAAAAAGGAAATGACTATGTCAGAACTTAATGAAGCACAAAAAGTTGCGTGGGCAGGATTCGTTGCCGGTGATTGGCAAGAAAACGTCAACGTGCGTGATTTTATTCAAAAGAACTACACCCCGTATGAAGGTGATGATTCTTTCTTAGCAGGTCCAACCGAAGCGACAACAAAACTTTGGGAAACCGTAATGGAAGGAATTAAAGTTGAAAACCGCACACATGCGCCATTAGACTTTGACGAACATACGCCTTCAACGATTACTTCTCACGCACCAGGTTATATCAATAAAGACTTAGAGAAAATTGTAGGTCTTCAAACTGATGCTCCATTAAAACGTGCCATTATGCCATTTGGTGGTATTAAAATGGTGGAAGGATCATGCAAAATTTACGGTCGTGAATTAGATCCTGAAGTGAAAAAAATCTTCACTGAATATCGTAAAACCCACAACCAAGGTGTATTCGATGTTTATACGCCAGACATTTTACGTTGTCGTAAATCAGGTGTATTAACTGGTCTTCCAGATGCTTACGGCCGTGGCCGTATCATTGGTGACTACCGTCGTGTCGCACTTTATGGTGTTGACTTCTTAATGAAAGATAAATATGCACAATTCACTTCTTTACAAAAAGACTTAGAAGATGGCGTAAATCTTGAAGCAACAATCCGTTTACGTGAAGAAATCGCAGAACAACACCGTGCATTAGGCCAAATGAAACAAATGGCAGCAAGCTACGGTTACGATATTTCTAATCCTGCAACGAATGCTAAAGAAGCAATTCAATGGATGTACTTTGCTTACTTAGCAGCAATCA
Source organism: Parahaemophilus parainfluenzae (assembly GCA_959020685.1). Classification (GTDB taxonomy): domain Bacteria; phylum Pseudomonadota; class Gammaproteobacteria; order Enterobacterales; family Pasteurellaceae; genus Haemophilus_D; species Haemophilus_D parainfluenzae_T. The sequence goes on along the minus strand of CAUETL010000002.1, from coordinate 10,523 downwards.
AATCACAAAACGGTGCAGCGATGTCATTCGGTCGTACTGCAACCTTTATTGATATCTATATCGAACGTGATTTAAAAGCAGGTAAACTTACTGAAACTGAAGCGCAAGAATTAGTTGACCACTTAGTCATGAAACTTCGTATGGTTCGTTTCTTACGTACACCTGAATACGATCAATTATTCTCTGGTGACCCAATGTGGGCAACTGAAACCATCGCAGGTATGGGTTTAGACGGCCGTACATTAGTAACCAAAAATACATTCCGTATTTTACACACCCTTTACAACATGGGTACTTCTCCAGAACCAAACTTAACAATTCTTTGGTCTGAACAATTACCTGAAAACTTCAAACGTTTCTGTGCGAAAGTATCGATTGATACCTCATCTGTTCAATACGAAAACGATGATTTAATGCGTCCAGATTTCAACAATGATGACTACGCAATCGCATGTTGTGTATCACCAATGGTTGTTGGTAAACAAATGCAATTCTTCGGTGCGCGTGCAAACTTAGCGAAAACATTGTTATACGCAATCAACGGCGGTATCGATGAAAAATTAGGTATGCAAGTAGGTCCGAAAACTGCACCAATTACTGATGAAGTGTTAGATTTCGATACCGTAATGACCCGTATGGATAGCTTTATGGATTGGTTGGCAAAACAATATGTGACTGCCTTAAATATCATCCACTATATGCATGATAAATATTCATACGAAGCAGCATTAATGGCATTACATGATCGTGATGTATACCGTACCATGGCTTGTGGTATCGCAGGTCTTTCTGTTGCAGCAGACTCACTTTCAGCAATTAAATATGCGAAAGTTAAACCAGTTCGTGGCGACATCAAAGATAAAGATGGCAATGTTGTAGCAAGCAACGTAGCGATCGACTTCGAAATCGAAGGTGAATATCCACAATATGGTAATAACGACAACCGTGTTGATGACATCGCTTGTGATTTAGTTGAACGTTTCATGAAGAAAATTCAAAAACTTAAAACTTACCGCAATGCTGTGCCTACACAGTCTGTATTAACCATTACTTCTAACGTAGTTTATGGTAAGAAAACAGGTAACACCCCAGATGGTCGTCGTGCAGGCGCGCCATTCGGACCAGGTGCAAACCCAATGCACGGTCGTGACCAAAAAGGTGCAGTAGCATCATTAACTTCTGTGGCTAAACTTCCATTTGCTTACGCGAAAGATGGTATTTCTTATACCTTCTCAATCGTACCAAATGCGTTAGGTAAAGATCCAGAAGCACAACGTCGCAACCTTGCGGGCTTAATGGATGGTTACTTCCACCACGAAGCAGCAGTAGAAGGTGGTCAGCACTTAAATGTGAACGTATTAAACCGTGAAATGTTATTAGATGCGATGGAAAATCCAGATAAATATCCGCAATTAACTATTCGTGTATCTGGTTACGCAGTGCGTTTTAACTCTTTAACTAAAGAGCAACAACAAGACGTTGTAACTCGTACATTCACTGAATCGTTCTAAAACACGATAAAATTTAACCGCACTTTAGCGGGAACATAAAAATTATGAGCCTGATTTAAGTCAGGCTCATTTTTTATAGATGATATTTTTGGTAAAATTTAGCTAGATTTATTTTTTGGAAATTTATGTATGTCTGTTCTAGGAAGAATTCACTCCTTTGAATCCTGTGGAACCGTGGATGGTCCCGGCATTCGTTTTATTTTATTTATGCAAGGCTGTTTAATGCGTTGCAAATATTGCCACAATCGTGATACTTGGGATCTTGATGGTGGTCGCGAAATCAGTGTGGAAGAGCTTATGAAAGAAGTCGTGAGCTATCGCCATTTTATGAATGCAACCGGTGGTGGTGTAACAGCATCAGGTGGTGAAGCCATTCTTCAAGCTGAGTTTGTACGAGATTGGTTCCGAGCTTGTAAAGCCGAAGGCATTAATACTTGTTTAGATACCAATGGGTTTGTACGTCATTATGATCATATTATTGATGAACTGATTGATGTGACCGATCTTGTGTTGCTTGATTTAAAAGAACTGAACGATCAAGTGCACCAAAATCTGATCGGCGTACCAAATAAACGGACTCTGGAATTTGCGAAATATTTGCAAAAACGTAATCAGCGTACCTGGATTCGTTATGTAGTCGTTCCAGGTTATACCGATAACGATCATGATGTTCATCTGCTCGGACAGTTTATTGAAGGTATGACCAATATTGAAAAAGTCGAACTTCTCCCTTATCATCGATTAGGCGCTCATAAATGGAAAACCCTTGGCTTTGAGTATGAGCTCGCAGATGTTTTACCACCGACGAAAGAATCACTTGAGCATATTAAAACAATCCTTGAAGGATATGGACATACGGTAAAATATTAAGCTAAGGTGTAAAAAGATTAACAGCAGGCTTTAGAAAGCTTTAAGGAGGAAAAATGAAAAAATTAGCATTAACGTTTTTAGGTGTAGCCCTTTTAGCAGGCTGTTCAGCTGTTCAATCGCCAGTTACACAAGAAGAGGTGACATTAACGCCCCCTTCAAAAGATAGAGTAGGGTATATTCGATTAGTAAAAGATAAAAATTACTACATTGATACCGATTCAATTTGGGTGGACAACCAAGATTTAAACCAAGTGCATTTTGATGCGGTAGTGAATTTGGATAAAGGTTTATATGTGTATCCAAATGAGAAAAAACGTTATGCACGTTCTGTTCGCCAATATAAAATCTTAAACTGTAAGAACTACCATTTAACCCAAGTTCGTACTGATTTTTACGATGATTTCTGGGGCGAAGGCTTGCGTGCCGCACCAAAAAAACAAGAGAAATACACAATTAGCTTAAAACCTAATACAACGCTCTATGCGGCTGCACAAGTTATTTGTGTGAACTCAGATAGAAAACCTTCTTTAGATTTAGAAGGCTCAAAAGTAAAATAATCAATCAAAGTGCGGTTAGAAATAACCGCATTTTTTATTTCTCTGAAACGAATGAACACGTAATAAAAAAACGGTCAATATTCATTAAATATTGACCGCTCTTTTCATCTCACCATGAAAGATTATTTCACACGAGAAACGTATTCGCCTGAACGAGTATCGACTTTAATTACTTCACCGATTTGAACGAAAAGAGGTACTTTCACCACAGCGCCAGTGCTTAATGTTGCTGGTTTACCGCCTGTACCTGCAGTATCACCTTTAAGACCTGGGTCTGTATCGATGATTTCTAATTCTACGAAGTTTGGTGGAGTGACAGTAATTGGCGCACCGTTCCATAAAGTCACGATACAATCTGCTTGGTCTAATAACCATTTTTCAGCATCACCCACTGCTTTTGCATCAGCAGAGTATTGTTCGAATGTTTCTGGGTGCATGAAGTACCAGAATGCATCATCTTTGTATGAATAAGTGAGGTTAAGATCCATAACATCAGCAGCTTCAACCGAAGTACCAGATTTGAAGTTTACGTCTAATACTTTGCCTGAAATTAATTTACGAATACGAGTACGAGTAAAAGCTTGGCCTTTACCTGGTTTAACGAATTCGTTTTCAACGATCACACAAGGCTCACCGTCTTGCATAAATTTTAGACCTGGTTTGAAATCACTGGTAGTATATGTAGCCATATTAAAAATATCCTAAAAAATAGAGATTGTTTGAAAGTGCGTATTTTAACCCGAAATATTGCGATTAGAGAAGAACAAAATTGGTTAGAAACCCTAAAAAATGCGATTTCTGATCCGAAAATCTTATTAAAAACCTTAAATTTGCCCGTTGAAGATTTTGCCGAGGATATCGCTGCTCGTAAACTTTTTGCTATGCGAGTGCCTTTACCTTTTGTTGAAAAAATGGAAAAAGGGAATCCTAAAGATCCACTTTTTTTACAAGTGATGACATCTCAACAAGAATTTATTGAGGCCGAAGGGTTTAGCCAAGATCCTTTAGATGAGCAACAAAAAAATGCCGTGCCTAATATTCTGCATAAATATCAAAATCGCTTGCTGTTCATGGCAAAAGGAGGCTGTGCAGTTAACTGTCGCTATTGTTTCCGTCGTCATTTCCCTTATGATCAAAACCCAGGCAATAAAGCGAGCTGGCAACAAGCAATAGACTATATTGCGGCCCATCCAGAAATTGAAGAAGTGATTTTTTCGGGTGGCGATCCGATGATGGCAAAGGATAGTGAATGGGCATGGCTATTAGAACGCCTTGAAAAAATACCGCACTTACAGCGTTTACGTATTCACTCTCGTTTGCCAGTCGTGATTCCAGATCGCATTACGGATGAATTTTGTGATTTATTGCTAAAAAGCCGATTACAAGCGGTGTTTGTAACGCATATCAATCACCCAAATGAAATTGATGAGGCGCTCTCTTTGGCTATGCAAAAACTGGCAGGCGCTAAAGTCACCTTACTTAATCAATCAGTCCTTTTAAAAGATGTGAATGATAACCCACATACATTAAAAGTATTGAGCGATAAGCTATTTCAAGCGGGAATTTTGCCTTATTACTTGCATTTATTGGATAAAGTGCAGGGGGCGAGACATTTTTATATCTCAGATGAGAAAGCATTACAAATTTACAAAGAATTACAGGCGCTCACTTCTGGCTATTTAGTGCCCAAATTAGCACGAGAAATCGGCGGAGAGCCAAATAAGACTTTATACACCGCTTAAGATCCGATAAAATACGATTCAATTTTTCACCGCACTTTTGTGCGATCTTTAGTTTAGCAAATCGAGGTAATCCCGTGGATAATAAAAATCAACCTAACGACAATTCATCTCAAAATGAATTAGATTTAGGATTTAATCACTCTGACTCTGTGACACCAAGAAAACCGGTTCAACAAAGTGGCTCAATTTTTGATAAAGCCAAAGGTTTATTTGGTAAAAAAGAACAGCCAGATACACAATTCCATGTTCGTCGCGAACCAACTTTTGGTGCGGCAGCAAGCCAACCTTTTTCACCTTCTCAAGCATTTCAAAGTGAAAACACTGAACAGTCAGTGCAATCCAGTGCTTTCGGAGCTCAAGAGCCCGTTGAAAATGTTCAAGTAGAAAACGTAGCGGAAGAAAAAGTGATTTTTGAAAATTCACCTGCAGAAGAGATTGTGGAAGAAGTGACAACTCAAGCCGAAACAGTTGCACCGGCAGCAACCGCTGCGGCAGCAAGCTTGAAATCACCAGAAAAATGGAAGGTTTTACAAATGTTACCAGAAAAACATCGCCGTTTATTTATTGCTATCTTGGGGTTAGTGGTATTGTTGATCATTTTCTTCACCCTAAAACCAAATTCAGATACGGTAGAGTCTTTTGAACAACAAAACAGCAATGAAATTCCGGTTCAATTCCAATCATTGGATCAGTCTCAACCGGTTGAAACCACTGTATTAGATAACAATAATACTACGGCTCCTGCAACAACAGAACAAACAGCAAATGACGCTAAATCAGATACACCTCCAGCCATGGAGTACGTAGGTGATAAAGCAGATGCGGCGAAATCACAACCTGCAGAGCCTGCACAACAAACTGTTGCTCAACAACCAGCAACTCAATCTGCACCGGTTCAACCAGCTGTTGCTCCTGCACCAGTTAAAGAACCTGTGAAAACAGTGCAACCAACTGTAGAAAAACATACCACAACAGTTGAGCATAAAGCAGAACCTCGTCGTGAACAAACATCGGTGGTTCAAGAGAAAAAACAACCTAAACTTGTAGCGGAAAAAGCAACAGTTCAGCCGACTCAAACCGTGAAAAAAGAGTCAAGCAAAATTCAAGAGGCGAAACCGGTTGCGACTAAAGACAGTAAGGTTCAAATTGTGGAAGCGAAATCAGCAACCCACAATGCGGTGAAAGCAGCTGACCCTGCAGCACAACCTCCTTCACCCGGTGCAACAAAAACATTACCTGGGCCTCAAGGTGTCTAACTGATGCAAGTATTCCGTGATAATAAATTGAATATTTCAGATGTGAATGCCATGACAAAAGCAAGCGGTGCAGGTAATGCATTAAGCAGTTTCAAACCTGGTGATAAAGTACAGGTTTCGTTGAATAGTCAAGGCCGAGTGAGTGAGCTTCGTTTATCAAATGGCGGTAAGTTCATTCGTCAAGCCGATGGTTCATATCAGTATAAAAAATAATTTTTAGTGGGCGAGTAATCGCCCATTTTTCTAGATAAGATTGTTTATCCTTGCTCATTTCGTAAAGTGAGCAATCATAAACAAACCTTGATGGAAATAGAATTCATGTTAAAAAAATTAAGCGTAATTTTGACCGCACTTTGTCTTTCTGCTTGTTCACAAAATGTTGAATTAAGCAAACCAGCACCACAGAAAATGAAAGTGCAAACCGTGGATAAAAAATCCCAAAAGGGTTCAGCGACGGTTTATTTGTGTAAAGGCAATAAAGAAGTGAGTGTGGTTCATACCAAGCAAAAGCAGAAAAGTAAAAAAACACTCAGTCAGGTGACCGTTACTTTTAATGATGTAACCGAAAAATTGACACGAGTGATTTCTGAGCGTGGGAGAAATTATGCGAATATTCGTTGGTATTGGCAGGAGCGTGATGACTTCAGTCAATTACAAACTAGCGTAGGTGAAGTGCTCGCAGAACGCTGTGTTAAACAACCAAGTGAATTAAAATCAGGCAAATAATTCTTTTATGGATCTCCAACGCGGCTTTGTGTTACATCGTCGTCCTTATAGTGAAACCAGCCTTTTGGTGGATTTATTCACTGAAGAAACGGGACGTTTGACGGTTATTGCAAAAGGTGCACGTGCGAAACGTTCGGCATGGAAATCTGTCTTACAGCCTTTTACGCCATTACTTCTTCGTTGGTCAGGAAAAGGCGCATTAAAAACACTCACGAAAGCAGAGCCCGCAGCAATTACGCTGCCTTTGCAGCAAACGGCTTTATATAGCGGGTTTTATGTAAATGAGCTGATTACTCGAGTGATCGAGCCCGAAACGGCCAATCCACAACTTTTTCAGCATTATCTTCAATGCTTAACAGGCTTAGCCACTCAACCACAGGTTGAGCCCACATTGCGTCTATTTGAATTTCATTTACTTAAAATCTTAGGTTATGGCATTGATTTTTTGCATTGTGCAGGATCTGGTTCACCAGTGGATGAATCGATGACTTACCAATACCGTGCAGAAAAGGGTTTTATCGCCTCGTTAGTGAAAGATAACTTGACCTTTTATGGGCGAGATTTGCTTGCTTTTGACCGTTTGGAATTCACCGATGAGTCCGTCTTGCAAGCAGCAAAGCGCTTTACTCGAATCGCGCTCAAACCTTATTTAGGCGATAAGCCGCTGAAAAGTCGAGAGTTATTTACGCAAAACGTACTTTATTTAAAATAATCCTTTTCTTTGATACAAACAGATTAATACACCATCATGGCTTTACTTTACGCTCCACAAAAAAAACAGAAAACCACGCAAAAAATCGTCGCTGAAATTCAGGATTTAGATTATCAAGGACTTGGTGTGGCTAAAATTCAAGGTAAAACCTGGTTTATTGAAAATGCCTTGCCAACGGAAAAAGTGGAAGCGGTAGTAAGCGATGAAAAACGTCAATATGGGTTAGCCGCTGCACAAAAGTGGATACAAAAGAGTAGTCAGCGTGTTGAGCCACAATGTCGTTATTATGGCCGTTGTGGTGGATGCCAAGGCCAGCATATTCCTGTAGAAATGCAGCGTAAAGCCAAAGAAAAAGCCCTTTTTTCTCGATTAAGTAAACTGCAAGCAGAGCCTATTCAATTAATGCCAATGATTTGTGGCGAGCAATGGGGCTATCGTCGTCGTGTACGATTAAGTTTGCTATGGAATGCTAAAAACAAAACTGTTGAAATGGGATTTCGTCAGAAAAACTCCAATCAGTTAGTCAGCATTCAGCAATGCTTAGTCTCAGAGCCTGCGATTAATCATCTTATCCCCAAATTGACCGTACTTTGGGCGCAATATTCAGCCCCGAAACAATTAGGGCATATTGAATTGGTTTCTGCTGAGAATGGCGTAGCCATGTTGTTACGCTATAAAGGAAATTTATCCGAAACTGACCGCACTTTGTTGCTTGAGTTTGCTCGTATCAATGTCGTAAATTTGTTTTTACAAGATGATCAAAGTATTCAACTTATGCATGGTGAAATGCCTTATTACGCGTTAGACGATATTCGTTTATCTTTTGATATCCGCGATTTTATTCAAGTGAATACCCACTTAAATCAACAAATGGTTGAGACGGCTTTAGATTGGCTTGATTTGAATCAGGACGATCACGTTTTAGATTTGTTCTGTGGCATGGGCAATTTCACGTTGCCTTTAGCCAAACGCGTGAAAAGTGCGGTTGGAATTGAAGGGGTTTTGGATATGGTACAAAAAGCCCAAGTCAATGCTCAGTTTAATCACATCGATAATGTTGAATTTTATCAAGCCGATTTAGACCAAGCTTTTTCAGAACAACCTTGGGCAAAACAACATTTCAATAAAATTCTTCTTGATCCGCCTCGCAGCGGTGCGGCTTTTGCACTGAATGCTTTGTGTGAACTTGAGGCAGAAAGCATTCTTTATGTATCTTGTAACCCTGCAACCTTAGTACGAGATGCAGAAATTCTCCGTTCTTTCGGGTATCGCATCATCAAAACCGCCATGATTGATATGTTCCCGCATACCAGTCATTTGGAGTCGGTGACATTATTTATCAAATAAGGTGTAAATTCTGATAGAATAGTCAGACTTTTTTGTTGTCTTAAAAAGACAACTCGGTTGACAGGATGTCACCGAGCCATATTCATCAACAAGGGGGTATTATGGTTGCAGTTCGTGGTTCTCACTTATTAAATCCACATGATTTTGAGATCGAACAATGGTGTTCGAGCCTTAAACTTGCTGCCCCCGTAGAAAAGTCTCTGATTGATGCATGGTATTATGCCCAAGCCCAAATAGCTGAACATGCCGATCAAATGGAGAATGCAATCCTTACATTGCAATCCGGTGTGGAAATGGTGGAAATTCTGCATGAAATGAATATGGATAGCGAAAGCTTGCTCACCGCCATGTTATTCCCATTAGTGGCGAACCGAATTGTCGATTGGGACCAAATTCAAGAAGATTTTGGTCCTAAAATCACCAAATTACTCAAAGGCGTGGAAGAGATGGATAACATCCGTCAGCTCAACGCCAGTCATTCTGCCAATGCCTCTCAAGTAGATAATGTGCGCCGTATGCTCCTTGCAATGGTGGACGATTTCCGCTGTGTGATCATCAAACTTGCCGAACGTATTACCTTTCTTCGCGATGCGGAAAATCATTTTTGCGAAGAAGAAAAAGTGTTGGCAGCCAAAGAATGTTCCAATATTTATGCCCCGTTGGCGAACCGTTTAGGTATCGGTCAATTGAAATGGGAGCTTGAAGATTACTGTTTCCGTTATTTGCATCCAGAACAATATCGAAATATCGCCAAATTATTGCATGAGCGTCGTTTAGATCGTGAACAGTATATTACTGATTTTGTGACAGAATTAACCAGTTATTTAAAAGAAAATATTGATCAGGTTGAGGTTTACGGTCGTCCAAAACATATCTATAGCATTTGGCGAAAAATGCAAAAGAAACATTTGGAATTCAGTGGTTTATATGATGTAAGAGCGGTCAGAGTTATTGTGCAAAAATTGCAGGATTGTTATACCGCGCTTGGTGTCGTACATACCCATTTCAAACACTTACCAAAAGAATTTGATGACTATGTCGCCAATCCAAAACCGAATGGCTATCAATCCATTCATACGGTGGTATTGGGTAAAGGTGGTAAGCCAATTGAAGTACAAATTCGTACTCAACAAATGCATGATGATGCGGAGCTTGGGGTCGCAGCACACTGGAAATACAAAGAAGGGACGACCGGTAGCCTTTCTGCTTACGAAGAAAAAATCACCTGGTTGCGTAAATTACTTGCATGGCAAGATGATATTACAGATTCTGGCGAAGTGATGGCAGAATTGCGTAGCCAAGTCTTTGATGACCGAGTCTATGTGTTTACGCCAAAAGGTGAGGTAGTAGACTTGCCAGCTGGTTCTACACCGCTCGATTTTGCTTATGCGATTCATAGTGAAATTGGACACCGTTGTATTGGGGCAAAGGTCGGGGGACGTATCGTGCCATTCACTTATCACCTGCAAATGGGGGAGCAAGGGGATATCATTACGCAGAAAAATCCAAACCCAAGCCGAGATTGGGTCAATCCGAACTTAGGCTTTACCCATACCTCAAAAGCGCGCGCCAAAATCCAAGCGTGGTTTAAGAAACAAGATCGTGATAAAAACGTTCCAGCGGGTAAAGAGCAGTTAGATAATGAACTTGCTCGTTTGAATATCAGTTTGAAACAGGTTGAGCAGCTTGCCTTGCCACGTTATAACTTAAGAAATCTCGAAGATTTATACGCGGGCATTGGTAGCGGAGATATTCGTTTAAATCAGTTGATGAATTTTTTGCAAAGCCGATTGATCAAAGTG
>CAUETL010000001.1:0-39868 GCA_959020685.1 Parahaemophilus parainfluenzae | reverse complement strand
TTCTTCTTTTGATAACTCATTTAAAACGGCTTTTAAGCGCTCTTCAAATTCACCGCGGTATTTCGCACCGGCAATCAAGGCGCCCATATCTAAAGAAAGCACACGTTTGTTTTTTAAGCCTTCTGGCACTTCACCATTGACAATACGTTGTGCCAAACCTTCCACGATAGCGGTTTTACCTACACCTGGCTCACCGATTAATACTGGGTTGTTTTTGGTACGACGTTGTAATACTTGAATGGCGCGACGAATTTCTTCATCACGACCAATCACCGGGTCGAGTTTGCCGCTTTCAGCACGAGCTGTTAAATCAATTGTATATTTTTCAAGAGCTTGTCTGCTTTCTTCTGCATTTTGATCGTTCACGCTTTGTCCTCCACGAATATGTTGGATCGCTTGTAAAATTTGTTCTTTTTTCGCACCACATTTTTTCAAAATGTCATTTAATGCGCCTCGCTCTTCAAGCGCAGCTAATAAGAACAATTCACTGGAAATAAATTTATCTTGTTTTTGTTGAGCTAATTTGTCACATAAATTCAATAAGTTAAGTAATTGACGGGAAATTTGCACATCACCGCCATTACCCGACACTTGTGGCAATTTATTCAATTCGGCATTTAATTCATTACGCAATAATGCCACGTTCACGCCACTGGTCGTTAAAATTGGTGCAATTGAACCGTCCTGTTGATTTAAAAGTGCGGTCAATAAATGCACTGGTTCGATAAACTGATTATCTTTACCTAGCGCCAATGATTGTGCTTCACTGAGTGCTTGTTGGAATTTTGTGGTAAATTTTTCAATATTCATATGCTTATCTTCTCCTGATTAAATTCTTGGGGTCATCCCCTTTACGAGTTATTAAATAAGACCCTTTTTTGGTATTTCAAGAGAAAAAATCAACAATTTTTAATTTTTTCTATCAAACTTTACTTCTTGATAGGTTTAAGCGACTAAGATTTGATGAAGTGGCACGTCCCACGCTTCAGTTGGAAGCTGTTCGACTTGCTGACATTGATGGGCTAATCCCACAGGGATAAAAGAAGCATTTCGCCAATTTTGTAAGGTACGATCATAAAAACCACCGCCCATGCCAAGGCGATTACCTTGTTTATCAAAAGCGACAAGTGGTGTAAAAAGAATATCTAATTCATCCAAAGGCAATACGTTTTGCACATTGAGTTTGGGCTCCCAAATGCCAAATTTATTTTTCAGCATCGGTGTATCTGGCAAATAACGTAAAAACAAAAGATGGTTAGGATTGAAAGGGTGCAATACCGGCAAATAAACGTGCTTATCTTGTGCCCAAAGGGTTTTAATAAGTTTCTCTGTGGAGATTTCACCATCAAAGGAAACATACAAGGCAATATGCTGCGCATTTCGTTCTTCAATAAATGCAAGCGCTTGTTGAGTGATGGAATCTTCCGCCTGTTGTTGCTGAAGTGCGGTCAAATTTGCTCGTGTTTTACGAATTTGTTGACGGAGTTGATTGCGAAGCGTTTGCTGTGTTGATTTCATTCGACTGGAAAGAATGGATTTAAGAGAAAGGTCCCAGAGTGCCGCTACGAGTAGTAGTCCTTGAACCCGACGGTCCAAGGAAACCGGTAAGGCCATTTTTAGGTTTCTTTAGTCCAATGACAAAGTCAAAGGTCAAGCCTACACACCAATGGCGGGAAACCGATTTATAAAGTTCTAAGTATCGGCTCAGGGACATAACCCATCCACGAACACCCCAGGAAATCTTTTAAATTTATACTAGCTCAATTTGATTAGTTTGACTAGCCTTTATTTGAATAATTTTGCTTATTCAAGCTCGTCCCACAAGGGACGAGAATTATTTTTTAACCGGTTGAGTTAAATCAGATTCTTCCGGTTTTTTCACTTCCGCAAATTGTTTATCTTTATTCGCATCGATAACTTGCTGAGTTTGGTTCGCTAATTGTTGTAAACCCATTTTCTCGTATGCTTCTTTCATTAAGAATAAACCTTCGTAAGTCGCTTTTGCATCCGGATATTGTTGCAACATACCCACTACACGGTTTGATACCGCGACCCACGCATCACGTTTTGCATAGAATTTAGCAATTTCTAATTCATGACGTGCTAATGAGTCTTTGATGTATGCCATACGCGCTACTGCATCTTGTGAATATGGGCTATTTGGGAACGCACGCACTAAGCTTTGGCAGTTTGCAAACGCCGTTTTCATTGAAGTTGTTTCACGCGTTGCACGATCGATGCCAAAGAAATCTTGGATCATGTTATCAGCCGTTGCTAAGTTTGTTAAACCCGCCATATACACTGCATAGTCACGGTTTGGGCTTTGTGGGAATTGCTGTAAGAAGTTATCTACAGTAACCAACGTTGCTGTGTAATCTTGTGTTTTATAGTTTGCATAAATTAAATCAAGCATTGCTTGCTCTTGGTAAGTACTGCCAGGGAAACGTTCTGTCGCCGCTTTTAAATAACGAATCGAGTCAGAATAGCTTCCTTCTTGCAATGCCGCCGCCCCTTTTGCATAAAGATCATCAACAGAAGCTTGCTCCACTTCTTTATTACCACTGCTACAAGCTGCAATAGCGAATGAGGTCAATGCAATAAGTGCAAGAGATTTTATTTTACGCATTCTTTTTTCCTTAATTTTTACGAAAATCAATAAATAAGTTACAATTAACGAATATTGTATAGAACATTACACAATAAGCCAACTTTTTAAATTTTTAGATGGATTTTTTATGCCACAAATTACCTTAACGGCTGAAATTCAGCCCGAACAAATGGGACAGCGTTTAGACCAAACCCTCGCTGAGTTGTTCCCAGAATATTCCCGTTCGCGTTTAAAAACCTGGATTGAAGCAAAACAGGTAAAAATGAACGGTGAAATTGCCGATATTCCACGTGCAAAAGTTTATGGCGGCGAGCAAATTGAAATTTCGGTAGAAGTGGAAGATGAAAACCGTTTTGAGCCACAAAATATTCCACTCAATATCGTTTATGAAGATGACGATATTATCGTGATTAATAAACCTAAAGATCTCGTGGTTCACCCTGGTGCGGGTAATCCAGATGGTACCGTGCTTAATGCGCTACTCTATCACTATCCACCTATTGCCGAAGTACCACGTGCAGGGATTGTGCATCGTTTAGATAAAGACACAACGGGTCTCATGGTTGTCGCTAAAACCATTCCTGCACAAACCAAACTCGTACGTGACTTACAAAAACGTAAGATCACTCGTGAATACGAAGCCGTCGCAAGTGGTATTATGACCAAAGGTGGCACAGTAGATCAGCCAATGGCTCGTCACGCCACCAAACGCACATTGATGGCGGTTCACCCAATGGGTAAACCGGCGGTTACGCACTATCGCATTATGGAAAACTTCCGTAATTACACCCGTTTACGCTTACGTTTAGAAACGGGTCGTACTCACCAAATTCGTGTACACATGGCACATATTGCGCATCCACTATTGGGTGATCAAACTTACGGAGGCCGCCCTCGCCCACCTAAAAATGCAAGCGAAGCCTTTACTGAAGTGCTACGCAATTTTAAACGCCAAGCCTTACATGCGGTTATGTTGCGTTTAGCTCACCCAATTACGGGAGAAATGATGGAATGGTATGCGCCATTGCCGGATGACTTTGTCGAACTACTGCATGCCTTAAAAGCGGATTACCTCGAACACAAAGACGAGTTGGATTATTAAGATGAAAACCATTGTTCCAAACTGGAATGTTCCACCACATATCCAAGCTGTTACAACCACAAGAGAAGGTGGCGTAAGCCTGCCGCCTTTCGATAGTTTCAATTTGGGTGATCATGTCGAAGATGATAAAAGTGCGGTCAAAACTAACCGCACTTTACTGGTCGAAAAATTTAATCTGCCACATTTCCCGTTGTTTTTAACTCAAACGCACAGCACTCGTGTAATTACGGTACCTTATGAGGGCAATGATTTAGAGGCTGATGCGGTTTACACTAATCAACCGAACCATGTATGTTTGGTGATGACGGCTGATTGCTTGCCAGTTTTATTCACCAATAAGCAAGGGACTGAAGTGGCAGCAGCCCATGCGGGCTGGCGTGGACTCTGTGATGGTGTATTAGAAGAAACCGTGAAATGTTTCCAATCTGCCCCCGAAGAGATTATTGCGTGGTTTGGGCCTGCTATCGGCCCTAATGCATTCCAAGTTGGTAAAGAAGTAATTAAGCAATTTATGGCTTTTGACCCGATTGCAGAAATGGCTTTTCGACCCGATCCGAATGAATCCGGAAAATACCTCGGCAATCTTTATCAAATCGCCACACAACGCCTCAATAAATTAGGTATTACCCAAATTTACGGTGGGGAGCATTGTACCTTTACTGAAAAAGAGAGCTTCTTTTCCTATCGTCGAGATGGCAAAACAGGCCGAATGGCGAGTCTGATTTGGATAAAAAAATAAACTCATAAATACAACAAACCGCACCTTAAAGTGCGGTTTATTTTTGGCTTATTCTGAATAGTTTTCAAACCAACTTTCTAAAATCAAGCAAGCAGAAATCCCATCTACTTTACCTTTATTAAGAGCACGATAACCACCACGCTGAAAAATTTCATCTCGAGCAGAAACCGTCGTTAAGCGCTCATCTTGCAGTTCTACTTTGATACCGAAACGACCATTTAAGCGGTTGGCAAATTTTTTCGCACGAAGTGTTAAATCTTGCTCGGTACCATCCATATTTAAAGGCAATCCTACCACAATAACATCAGGCTTCCAGTCTTTTAAGCATTTTTCAATAGCATCCCAATTTGGAATCCCATCTTGCGCTTTAAATGCAGGCAAGGCTTGCGCCGTACCCGTGATACTTTGCCCGACTGCACAACCGATGCTTTTTGTACCGAAATCAAACGCGATTGCAGTGATGCCCATTAACTGTGCCCCACTTGTGAAAAGACAAAATTATGAGGATTAATTCCTAATAATTGATTCGCGGCAGAATAACGATCTTCATAAATCGTTTCAAATAAAATGGTGTCTGAAGCTGGCGCCACTAACCACGCATTATCCGCAATCTCTTGTTCTAGCTGTCCATCTGTCCAACTTGCACAACCGAGCGCAACAAGATATTTTTCGGGCGCATCCTCTGAACCAAAGGTTTCCACAATATCTGCCGAAGTGGTCAGAAACATCTCATCGGTAATTTTATAACTATGCTCAAATTCTTTCGCGGTTTTCTTATGCAGAATAAAACCACGCTCAGAATGCACCGGACCACCCGCAAGCACAAGTTCGTTGCTAAAAGTGCGGTCATTTTTCATCATAAAATTCATTTTTGAATACAGCTCAGCAATGCTTAAATCGGTGGGTTGATTAATCACTAAACCCATCGAACCTTGCTCATTATGCTCACACATATACACTACGGTATTTTGGAAATAATCCTCCAACTGTGGCATCGCAATTAAAAATTGCCCTTGTAAATCCATCATTATCCCAAATCTCCAAAACAAATTTGCAACGCACTAATCGCCGCTAAAGAGGCTGTTTCTGTACGTAACACACGCTTTCCTAATAAAATTTCAGTAAATCCTTGTTGTTCAGTTTGAGCGATTTCTTGAGGTGATAAACCACCTTCTGAACCAATAAGCAAACGAACCCCTTCTTTTGGAATGGAAGGCAAGGTTTTAATAGAATATTGGGCTCTTGGATGTAAATTCAATTTCAACGCGCCATCATTTTCTGCACACCAATCTTGTAATTTCATTAACGGACGAATTTCTGGCACAATATTACGGCCACATTGTTCACAAGCCGCAATGGCAATTTTTTGCCATTGTTGGATTTTCTTATCCATGCGTTCGCCACCCAACTTCACCCCACAGCGTTCTGACCATAATGGTGTAATCACGTTCACGCCCAACTCTACGGATTTTTGAATGGTAAATTCCATTCGATCGCCGCGTGAAATAACCTGCCCCAAATGAATCGATAAATTCGACTCTTTATCACTTAATTCACAACCAAGAATGTCTACTTTAACGGCTTTTTTGCTCGCTTCAATAATTTTCGCTGGATAAATATGATTACTTCCATCAAATAATTCAATTTGCTCACCTTCAGTCATACGCAGTACACGTCCTACGTGATTAGCCGCATCCTCTGAAAGTTGGCAAGTAGATTGATTTTTAAGGGATTCTGGATGATAAATTCTTGGAATACGCATAGTATTGAGTTCTTGATATAAGGAAAAAGTGCGGTCATTTTCAACCGCACTTTTAATATTATTCTGTTGCTAAATCTTTTGGCAAACTTTCTAAAATGGCTCGCCAGTAGGCGGAGGTAACTTGCTTGTGTTTACGAATACATTCCACCACTAAATCAGATTGACCTTTTTCACAAATATCACGCAATTCCACATAAAAATCATGTGTCACTTGGCGATGTTTTTCGTCACTAAAGAATAACAAACCAATTTTATGATAAACCCCACGTAAGCTATTGAAAATTAAACGATAGAAAGGTTTATTAGCCATTACGGTAAACTGACGAAATAAGGCATAGTCAAATTCCATGTAGCTTTCAGCGGTATTCTCTAAAGCATCCATCCCTTTGAACAAGGCTGCAGAAGCTTTAGGTGAATTTTTTACTGCCTCATAAATATAAGATTCTGACATGCGACTACGCAATGACAACATATTTTCAATAATTAACGGCGCACTTTGGCGATCTAAGGTAATTAAGGTTTCAATGATGCTTGGACCAGCTGTATCCCAAATATCATTGACTTTTGTCGGCTTGCCGTGTTGAATGGTAAGCCAGCCATCACGAGCCAAACGCTGTAATACTTCACGTAATGTGGTGCGTGTTACGCCGATTTTATCAGCTAAATCACGCTCAGAAGGAAGATTGGTGCCGGCGGGAAATACATCATCCCAAATACTTCTAACAATATATTCTTCGGCAAGCGCAGCTGGGCTTTGAGCCCGTAAAAGGGTATTATCTGTTTGCATGAGTATGAAATAAATATAAAAAAGTCTAAAAAGATCAAAAAAATGTGATTTATTGAATAAATCTTTAACTGGTCTATTATCCTTTAAAGCAGTATATATTACAATGATAGGACTATAAAAAACGGAGTTCAATATGACTTACACACAAGCTTTTATGAAAAACTTTCTGGGCTCGAGCCCTGATTGGTATAAATTAACTATTATTGCCTTCTTGGTAATTAACCCAATTTTATTCTTTTGGGTAAGCCCATTTGTGGCGGGTTGGGTACTCGTGGCTGAGTTTATTTTCACCCTAGCAATGGCATTAAAATGCTATCCTCTTCAACCGGGTGGTTTATTAGCCGTTGAAGCTATTGCTATTGGTATGACGAATGCAGAGCACGTTAAAGCCGAGATCATGGCAAACTTTGAAGTCGTTTTACTTTTAATCTTTATGGTGGCCGGTATTTACTTTATGAAGCAACTTTTGCTTTATGTGTTCACCAAATTATTAGTCCGTATCCGTTCTAAAATCGTCCTTTCTGTCGCGTTCTGTTTTAGTGCTGCATTTCTTTCAGCTTTCTTAGATGCACTTACTGTTGTTGCAGTAATTATCAGCGTAGCTATGGGTTTCTATGGGGTTTATCACAAAGTCGCATCCGGTAAAACACTACAAGATGCAGTTGATATTTCTGATGATAACAAAATTAAAAATCATGAAACTCTCGAAAAATTCCGTTCTTTCTTACGTAGCTTAATGATGCATGCAGGTGTGGGGACAGCACTAGGTGGTGTGATGACCATGGTGGGTGAACCACAAAACCTGATTATTGCAGAACAAGCAAAATGGAACTTCATTGAATTCTTCTTCCGTATGGCGCCAGTGACCATTCCGGTCTTTATCTGTGGATTACTCACTTGTGTTTTAGTGGAAAAATTTAAAGTGTTCGGCTATGGCGAAAAATTACCAGAAGAAGTATGGAAAATCTTGGCTGATTTAGATCGTGAAAATACACAAAAAATGTCTAAACAAGATAAAGTACGTCTTTCTGTTCAAGGTCTTATCGCGATTTGGTTAATCTTAGGTCTAGCCTTCCACTTAGCCGCTGTTGGTCTAATCGGTTTAAGTGTGATTATTCTTGCGACTACCTTTACCGGCGTTACAGATGAACACGCGATTGGTAAATCATTCCAAGAAAGCTTACCTTTCACTGCGTTATTAGTGGTCTTTTTCTCTATCGTTGCGGTGATTATCGATCAAAAACTCTTTGGTCCAATTATCCACTTCGTATTAAATGCAGAAGAGAAAACCCAGTTAGCCCTATTCTATGGTTTCAACGGTTTACTTTCTGCAATTTCTGATAACGTATTCGTTGCAACGGTTTACATCAATGAAGCGAAAAATGCGCTTACAGCTGGAGCAATTGCACCACACCAATTTGAATTACTTGCGGTCGCAATCAATACAGGTACAAACTTACCTTCTGTAGCAACGCCAAACGGTCAAGCCGCATTCTTGTTCTTACTGACATCCTCTCTTGCACCGTTAATTAAACTTTCCTATGGTAGAATGGTCTATATGGCATTGCCTTACACCATCGTATTAACCGTGGTGGGTTTCCTTGCCATCGAATTTATCTTACCAGATATGACAATTTTGCTTGCGAACCTTGGCTTAATTCTTCCTATTTAGTGAAGCATAAGGAGAAAGAATGCTCGACTTTTTTAAGCAATTATCCCTTAAACGTTCAGCGTGGATCTTTTTGGCATTTACCGCATTTGCCTTAGAATCGACCGCACTTTATTTTCAATACGGCATGGGTTTGCAACCTTGCGTACTTTGTGTTTATGAACGTTTAGCTGTTGTGGGTTTATTCGTCGCTGGTCTTATCGGCGCCCTAGCCCCAAGTTCGCTTATTATCCGCATTCTTGCTCTTATTGTGGGTTTATTTAGTGCAATTAAAGGATTAATGATTTCTATCCGTCACCTTGATTTACAAATGAACCCTGCACCGTGGAAACAATGTGAATTTATACCAAACTTTCCGGAAACTTTACCATTCCATAAATGGCTACCTGCAGTCTTCAATCCGACAGGTAGCTGTAACGAAAGTCAATGGTCACTCTTCGGTATCACTATGGTGCAATGGCTCGTGTTTATTTTTGCTGTTTATGTCCTTGTGTTGGGATTAATCACTATTTCACAAGTGAAGAAAAGCAGAAAAAGACGCCTCATTTTTAAATAATCTAATTACATGCTAAAAAGCCTAGAGATATTCTCTAGGCTTTTTTATTACTGAAAGTCATTCTGTACTCAATATTATTCAAGAAAGAAATACCAATAAGGCATTAAAATCAACCAAATAAAGGCACTGAGAATTACAACAAATTTAAAACTGAAGTGTTTAGTTTTATGGCGAAAGCGTTTCATCCCGCAATAAACGCCAATAAACCCACCAAGAAGACTTAATAGAAAAAAGGTATTTTCAGAAATTCGCCAGCCGTGACGAACCGCGCGGACTTTATCTTTCCACATTAAAAAATAAGCGGCGATATTTACCGCCGCTAACATCACAAATAAAAGCTGAATCAGCATTATGCGTAAACTGGAAGACGTTTGCAGATTGCCAATACTTTTTCTTTGGTTGCTGCAATCACTTGTTCTTCGTTTTCTTTGCCTAATGCATCTAATACATCACACATCCAGCCGGCTAACTCACGACAGTCTTGTTCGTTAAAGCCACGACGAGTCACCGCTGGTGTACCAACACGAATACCAGAGGTCACAAATGGTTTTTGTGGGTCATTTGGTACTGAGTTTTTATTCACCGTGATATTCGCTTTACCTAACGCAGCATCAGCCGCTTTACCGGTTAAGGCTTGTTTGATGAAGCTCACTAAGAATAAATGGTTTTCTGTACCATTTGAAACCACGTCATAACCGCGTTGTTTAAACACTTCCACCATTGCTTTCGCATTTTTAATTACGTTTGCTTGGTATTCTTTATAAGCTGGTTCTAACGCCTCTTTGAAACATACTGCTTTCGCGGCAATAATGTGAACTAATGGACCACCTTGGTTTGCAGGGAAAACAGAAGATTGTAAGCGTTTATAAAGCTCTTCATCACCGCAAGAAGAAAGGATTAAACCGCCACGTGGACCACCTAAGGTTTTATGGGTAGTTGTTGTGACAACATGTGCATATGGTAATGGGTTTGGATATAAACCTGCTGCGATTAAACCTGCAACGTGTGCCATATCCACAAATAAATACGCGCCTACTTCATCCGCGATTTCACGCATTTTTTTCCAATCTACCACTTGAGAATAAGCAGAGAAACCTGCCACGATCATTTTTGGTTTATGTTCTAATGCTTTTTGACGTACATCTTCATAGTCGATTAAACCATCAGCAGTGATACCATAAAGTACAGAATTATAGATTTTACCGGAGAAGCTTACTTTCGCCCCATGGGTTAAATGGCCACCGTGTGCTAAATCCATCCCTAAAATGGTATCGCCCGCATTGATTAATGCACCATATACCGCCGCATTCGCTTGTGAACCTGAGTGTGGTTGTACGTTCACATAATCCGCACCAAACAACTCTTTAGCACGATCAATTGCTAACTGTTCTACAATGTCTGCGTACTCACAACCGCCGTAGTAACGTTTACCTGGATAGCCTTCAGCATACTTGTTAGTAAACTGTGAACCTTGCGCTTCCATTACGCGTGGGCTCGCATAGTTTTCAGATGCGATAAGCTCGATATGCTCTTCTTGACGACGATTTTCGCCCTGAACGGCTTGCCATAGAACCGGATCGTAATCAGCGATGTTCATACTTTTTTTAAACATTGTGTTTTCCTCGTTGTTTGAATTATTTGTGTATAGTTTACCTGTTTCCAAGTAAAAACTTAATCAAAAATTTCGATCATATTTTTCATTATTACAATGAAAAACATTCATTTATCTAAATCGAGCCTTTTTCTTTCACTAATTTCTCAATTAGTTTAACTTCTTTTGTTTTCTCGCCAGCACCCAGTTTACGGCATTGGCTGGTTTCTTTCGTATAGGTATTAAAATTAGTCATCCTTGTTGGGCTTTTCATTTTAATCTTCATATCCAAATGATTACCGCAGTTATTACAAGGTGAAACAAATTCCTTATCTAATTCTTTAAATTCTGGAGATTGTTCAATAATTTTCGCGACTTGTGGTGAATGGGCGGTTTTAAATAGACGATCCGTAAAGTCATAACTTAACTTACCATCACTTGCCTGCCATTTAGCTTTAGCTTGCAATAAATAACGCATCCAGCCTTCTTTTGTATCAATCTGTGAAATACCACGTAGAAGCACAGTTTGATCTGCGTGATAGGTGACATAATCAAAATGCTCTACAGGTAAAGGAGATTTGGCTGCAGGTTTTACATGGCAAATCCAATCGCCCACTAAGGCTTTTTCCTGTTCAGTTTGTTGATGCGCCGTTGCACATCCTGATAACAATACAGCGATAAGACTACTTAATACTAATTTTCTCATCATAACTCTCCTTTTATTAATCAGATCCCCGCACCTAAAAATAAAGTGCGGTTGAAATCGTATTTGTTTTTCTTAATCGACCCTATTTCTTTACAAACCACTTATTCAATAACTGAATGTCCTTGTCATTCTCTGTTACTCGTCGGCAGGTCGCATAATCCTTACCGAGAATAAGTTGATTGCCATTTTTTTTCAACTCAATTGGCATATCTGTATGATTGGCAGATTTACTATAAAATGCAGCCAGCTCTTCTTTTTCTTGTTTTTGTAGGGCTTTATTTTGCTTGATGACTTTAGCCACATTTTTACTATGAGCCGGTACCATAGAACGATTGATAAAATCAAAACTCAAGACATTATTTTGAGCAACCCATTTCACCTTGCCTTTGGTTAAATAACGAATTGTGCTTTCTTTATCTAATTCGATACTCGAAATACCTCGCAACATACCTGTTCCATCAGATTTCAAGACAAAATGATCTAAACGATCATAAGTTTGTTTATCTTTCGTCGGGATAGTATGACAAATCCATTCGCCATCTAACGTTGAGCTTTGTGAAACATTTGAAGCCCCAGCACAACCTGTTAATAATACTGCTACAAAACTACCCAATATTAACTTTCTCATAAGATACTCCTTTTATTGTCAGTAGGGATAACATTCATCACAACAAAGTAGGGAAATTTTTATTTAATCCGGAATACGCAAAAGGCGGCAGTTACATAAATCATCACTCTCAAATTCTGATATTTCACCTGCAACCTTATTCGGAATAGGGAATAAACGCACGGTTAGCGGTTTATTTAAGCGAAATGCCATCGTCCCCGTATCACGCATAATCGCCGCGATGCTTTCAGCCTTAGCATTTCCCGCCACAGGAACCGTATCTAAACCGATACCACATACAGAGCTATACGTCAGTAAAGCACGAATATCAAAATAGTGTTTTTGTGTTCCTTCGGCTAAACCTAAATCTTCCGTCACCGCCAACTTTAATCCGGAAAACCCAATCAATGGCACATGTTGGATTGATTTAAACACTTTTGTCAGTAAGGCAGAAACCTCTACTGAACCAGCCGCACCAAAATAAGGTAATCCCATTAATTCATAGATTTTTGTCATGGATGAACAATTTTTCGATGGTGCCGCCGAACTATCAATCCCTGCAAATTCAAATTCGCCCGATAATTTGACCGCACTTAGCATCTCTAACACTTGATCTACATGATATTGCAGCGCTTGCGACATTGCGCGATAACAATCCGCATAAAATTGATTATGAGACGATTTTGGTACAGATTTTAATACTTCGACTAATAAATCAGGTGTTTCTAACCCAATGACAAAACTATTTGGTAAATGACTTAGATGATAACCGGCAGGGAAATAAGGAATAAATGGCTTGCAATTAAAATTCACCGTAAAGTTAAAATTACCTTCGCCACGTGGTGTGATATTTGCAATTCGTTGTACAGCATAAACAGATTGTTCGATAAGTTCATTATCTAACACGCCATTTTCATCTAATGGCACATTAACACAAGCATTACACAAGTCGCCATAAGCTGCGATTAACTCTGGCAATAACGCAATTTCCTCTTTACTTCTCGCCGCACCTATCGCAAATCGAAGACGAATGCCACTTTCATTAAACTTATTCAGTAACTCTGTTAAATACTGCAAATCTGCTTTTGCTGTTTGCAAATTGGTTAAATCCAAATATTCACCAAAAGGATTGGTAATGACCCGAATCGATTGCAAGGTATAACCTGCTTTCTGCACAGCTGGCAATAACAAATCCACATCACGTTTTATCGAATAAAGGGCGTCTTCCCATTGCGTTTTATCTTTATGTAAAGTCAGAAAAAAACTGATTGTGCGAAGACGACATAATTCTTTATTTTTATAATCCATTCGATCCCTTAACATTAAATGTAGTTATTTTTGCTGCTCACGAGCAACGGCACGATAGCCAATATCTCGACGATAAAAACGCCCTGCCCATTGAATTTGCTCAGCGAGTTTTAAGGCTTTTTGTTGCGCTTCAAATACGCTTTCGCCTAATGCAGTAGCACAAAGCACGCGACCGCCATTCGTAACTAATTTGCCTTCTTTTTCTGCGACACCAGCCAAGAAAACTTTCTCATTTTCGACCACACTTTGTGGTAAACCGCTAATCACATCACCTTTGCGATAATCGCCTGGATAGCCTTCCGCGGCTAACACAATACCCAAGGACGCTTTTGGATTCCATTGGGATTTCACTTCATCCAATTTTCCCTCGCAAGCTTTAAGGCAAAGCTCAACGAGATCTGATTCAAGGCGTAGCATAATTGGCTGTGTTTCTGGATCGCCAAAACGGCAGTTAAATTCAATTACTTTCGGCTGACCATTTGGCATGATCATTAATCCCGCATACAAGAAACCAGTGTAAACATTGCCTTCTGCCGCCATGCCATTAACCGTTGGATAAATCACTTCACGCATAATGCGATCATGAATTTCAGGTGTCACCACTGGTGCAGGCGAATACGCTCCCATGCCACCAGTATTTAAACCTGTATCATTTTCGCCCACGCGTTTATGATCTTGACTGGTTGCCATAGGCTCGACGTTTTTACCGTCCACCATGACGATAAAGCTGGCTTCTTCGCCATCTAAAAACTCTTCAATCACCACTCGGCTACCCGCTTCGCCAAAGGCATTGCCAGAAAGCATATCACGCACAGCGTCTTCCGCTTCTTGCAATGTCATTGCAACGATTACGCCTTTGCCCGCCGCCAGACCATCTGCTTTTACGACAATTGGCGCACCTTTCTCACGCAAGTACGCCAATGCAGGTTCTACTTCGGTGAAGTTTTGATATTCTGCCGTTGGGATTTTATGACGCGCGAGGAAATCTTTGGTAAATGCTTTTGAACCTTCCAATTGTGCAGCCGCTTGAGTTGGGCCAAAAATTTTTAATCCAGCTGCACGAAATGCATCAACTACCCCTATCACTAATGGAGCTTCAGGACCAACAATGGTTAATCCAATTTGTTTATCTTGAGCAAATTTCACTAAGGCAGGGATATCTGTCGCAGAAATATCCACGTTTTCTACTTTTTGTTCTAATGCTGTACCCGCGTTGCCTGGTGCGACGAAAACTTTGTCCGCTAATGGAGATTGTGCAGCTTTCCAAGCCAAGGCGTGTTCACGACCGCCATTTCCGATGATGAGAATATTCATTTGTTCTGTTCCAAGTAATTTATTGCTAAATATCCCCTCTCTTTAATCTGAAAGGGGAAAAGGGCGTTTAGATTAATGACGGAAATGTCTCATTCCAGTTAATACCATCACCATATTATGTTCATCCGCGGCATCAATAACTTCTTGATCGCGCATTGAACCACCTGGATGGATAACACATTGAATCCCTACTTTCGCCGCCGCATCAATACCGTCACGGAATGGGAAAAACGCATCAGATGCCATCACACAACCGGCTACGGTTAAACCTTCATCCTGTGCCTTAATCCCTGCAATCTTCGCAGAATATACGCGGCTCATTTGGCCTGCACCAATGCCGATAGTTTGATTGTCTTTGGCGTAAACAATGGCATTCGATTTCACAAATTTCGCCACTTTCCAGCAGAATAATAAGTCTTTTAATTCTTGTTCAGTTGGCTGACGTTTACTTACCACTTTTAAATCATCCACGCCAACCATGCCTAAATCCGCATCTTGTACTAATAAACCGCCGTTTACACGTTTGAAATCTAGACGTTCAGAACGTGATGTCCATTCACCACATTCAAGTAAACGAACATTTTTCTTACGTTTCACCACTTCTTGCGCTTCAGCAGAAACTTTCGGCGCAATAATCACTTCAACGAATTGGCGCTCCACAATTTCATTCGCAGTTTTTTCGTCTAATTCACGGTTGAAAGCAATAATTCCGCCAAATGCAGAAGTTGGATCGGTTTGGTAAGCGCGGTTGTAGGCTTCTAAAATATCTTTACCTAAAGCCACACCGCATGGATTTGCGTGTTTAACGATCACACAAGCCGGCTCATCAAATTCTTTCACGCATTCAAGTGCTGCATCGGTGTCAGCAATATTATTGTAAGACAAGGCTTTACCTTGTAATTGATGAGCGGTGGCTACGCTTGCTTCTTTCACATTTAAATCAACATAGAAGGCTGCATTTTGATGGGAGTTTTCGCCGTAACGCATGGTTTGTTTGCGCACGAAGTTAAGATTTAAAGTACGTGGGAATTGACCGCACTTCGCATTTGCGTCTTCTTCCTCTGCTACATGATACGGTTTCACCATTTGTCCAAAATAGTTGGCAATCATAGAATCATATTGAGCGGTATGTTCAAATGCTTTAATCGCCAGGTCAAAACGAGTTTCAAGTGTTAGGCTGTTGTGGTGTTTATCCATTTCAGCAAGAATGTTGTTAAAATCATGATTATTCACCACGATCGCCACATCTTTATGATTTTTCGCTGCAGAACGCACCATGGTTGGTCCACCAATATCGATATTTTCTACTGCGTCTTCTAACGTACAATTTGGTTTAGCCACGGTAGCGGCAAATGGATATAAATTCACGACGACCATATCAATGCCTTCGATGCCATGTTGCTGCATGATAGCGTCATCTGTACCACGACGGCCAAGAATCCCGCCATGTACTTTTGGATGTAAGGTTTTCACACGACCGTCCATCATTTCAGGGAATCCCGTATAATCAGACACTTCTGTTACCGGTAAACCATGTTGTTCCAATAATTTTGCGGTACCGCCTGTGGAAAGTAGTTTTACACCACGCTGTACTAAGCCTTGAGCAAATTCTACGATACCAGTTTTATCAGAAACACTCAGTAAAGCCTGACGAATTGGACGATCTGTCATTACATTTTCCTTTCATTAAATGGTTAAAAATAAGCGGGGGGAATTATAGCGCAAACGTTTGCGTTTATATAGAAAAAATTTTTCTGGTAAGCTCACTTAAAAGTGCGGTGATTTATTTAATCTATTTTAAAAACAAAAAGGCCCGCGAAATGCGGGCAACAAATGAATGAGATAATTGATTAACGTTTGCGATTGTCTAGAGAAAATGCGCCAGCACCCGCAAACACAAAATAGAAGAACACGAGAGAGTAAAGTAAAGCAAGTTCACCACCGTTCGCGATTGGGAAAAATAAATTCCCTTTACCTGCAGCGTGCATAAAGAAATACGCATAAGCCATTTGACCAGAAAGGATAAATGCCGCTGGGCGAACAAATAAACCTAAAATTAATAGGATTGAACCAACAATCTCGATTACTCCACCGACGATCATCATTGGATCGCCCACTGCGCCGTTACCGCCCGTCATCGAAATTGGGAATTCCCAGAATTTCGCTGTGCCGTGTAAAATAAACATATACGCGGAGACGATACGTAATAAAGCTAAAACATACGGAGAGTATTTTTCTAAGTTTTTCATAAAGTTTTCCTAATAAAAATAAAAAGTGATTTGAGAACGGGGTGTATATTAATGATTAACTCGAAGCCAAACAATACCTCAAATCGAAAAGGACTTTTTACTATTAGGAAATAATTTTACGCTTTACTGATTTTCTCAATCCATTGTAAAAACTCAACGGGCGGCATGAATCCGTTAACACGACTCCCCTCAATTTCTTTTCCATCTCGGTTAAAGAACAAAATAGTCGGTAAACCTAACACTTTATATTTTGTCATTAAAGCACGGTTTTCTTCGGAGTTTTTTGTCATATCAACCTGAAGAAGCAGCATGTCGCCAAAGGCTTTTTGTACACTAGGATCGCTGAATGTCTCTTTTTCAAACTCTTTACAAGCGACACACCAATCTGCATAAAGATCGAGCATCACAAGCGGTTTATTATTTTCAGCAAGTGCTTGTTGCAATTCAGCTTCGCTTTTCACTTGTTTAAATTCAACATGAGAAACCGCCTTATTTTCGACCGCACTTGGTGCTGGGCTTTCACCCCAAACCCAAGTTTGAAGCGGTTTAACACTAATCATGGCTGCCACTAAAAAGAGAATTCGGAATACCCAACCGGTGCCATTTTTCGGCATTTGGAACGCAAACCAAATGAAAAATGCGGTACCCAGCATCGCCCATAATCTTGGTGTCCATTCATCCGGCAAAATACGAGAAATTAAGAATACTGGTAACGCGAGCATCACAAAGCCAAAGAGCTTTTTAACGGTTTCCATCCACATGCCTGATTTAGGCAGGATTTTATTCCCGAATAAAGTGATTAAAATCAGCGGTACGCCCATGCCCAACGCAAGCAAATAAAGCGTGATCGCGCCAGTGAATAAATCCCCACTCTGCGCCACATAAAGCAATGCGCCAGAAAGCGGTGCGGATGTGCAAGGTGAAGCCACAAGCCCCGCAATCATCCCCATTAAGAACACGCCACCAAAGGCTCCAGCTTTTTGCTGTTGGCTAAGTAAAGACAGTTTTGTTTGTAAGGAACTTGGGAGCTGTAAGGTAAATACACCGAACATCGACAACGCTAACAAGACAAAGATGATTGATAAGCCAATCATCACGTAAGGATGTTGCAACGCTACTTGGAATGGCAAACCAATTGCCGCCACAATTAAGCCTAACAAGGTGTAAGTCAGCGCCATCCCCTGTACATACACAAAACTTAATGCAAAGGCACGCCACATATTAGGACGTTGATTTTGACCAATTACTATCGCTGAAAGCAATGGTAGCATTGGCAACACACAGGGGGTAAAAGCCAAACCTAAGCCCAATAAAAAGAAACCAAATACGGCATATTTGCTATTAAATAAACTTTCCGCTAAACGGTCTTGCTCTGCTTTAGGTTGTGCTGAAAGTGCGGTCGATTTTTCCGATGTTTTTTTAGTATCGGTAACCTGGACAATAGGCAAATCCGCCACTTTAATTTCTTTCACTTCAGGGGGATAACAAAAGCCCTCAGTACAACCTTGGTAAGCAATTTCAATCACATCTTCTGCTTTTAATGGCGGCTGGCTTGCTTTAAAAATAGCTTGTACCGGCTTTTTGAAAATCTTCATTAAGCCAAAATAAGGATCGTTATAATCTTCAGGTGAAATAGAAAATGTCGGCACATCAAAGGATGGGGTTTCCGCTTGGTTAAGTTTCACGGAAATTTTCTCTTGATAGAGATAATACCCTTCTGCAATTGACCAATTGACGATCACATTTTCTTGATTATCGCTTTTCGCAGCTGAAAATTGAAAAGCGTCATCCACAGGTAAGAAAGCTGATTTTTTATCAAAAAGACCAGCTTGAGTGGAAAGTGCGGTAAAAATAAAAAATAAAAAAAGAAGAATTCGTTTCATCATAAAGTTCCATTTGTTGTTCCTGTTAAAATTCTAGCATAGATGAACAGAATGTTAAGAATTTATGACTTAGATCATAAAATTAAATGTAATTTAAAAAAATGACCATACTTTTCTGTTGTTACAGCAATGTTACAATTATAGAATATGCTCATAATAAAGTATAACAAGGAGCAATGAATGGCTACCCCAAAAATCCTCATCGTGGAAGATGAAGCGGTAACCCGTAATACATTAAAAGGAATTTTCGAAGCTGAAGGCTATGACGTATTACAAGCACAAGATGGTGCAGAAATGTATCGTCAGCTAAATTCAGAAACGGTTAATCTCATTGTATTAGATATCAACTTACCTGGTAAGAATGGTTTATTACTAGGTCGTGAATTACGTGAAAAAACACCTATCCCTTTGATTTTCCTCACTGGGCGAGATAATGAGGTCGATAAAATTTTAGGTTTAGAAATCGGAGCCGATGATTATCTTACAAAGCCATTTAACCCTAGAGAACTTACTATTCGTGCACGAAATTTATTACATCGCACGATGACATTAAATGGTAAAGAAGCCCATTTACAACGTGAGAACTATCGTTTTAATGGTTGGACGCTGGATTTAAATAGCCATAATTTAATTACACC
The DNA here is from genome assembly GCA_959020685.1 of Parahaemophilus parainfluenzae. Taxonomy (GTDB): domain Bacteria; phylum Pseudomonadota; class Gammaproteobacteria; order Enterobacterales; family Pasteurellaceae; genus Haemophilus_D; species Haemophilus_D parainfluenzae_T. The sequence continues at coordinate 20,349 of CAUETL010000001.1, read as the reverse complement.
AGAAGGCGTTGAATTTAAATTGCCTCGTAGTGAATTTCGTGCCATGTTGCATTTCTGTGAAAACCCAGGCAAATTGCAAACACGTGAAGAATTATTGCAAAAAATGACAGGGCGTGAATTAAAACCACAAGATCGTACTGTAGATGTAACAATTCGTCGTATTCGTAAGCATTTTGAAGATCATCCTAATACACCAGAAATCATTGCTACCGTGCATGGTGAAGGCTATCGTTTCTGTGGTGAATTAGAAGAGTAATCTATCATTAAGTAATAAAAGGCTGAGTCAAATCAGCCTTTTGTTTTTTGCTATCCACGGCGAGATTCGGTAAAATCAACGCCAATTTACGATTAATGAACAACGGATAACAATGACCAAGAAAAAAGTCAAAGTCGGCTCGAATACCATTGCGTTAAACAAACGAGCTAGACATGAATATTTTATTGAAGATGAAATTGAAGCCGGCCTTGAATTACAAGGTTGGGAAGTAAAATCAATGCGCGCGGGTAAAGCCAATATCAGCGACAGCTATATCATTTTTAAAAACGGCGAAGCTTATTTATTTGGTGCGACTATTCAACCATTAAGCTTGGCCTCTACTCACGTGGTTTGCGATCCGACTCGAACACGTAAGCTTTTATTGAATAAACGTGAACTGGATAATCTTTTCGGTAAATCAAGCCGTGATGGTTTTACCATTGTTGCCCTTTCTCTTTATTGGAAAGGTCCTTGGGCAAAGATCAAAATCGGTCTTGCGAAAGGTAAAAAACAACATGATAAACGTGATGATATTAAAGAGCGTGAATGGAAAGTAGCAAAAGAGCGTATTATGAAAAATGCGAATCGTGGATAACTCTCCCTCCAAGCAGACAAAATGCCTTTCAACCGAAAGGCATTTTTCTTTTTTCAATATGAAAAAAATTCTCATCGCTATGAATAAAAATACATTGATAATCATTCTCTTTTAAATTAGTATCTTCGCCCAATTATTTCCGTCATATAAGGAGCTCTAATGAAAAAAGGCATTCACCCTGAAAATTATCGTACCGTTTTATTTTATGATTCCAACGCGAAACAAGGCTTTCTCATCCGTTCTTGTGCTAAAACTAACAACACCATGAAATGGGAAGATGGTAACGAATACCCTGTATTTATGTGTGATACTTCATCTGCTTCTCACCCATTTTATACTGGTAAAACTCGTCAAATTGGTAACGAAGGTCGTGCAAGTGAATTTGCAAACCGCTACGGTAAGTTTGGTGCATTTAAATCAAAATAGGAATGTTCAATGAAAGTATTATCTTCACTCAAAAGTGCTAAAAACCGTCCTGGCTGCAAAATTGTTCGCCGCCACGGTGTCGTCTATGTCATTTCGAAAACCAACCCTCGCTTTAAAGCGCGTCAAGGTGGGAAAAAGAAAGGTTAACAGCAATAAAAAAGAGCGGTCAAATTTCCGCTCTTTTTTTTATTTAGGGATTAAGGTTTGTAAATAAACTCAACACCTTCTTCATCTTCTTCGTCCCAATCATCCCAGTCGTCATCTTCATCATCAAATTGATGTTCAGCAAGCTGTTCCTGATGGTAGTCTTCCCATTTGAATTTCACTTCTTCCGGTTTATTTTCTTCTACTTCCGCATCACGTGGATTCGCTTCAATGAAATCCATAATATCACGACAAAGTGGTGGCACATTTTTACCGGTTGCGGCAGAAATAAGGTGATACCCTTCTTCCCAACCAAGACGTTCCGTAATCTCTTGTGCTCGTTCATGCGCCTCTTCTTCTGTCATCGTATCAATTTTATTGAAGACTAACCAACGCGGCTTATCTGCCAATTTTTCGCTATATTGGAATAATTCTGACTCGATGATCGAAATATTATCAGCAGGATCGGATTCATCAATTGGGTTAATATCTACTAAATGAATTAACACACGACAACGTTCCAAGTGTTTTAAGAAACGAATCCCTAAACCAGCGCCATCCGATGCACCTTCAATCAATCCAGGAATATCTGCCACCACAAAGCTATGGCTTTCATCCACTTTTACGACACCTAAACTTGGCACTAAAGTGGTAAATGGATAATCAGCGACTTTTGGTTTTGCGGCTGAAACGGCACGAATAAAGGTCGATTTACCTGCATTTGGTAAACCAAGCATCCCGACATCCGCAAGAAGCATTAGTTCTAATAATAAATCGCGTTTTTCTCCTGGTGTACCCATGGTTTTTTGGCGAGGTGCACGGTTCACTGAAGATTTAAAACGTGTGTTCCCTAAACCATGATAACCACCTTTCGCCACTAACATTTTGGCACCATGCTTTGTTAAATCTCCAAGCACTTCTTTGGTGTCATGATCAATTGCACGCGTTCCCACCGGCACACGTAATGTAATATCTTTACCGCGACGACCGGTACAATCTGAGCTATGTCCGTTCTCACCACGCTCTGCGGCAAAACGTTTTGTAAAGCGATAATCGATCAAAGTATTTAAGTTTTCGTCTGCAACCAAATAAACATCACCGCCATCGCCACCATCGCCACCATCTGGGCCGCCTTTAGGGATAAATTTTTCACGGCGGAAACTTACACAACCGTTTCCACCATCCCCTGCTTCCACACGAATCAAGGCTTCATCAATAAATTTCATAAAAACTCTCCAATATTTAACCGCACTTTATTTTGATTGCGGTAATAACTTATGTCCGATTGCCGACAAAATTGCTCCGCATACTACAACAAACGCCCCAATATAGCTAATCATATTTAATTCTGGTGCGGCAAAATTCTCAGGGCTCACATAATGGGCAAGATGGGCAAAGAAAATGGTAAAGAGTGGTACTAAGGTTATCACTACACTTACTTTAGAAACCTCCCAACGATTAAGCGCCTCAGCATAAGCCCCATAACCAAATAAGGTATTTAAGCAGCAATAAACAAAACAACCGAATGCAAACGGGGTGAGGTTACTCACTTGTGAGAATTCAGCTACAGGTATAAAGACTAAAAGACAGCCGAAATACATCATTAATAAAATTTGTTGCGAACTAAAACGACGGAGCATAAGCTTTTGTGCCATACCATAAGCAACCCAAACTAATGAAGCAGTCAGGCTGAGTAAGACACCTGTTAAATAACCACTCTCTCCTTTAAACACATCAAGCTTGTCATTGAAGAAAAGCACCAACCCAGCCAATAAAAGACCTAAACCAATCTTTTGATGTAATCCGAGCTTTTCTTTAAAGACAAAAATACCGCAAATTAACATACCAAAAGAAGAAAAATGAATAAAAATTTGGGCTGAAGAAGGATCGATAAACTTAAGTGAGCTATTAAATAAAAAGAAATTACCCGCTAATCCTGCTACACCTATGAGTACAAGCCAAATGAAACGACCACCTTTCGAAAATTGTGGCAATTTTTTCTTGTAACCTAACAGAATCAATAGTGCAAGAGAAGCTACCGCAAATCGATACCAGACGATCGTTTGTGGTGTCATCACTGATAGAACCTGTTTTAACGCAATAGGTAAAGATCCCCACGCCATCGCCGTAATTAAAGCGAAGAGAAAACCTAAAAGCGGTTGTTGTTTCATGATATCTTCCTTTATTTTACTAAAGTGCGGTTAGGAATTAAGATAAATTTCGACTAAGAAATATCAAGATAAGCAATAGTGCCAGAATAACAAATGTGATTGATGATTGTAAATTGCTGGTAAAAAAAGAAAACGCCCCACAAAAAATGCGGGGCGTTTATCAAATCAGATGTAAAATTATTCAGTTACAATACTTACGTATTTACGGCTTTTCTCGCCTTTAACTTCAAATTTTACTTTACCGTCAGCGGTAGCAAATAAGGTGTGGTCACGACCCATACCTACGTTGTTACCTGCGTGGAATTTAGTACCACGTTGACGTACAATGATGCTACCTGCTAATACAGATTCGCCACCGAAACGTTTAACACCAAGGCGTTTAGCTTCAGAATCACGACCGTTACGAGTTGAACCACCAGCTTTTTTAGTTGCCATCTACTTGATCTCCTCTGAAATTATGCTTGAATCCCAGTGATTTTCACTTCTGTGAACCACTGACGATGACCTTGTTGTTTACGGCTGTGTTTACGACGACGGAACTTAACGATTTTAACTTTATCGCCACGACCTTGTGCCACAACTTCAGCCACTACTTTCGCGCCAGCTACTACTGGTGCACCAATTTTAACATCTTCACCATTAACGACCATTAACACTGAGTCGAACTCAACTGTTGCGCCAGTTGCAAGTTCAAGTTTTTCTAAACGAACTACTTGACCTTCGCTCACACGGTGTTGTTTACCGCCACTTTGGAAAACTGCGTACATAAATACTCCGCTATAAATTGTGCTTCTCCGTTACTATTTTCGGTCCGCACTTCAAAATTCATATAAATAGGTCGCAAATTCTACGGAAAAAACAACTCGATCGCAAGCACTTATTTGCAATAAAATAAAAAAAAGCGCTTTTCCTCGAGTTTAATTTCAGAAACCCTGAAAAATCGGGTAAAATTCACCGCACTTTTCTTTTATATACACAACCATCGAACCAAATGAAGATGAACAAACAAGATTTAATGGATATGCATGCAATCCAAGCATTAACAGATGCGGATATGCAGAAAGTCAACCAAGCCATTTTAGCACAAATTAACTCCGATGTGCCGATGGTTAATCAGCTTGGTTTTTATATTGTACAAGGTGGCGGAAAACGTATTCGACCACTTATTGCGGTTTTAGCCGCGCGTGCATTAGGCTACGAAAGCGATAAAGTGGCCACTTGTGCGACCTTTGTAGAATTTATTCACACTGCTTCTTTATTACATGATGATGTGGTAGATGAATCTGATATGCGTCGTGGTCGCGCAACGGCAAATTCTGCCTTTGGTAATGCCGCTAGCGTATTAGTGGGTGACTTCATTTATACTCGTGCATTCCAGTTAGTGGCACAGTTACAATCGCTAGATATTCTTCGCATTATGGCAGATGCCACCAACGTGTTGGCTGAAGGTGAAGTTCAACAATTAATGAATGTGAACGATCCCGATACCACGGAAGAAAGCTATATGCGTGTGATTTATAGTAAAACAGCACGTTTATTTGAAGTGGCAGCGCAATCTGTTGCGATTGTTGCAGGTGCTGAAAAATCAATTGAAACGGCATTTCAAGAATATGGTCGCTATCTCGGTACCGCATTCCAATTAGTGGATGACGTGCTAGATTACAGCGCAAACGCTGCAGCATTGGGTAAAAATGTGGGCGATGACCTCGCCGAAGGTAAACCGACTCTTCCTTTATTACACGCAATGCGTCACGGCAATCCACAACAAGCTGCGCTTATTCGCGAAGCCATTGAACAAGGCGGAAAACGTGATGCGATCGATGAAGTGCTTGCGATTATGGAAGAACATAAATCCCTCGATTACGCAATGGATCGTGCGAAACAAGAAGCCCAAAAAGCCGTTGATGCCATTGCCTTATTACCTGAAAGCGAATACAAAAAAGCCTTAATTTCACTGGCTTATTTATCGGTAGACCGAACTTATTAATATGACTGAAGAACAAATTCAACCGCAAAGTGCGGTCGATTCTCAACCTAAATTTCAAAAACCGCGTAAACAAAAAGTGCGCAAGGATCCCAATGCGCCTTTTATTCGTGAAAAACTCGAATTACCCGAAGGACATAATAAGTTGCTTCTCCACTCCTGCTGTGCGCCTTGCTCAGGTGAAGTGATGGAAGCCATTTTGGCCTCTGGTATTGAGTTTACGATTTATTTTTACAACCCGAATATTCATCCATTGAAAGAATATTTAATTCGTAAAGAAGAAAACATCCGTTTTGCCCAAAAATTTGGGATTCCGTTTATTGATGCAGACTACGATCGCCAACAATGGTTTGATCGCGCAAAAGGTATGGAATGGGAACCTGAACGTGGCATCCGTTGCACTATGTGTTTTGATATGCGTTTTGAAAAAGCGGCTGAATATGCTCATGAACATGGCTTCCCTGTATTTACTAGCTGTCTTGGTATTTCTCGCTGGAAAGACATGGAGCAAATTAATGGTTGTGGTCACCGTGCGGCTGAAAAATATGATGATGTGATTTATTGGGATTATAACTGGCGTAAAGCTGGTGGATCGCAACGCATGATCGAAATCAGTAAACGTGAACGTTTTTATCAGCAAGAATATTGTGGCTGTGTTTATTCTTTACGAGACAGCAATAAATGGCGTGAAGAAACGGGGCGACAAAAAATTGAAATTGGTAAACTCTATTACACGCCCGATTAAAAAACACATAAAAAAAGAACCGCACTTTCAACATGCGGTTCTTTTTTATTTAATCTACGATGGTACGCCCACCTAATGCATTCTCTAAAGAATGATCTAACTGCTGAATTCGCGTACATAACACGTTTTCAATCTGGGCATTTTTATTTTTTTCTTGGGTTAATTCAAAACTTAAATTCAAGGCAACAATAGAAAGCACACGGTCTAATTGCAATAAACCTGTACGCTCTTTCATTTCAGACACTTGAAGATCTAAATTACGCGCCGCTTGACGCAAAATCTCTTCTTGTTCTGCAGGGACATTCAAGCGCAGCACTTGCCCTAATACAACAACTTCAACCAGTTTTAATGACATGTTATTCCCTTATGTTGAATGCTCAAGTAATCCTATTATGCCACAGCCAAACGCCTTCGTCATAATTTTTACGTTTAATTGACCGCACTTTATCCGTTCGCCCCATTTCGCAATTTACGCTATAATGCGACACTTTTCATTATTTTTGAACGGAATATTTATGCCAACTATCGCTCCTAATCCATTAGTCCTAGTGGACGGTTCATCTTATTTATATCGTGCTTTTCATGCTTTTCCGCCGCTCACCAATTCTGCTGGCGAGCCGACTGGTGCTATGTACGGTGTGTTAAATATGCTCAAAAGCCTGATTTCACAAGTGCAACCGAGCCATATTGCGGTGGTTTTTGATGCGAAAGGTAAAACCTTCCGTGATGAAATGTTTGAACAATATAAATCCCATCGTCCACCGATGCCGGATGATCTACGCAAACAAATTCAGCCATTGCACGATATTATACGTGCCCTTGGCATTCCTCTCTTAGTCATTGAAGGTGTGGAAGCCGATGATGTCATCGGTACCTTAGCGGTAGCGGCTTCCAAAGCGAATCAAAAAGTTTTGATCAGCACCGGTGATAAAGATATGGCGCAACTAGTGGATGACAACATTATGTTGATCAATACCATGAATAACACCTTATTAGATCGCGAGGCCGTGATTGAAAAATACGGTATTCCGCCAGAACTCATTATTGATTACTTAGCGCTAATGGGCGATAGCGCCGATAATATTCCAGGCGTAGCGGGTGTGGGTGAAAAAACCGCTCTTGGCCTCTTGCAGGGTATCGGCAGCATGGCAGAAATTTATGCCAACTTAGACAAAGTGGCTGAATTGCCAATTCGTGGGGCAAAAAAATTAGGTGATAAATTATTGGCTGAAAAAGAAATGGCCGACTTATCCTATCGTCTTGCCACAATCAAAACCGATGTCGCTCTCGATATCACTCCGGAACAACTTACCCTTGGTGCAAGCAATAACGATCAACTTACCGAATATTTCGGCCGTTATGAATTTAAACGTTGGCTCAATGAAGTGATGAATGGTGCTGATTCCATCACCAATAACAGCGAACAACCGACTAAAATTAATCATTATAAAGCCACACCTGCGCTTGCTCAAGACAATAGCGATGAATCATTGCCGGCAATTCAAATTGATCGTAGCCGTTATGAAACCTTACTCACTGAAGCAGATTTAAATCGTTGGGTGGAAAAACTCAAGCAAGCTAAACTTTTTGCCTTAGATACTGAAACCGATAATTTAGATTATATGGCTGCCAACTTAGTGGGTATTTCTTTTGCGTTAGAAAACGGTGAAGCAGCTTATTTACCGCTGCAATTAGATTATTTAGGTGCGCCGAAAACCCTTGAAAAAACAACCGCACTTGCTCTGTTAAAACCGGTTTTAGAAAATCCTGCTATTCAAAAAGTCGGGCAAAACTTCAAATACGATCTCACCATCTTCGCCCGTAATGGCATCGATGTGCAAGGTGTGGCTTTCGATACTATGTTGGAGTCCTATGTACTCAACAGCACAGGCCGTCATAATATGGACGATCTGGCGAAACGTTATTTAGGGCATCAAACTATTAGTTTTGAAGAGATTGCAGGCAAAGGTAAAAATCAGCTGACCTTTAACCAAATTCAGTTGGAACAAGCCGCCGAGTACGCGGCGGAAGATGCCGATGTAACGATGAAGCTGCAACAAGTGCTATGGGAAAAACTCTCTAAAGAACCCACTCTTGAAAAACTCTTTAAAGAAATGGAATTGCCGTTGTTAGGCGTACTTTCCCGTATGGAACGTCGCGGTGTCTTAATTGATAGCGATGCGCTATTCCTGCAATCCAACGAAATCGCTAACCGTTTAAGTGAATTAGAAGAACAAGCCTATGTCTTGGCGGGGCAACCATTTAATTTAGCTTCCACCAAACAATTACAAGAAATTTTATTTGATAAATTAGGTTTACCGGTCATTCAAAAAACACCAAAAGGGGCGCCATCCACCAACGAGGAAGTATTGGAGGAACTGGCATTTAGTCATGAATTGCCGAAAGTGTTGGTAGAACATCGTGGTCTCAGCAAACTAAAATCGACCTACACTGATAAATTGCCGCAAATGGTGAATCCGCAAACCGGTCGAGTTCATACTTCCTACCATCAAGCGGTGACAGCAACCGGTCGTCTTTCATCAAGCGATCCGAATCTGCAAAACATTCCAATTCGTAATGAAGAAGGCCGTCGTATTCGTCAGGCGTTTATTGCGCGCGAAGGCTTTACTGTTGTTGCGGCCGACTATTCACAAATCGAGCTGCGCATTATGGCGCACCTATCACAGGATCAGGGCTTAATTAATGCTTTTACCCAAGGCAAAGATATTCACCGCTCTACTGCGGCAGAAATCTTTGGTGTCGCACTGGATGAAGTGACGTCCGAACAACGTCGTAATGCTAAAGCGATTAACTTCGGATTAATTTACGGTATGTCAGCCTTTGGCTTATCGCGTCAACTCGGTATTGGCCGTGCCGATGCCCAAAGCTATATGGATTTATATTTCAAACGCTATCCGGGCGTACAAACTTTTATGCACGATATTCGCGAAAAAGCCAAAGCCCAAGGCTATGTGGAAACCCTATTCGGCCGTCGTTTATATCTGCCTGATATTAACTCTTCTAATGGTATGCGCCGTAAAGCAGCCGAACGTGTCGCGATCAATGCACCAATGCAAGGCACCGCCGCAGACATTATCAAACGTGCCATGATTCAATTGGATCAAAAACTACAAAACGATCCCGATATTGCAATGATTATGCAGGTTCACGATGAATTGGTGTTTGAAGTGCGGTCCGAAAAAGTCGCGTTTTATAGCGAGCTCATCAAAACACAAATGGAAAGTGCCGCTGATTTAGTGGTACCACTGATTGTAGAAGTGGGGCAAGGCACGAACTGGGATGAGGCGCACTAAGGAATTTAGTCATGAATAAAGTTATTCAAAGTCAGCACTTTACGGCAGAACGTGCTTGGGGAGCACTGGATATTACCAATATGAATGGTATTTCCGTGCGTCTTCACTGGACAGATAAACCTTACAAATGGCATATCAATGACGGTGAAGAAGTCTTTGCTGTCATGGATGGTACGGTGGAAATGCGCTACAAAGAAGAGGGTCAAGAGAAAGCCGTATTGCTCCATACGGGTGATATTTTTTATGCGAGTATCGGTACCGAACATGTTGCTCATCCACAAGGCGAAGCGCGCATATTAGTTATAGAGAAAGAAGACAGCATTTAACAGACTTAAAAAGAATTTTATGAATCAAGAAAGACTCAACGAAATCGAAAAACCATTACTTCACCTTGTGGAACGTGATGTGGTTCCCGCACTTGGCTGTACTGAACCTATCTCTTTAGCGCTTGCAGCAGCAACTGCAGCCAAATATTTAGGCAAAACACCTGAACGCATTGAAGCCAAAGTGTCACCAAACTTAATGAAAAATGGTTTAGGTGTTGCAGTACCGGGAACGGGCATGGTGGGCTTACCTATTGCCGCGGCGATTGGTGCTTTAGGTGGTGACCCTGAGGGTGAGTTAGAAGTGTTAAAACACATCACACCAGAACAAGTTTCCCAAGCCAAAGTGATGCTTGATAAAAAACTCGTTAATGTCGATATTCATCAAACCGAGCATATTTTATATTCAGAAGCGGTGTTGCTTGCGGATAATGACCGAGTGAAAGTAGCGATTCAAGATCTACACACTAATATCATTTTAATTGAAAAAAATGGCGAAGTTGTTTTTGAAAAAGAACAGGATGAATGCGCTGATTGCGACCCTTATGATATTTTCAAGCAGGTGAGCGCACGTGAAATTTTTGAATTTTCTTGTGAAGTTGAGCTCGATAAAATCCGTTTTATCGGACAAGCTGCCGCGCTCAACCGCGCGCTATCTAATGAAGGGTTACGCGAAAATTACGGCCTACATATTGGCAGAACGTTACGCAAACAAGTTGGTAGTGGCTTAATGTCAGACGATTTGCTCAGTAAAATTATGATCGAAACCACTGCAGCCTCCGATGCACGTATGGGTGGGGCTACATTGCCAGCGATGAGTAATTCCGGCTCAGGTAACCAAGGTATTGCCGCCACTATGCCCGTGGTTGTGGTCGCTGATTATTTAAACGTGAGTGAAGAAAAACGTCTCCGCGCCCTCTTCTTATCACACTTAATGGCCATTTATATCCACAGTAAATTACCCAAACTTTCTGCCCTTTGTGCGGTAACAACTGCCTCTATGGGAAGCTGTGCAGGTATCGCCTATTTGCTTACAGGTAAATTTGAAACCGTGAGCATGGGGATTTGCAGCATGATTGGTGATATTAGCGGAATCATCTGCGATGGCGCATCCAATAGCTGTGCCATGAAAGTGTCCACCAGCGTGGCTTCTGGCTATAAATCGGTACTCATGGCCATGGATGAAACCCATGTTACGGGTAATGAAGGCATTGTTGAACACGATCTCGATCGTACTATCGACAATCTATGCTCAATTGCGTCTAAAAGTATGCATCATATCGATCGCCAAGTGATTGAAATTATGGTGAGTAAACCCTGTCCTTAATAGCGTGGTAACTTACGATAAAGTGCGGTCAGAAAATCACTCAAATTTCTGACCGCACTTTTTTATATCAAAAAAACATATTTTCTAGCTAAAAGTTATTGGCGTTATCTTCTTCTTTTTTTAGAAAATACTGCCCTACTTAGTTCTAAAAGAAAGGAATATTTATGCTTTTAACCGGATTACTTTGCGGAATTTTACTCGGATTTGTCATGCAGCGTGGGCGCTTTTGTATTACTGGCGCATTTCGCGATATGTATGTCACCAAAAATAACAAAATGTTTGTTGCCCTTCTATTGGCAATTACCGTGCAATCTATTGGTTTCTTTCTTTTAAAAGAAATCGGTGTATTAAATGTCGATCCAGCTGAAAATTTTGCCTTTTTAGCGGTGATTATCGGTGCCTTCGTGTTTGGTATCGGTATTGTTCTTGCTGGCGGTTGTGCAACAGGTACATGGTACCGCGCTGCAGAAGGCTTAGTCGGCAGTTGGGTTGCGTTATTCACTTATATGTTATTAAGTGCCATCATGCGTACTGGCCCATTAGGCGAATTCAATAAAACTTTACGCAGTATCAATATTGAACAACGCAATATTTACGACACATTCAGTATTTCACCTTGGTGGTTAGTCGCATTATTAACTTTAGTGACAGCTTTCTATGTGTACAAACATCTCAGCAAACCAAGCGTAAAAGTCGCGGCATTAAAACCAAAGAAAACAGGGCTTGCCCACTTATTATTTGAAAAACGCTGGCACCCATTTTTCTCAGCCGTGTTAATCGGATTAATCGCGCTTGCCGCTTGGCCACTCAGTGTCGCTACTGGTCGTGAGTTTGGACTTGGGATCACTGGTCCATCCGCTAATATTATGCAATTCCTCGTTACTGGCGACGGTAAATTTATTAACTGGGGCGTATTCTTAGTTTTAGGAATTTTTATTGGATCATTCATCGGCGCGAAAGCAAGCAATGAATTTCGTGTCCGCGTACCGGATGCCACCACGATTCTACGCAGCGGATTCGGCGGTATTCTTATGGGTATTGGCGCAACGCTTGCAGGTGGCTGTTCTATCGGTAATGGCTTAGTCGAAACCGCCTTTTTCTCTTGGCAAGGTTGGGTATCATTGCCCTTGATGATTCTCGGCACTTGGGTGGCCGCCTACTTCACCATTATTCGTCCACAACGTTTAAAATTATCAAAAGCATAGGAGCTTATATGATCGTTAAATTACCTACACTTGGCCTTGTTTGCCCATTTCCTCTCGTTGAAGCTAAGGAAGCCATGGCTAAGTTAAATAAAGGCGATGGCCTAGAAATTGAATTCGACTGCACACAAGCCACCGAGGCTATTCCCGCTTGGGCAGCAGAAGAAGGCTATGAAGTCACAAACTTCGAGCAAATTGATGATGCAAAATGGTCAATCACGGTGATTAAATAATAAAAAAGTGCGGTCAGAAAAATACATAAATTTCTGACCGCGCTTTTGCTTTAATGAATCGAAATAATTAAATCAATTCTACTGGTACTTTCACCACCAGTTTTTTCACAAAACTTGATTTACCGTTTACGGTGCAACCTGGTTTATGTGGCTCATAAGGGAAAAAGACAGCGAACATTTTTGGTAAAAGTGTCACAGTGCTTTTATTTTCAATTTGCGGGGTGAGTTGGTAATCATCGGCATCACGATATTCATCGTATAAGCTGAGGTTTGGATAAGTCGCGCTTACTTCAACATTTTCTTCACCACGAATAAGTAATTGAATATCTAGATATTTGTGGTGAAGTTCAGCTTGTTTGCTATCCGCTTCAACCGTATCAAATTCCATGACATTCATATAAACTTGCTCACTTAAATCATGACGGCCATTTTCTAATGCTTCAAGATCTAAGGTATTGAGATGATCGCAAATGTCTGCGATAACTTTTGGTAAACCCACTTTGAAATTTGGGTTATTTAATGCACTGATAATCATAGTGTCTCCTTACGTATGTATTTGTATGAGAATATGATAACAAGTTGCTTATATTAAATAAAGTTACCAATAAATTTAAAACTCTGTATAATAAGCGAGCTTTATTTTCTGCATTAGCGTGCGGCTATCAAAAGAAATTTTTAAACGCCAAAAGTGCGGTCATTTTTTCGAGAGATTTCTTTTGCTAGTCGCAATCTGGAAAATAAAGCTTTGTTTTAAATATTATTTTGAAGGAAAACATTGTGAATCCAATTGTTAAACAATTTAAATACGGTCAACACACCGTAACCCTAGAAACCGGCGCAATTGCACGTCAAGCAACTGCTGCGGTCATGGCAAGCATGGACGATACCACGGTATTCGTGACTGTTGTTGCTAAAAAAGATGTGAAAGAAGGTCAAGACTTCTTCCCATTAACCGTAAACTATCAAGAGCGTACTTATGCGGCGGGTAAAATCCCTGGTGGTTTCTTCAAACGTGAAGGTCGTCCATCTGAAGGCGAAACTTTAATTGCACGTTTAATCGACCGTCCAATTCGTCCATTATTCCCAGAAGGTTTCTTCAACGAAATTCAAGTTGTGGCAACTGTAGTTTCTGTCAACCCACAAATCAGCCCAGACTTAGTGGCAATGATCGGTGCTTCTGCAGCATTAACCTTATCTGGTGTACCTTTCAATGGCCCTATCGGTGCAGCGCGCGTTGGTTTCATCGACAACCAATTCGTATTAAACCCAACTATGGCCGAACAAAAACAAAGCCGTTTAGACTTAGTGGTTGCAGGTACTGACAAAGCCGTATTAATGGTTGAATCTGAAGCTGACATTTTAACTGAAGAACAAATGTTAGCAGCAGTGGTATTCGGTCATCAACAACAACAAGTTGTAATTGAAGCAATCAAAGAATTTGCCAAAGAAGCAGGCAAACCACGTTGGGATTGGGTTGCACCACAACCAAATACAGATTTAATCAACAAAGTAAAAGCGATTGCTGAAGCACGTTTAGGCGATGCATACCGCATTACTGAAAAACAAGCACGTTACGAACAAATCGATGCAATTAAAGCGGATGTGATTGCACAAATCACAGCTGAAGATGAAGAAATCAGCGAAGGTAAAATCGTAGATATTTTCACCGCACTTGAAAGCCAAATCGTTCGTGGCCGTATCATTGCAGGTGAACCACGTATTGATGGTCGTACCGTTGATACCGTTCGTGCATTAGATATTTGCACAGGTGTATTACCACGTACCCACGGTTCTGCAATTTTCACCCGTGGTGAAACGCAAGCATTAGCCGTTGCAACGTTAGGTACTGAACGTGATGCACAAATCATTGATGAATTAACGGGTGAACGTCAAGATCACTTCTTATTCCACTACAACTTCCCTCCATACTCTGTAGGTGAAACCGGTATGATTGGCTCACCAAAACGTCGCGAAATCGGTCACGGTCGTTTAGCAAAACGCGGTGTAGCGGCTGTTATGCCTAGCCTAGCAGAATTCCCGTATGTCGTGCGTGTTGTATCTGAAATCACTGAATCTAACGGTTCTTCTTCTATGGCATCTGTATGTGGTGCGTCTTTAGCATTAATGGATGCGGGTGTTCCAATCAAAGCCGCTGTTGCGGGGATTGCAATGGGCTTAGTGAAAGAAGAAGAAAAATTTGTGGTGCTTTCCGATATCTTAGGTGATGAAGACCACTTAGGTGATATGGACTTTAAAGTGGCTGGTACACGTGAAGGTGTCACCGCACTTCAAATGGACATCAAAATTGAAGGTATCACCCCTGAAATTATGCAAATTGCATTAAACCAAGCAAAAGGTGCACGTATGCACATTCTTGGCGTAATGGAACAAGCAATCCCTGCGCCACGTGCAGATATTTCTGACTACGCGCCGCGTATTCACACCATGAAAATTGATCCGAAGAAAATCAAAGATGTTATCGGTAAAGGTGGTGCAACTATCCGTGCATTAACTGAAGAAACCGGTACGTCTATCGATATCGATGATGATGGTACAGTGAAAATTGCTGCAGTAGATAGCAGTGCAGCGAAAAATGTGATGGCACGTATTGAAGAAATCGTTGCTGAAGTTGAAGCGGGTGCAATTTACAAAGGTAAAGTGACTCGTCTTGCTGACTTCGGGGCATTCGTTGCTATCGTTGGAAATAAAGAAGGTTTAGTTCATATTTCTCAAATCGCAAAAGAGCGCGTAGAGAAAGTGAGTGATTATCTTCAAGTTGGTCAAGAAGTGACGGTGAAAGTGGTTGAAATCGATCGTCAAGGTCGAATCCGCTTAACCATGAAAGATCTTGCACCAAAACAAGAAACTGAAGCAGAATCTGCACCTGCAGAAGACATTTCAGAAGAACAAGAATAATCTCACAGGGTGTGTGAATTTAGTTTACACACCCGTTTTGATTATCAAACTAACTTATAAAACAATGCAGTATTTTCGGTTATTCCGTTTTCTAGTTTCGTTGTCTAGCCTAAGTGTGATTTTATTTATTTCCGGTTGTGTGCAATCGGGAAACGTGTTTGTCGCACCAAATAAAGTCGTGCTAGCGGATCAGAACCCGAATACGCACTTCGAACAAGAAGTGATGATTACCCGAATCGGGCAGGTTTTATTAGTTGGAAAAATGAGTAATGAAGAACGGGCGACGCTTCACTTTGAACGCGGCGTATTATACGATTCCCTCGGTTTATGGGGCCTCGCACGTTATGACTTTACTCAAGCCCTTGCATTACAGCCAAAGATGGCTTCTGTTTACAATTATTTAGGGCTTTACTTACTGCTTGAGGAAGATTACGACAGTGCATTAGAAACCTTTAATGCGGTGTTTGAATTGGACCCAAGTTATGACTATACCCATCTTAATCGTGGTTTAAATTTTTATTACGTCGAACGCTATAATCTTGCTGAAGACGATTTTATGAAGTTTTATGAAGCCGATACCAAAGATCCTTATCGCGTACTTTGGCTCTATTTGAACGAACAAAAATTAAAACCACAAGAAGCCCATGCCAACCTTGTTGAACGAGCTAAAGGGCTATCTAAGGACTTCTGGGGAACAAATATCGTTCAATACTATTTAGGTAATATTTCCGTGAGTGACTTGCAAGAGCGGGCAACCAAATTTGCAGAAAACTCGCAACAATATGCAGAAATATTAACCGAAACCTACTTTTATCTAGCAAAACAAAAACTCAATTTGGGGCAAATTGATGAAGCGGCGGCTTTATTCAAACTTGCTATTGCGAATCAGGTGTATAACTTTGTTGAGTATCGTTTTGCCGTGTTAGAGCTGATGAAATTGAAACCGGCTCAAACTGAAGACGAAAAAGAAGAAAAAAGTGCGGTCACAAAAACAGCTGTTTTTTAGACTTGCCTCTTTCTTGTGTAACAAATAAACCTGAAAGCTAAATTGAGCTTTCCTTAAATTATATTCGAGCATTTTAATGACAGACAAAATCACTTTTAATGATTTAGGCTTGCCTGAATTCATTCTAAAAGCCGTTTCTGACCTTGGTTTTGAAACACCTTCGCCAATCCAACAAGCTTGTATTCCTGCTCTTCTAGAAGGCAGAGATGTACTTGGTATGGCACAAACCGGTAGTGGTAAAACCGCCGCATTCTCTTTACCTATTTTGGCAAAAATTGATCCTGCCGCAAAACATCCACAATTATTGGTGATGGCACCAACGCGTGAACTAGCCATTCAAGTTGCTGATGCTTGTGAACACTTCATGAAATATGCCAAAGGCATCAACATCGTGACCCTTTATGGTGGTCAACGCTATGACATTCAATTACGTGCATTAAAACAAGGTGCACAAGTTGTTGTGGGTACACCAGGCCGTATTTTGGATCACATCCGTCGTAACACATTAAATCTATCTGAATTAAAAGCTATCGTACTTGATGAAGCGGATGAAATGCTTCGCATGGGCTTTATTGATGATGTAGAAACCGTTATGGCGGAATTACCTGAAGAGCACCAAACAGCCCTTTTCTCAGCAACCATGCCTGAGCCAATTCGTCGCATCACAAAACGCTTCATGAACAATCCGCAAGAAGTGAAAATCAAAGTAAATAACGATAATGCACCTGATATTGAGCAAAATTGTTGGTATGTTCAAGGTTTCCGTAAAAATGATGCATTATTACGCTTCTTAGAAGTAGAAGATTTTGATGCGGCAATCATTTTTACCCGTACTAAAACGGGCACACTTGATGTGACTGAATTATTAGAAAAACACGGTTTCCGTGCTGCGGCATTAAACGGTGATATGACCCAACAATTACGTGAACAAACCTTAGATCGCTTACGTAATGGTAGCCTTGATATCGTCGTTGCAACCGATGTTGCTGCGCGTGGTATCGATATTGAACGAATCAGTCTTGTGGTGAACTATGATATCCCACTTGATGCAGAGTCTTACGTTCACCGTATCGGTCGTACCGGTCGTGCTGGTCGTTCTGGTCGTGCATTGTTATTCGTTGAACCACGTGAACGCCGTTTACTTCGTAATATCGAACACTTGATGAAAAAGCCAATCAATGAAGTTGAATTGCCAAATCATGAAGTGTTACAAGCCTGTCGTCGTAAAAAATTCCAAGACAAGATTACCAAGCAATTGGAACATCACGATCTCGAAATGTATCGTAGCTTATTGGAAGATTTATTCACGGCAGATCAGGATCAAGAAGATATTGCTGCAGCGATGTTGATGCTGCTTCAAGGGAAACAAAAACTCATTCTTCCACCTGATCCACCGATGGATAAACGCCGTCGTGACCGTAACGATCGCGGTGATCGACGCGAAAACCCACGCTCAGCTGAACGTCGTGGTGAGCGTAAAGGCTATGGCAACCAACAACCGATGGATTTATATCGTATCGAAGTAGGTCGTGCAGATGGTGTAGAAGTGCGTCATATCGTAGGCGCTATCGCAAATGAAGGTGATATTAATAGCCGTTACATTGGTCATATCAAACTTTATGATGACTACTCTACCGTTGAATTACCACAAAGCATGCCGAAAGAATTGCTTCAACAATTCGGTAAAACTCGCGTTTTAAATAAACAAATGCAAATGAGCTTTATGGGCGCGACACAATCAGATAGCGGACGTGGTAGTAACGATTTTGGCGGAAAAGGCCGTCGTGATGGTCGTCGCAATGATCGTGGCGAGCGTGGTCAAGATCGCTTCCGTGGTGAGCGTAATGGTGAACGTCGTCAGCGTAAATTTAACGATAAAAACGACCGCACTTTTAATGAACGTGGTCGCCGAGATCGCCAACGTTAATCCTTATTTAACAGCCCCTTGAAGTAAAAGGGGCTTTTTTATTGTCTTAATTCTCGTTACAATCGTCTCTTATCTCAATTTATAAGGTTTATCTATTGAAAGGTCTATTTTTACGTATTATTGCTGCTTTTGCATTATTACTTTGGGCAATTGATATGGTCTTCCCTTGGCAAAAAATTATGCAATCGGAGCAAAACCCTTACACCACGATCAAAAATCGCGGTAGCCTAATTGTCGGCACCATTAACAATCCCATTTACTATTTTATTGGGAATGAAGGCGAATCAGGCTTGGAATACGAATTAGCAAAAAACTTTGCTGATTATTTAGGGGTTCGCTTACAAATTAAAACCTTAGAAAATAACGATCAGCTTTTTAATGAATTAGAGAACAATAATATTGATATCGCCGCTGCGAATCTTTTGTTCCAGCCTCAGCGTGCAGAAAAATTTCAGTTAGGACCATCTTACACCTCTGCCTCTTGGCAGCTTGTGTATAAAAAAGGTGAAAATCGCCCGAAAGATTTAGCGCAAGTCCAGCAAGAAATTATTATTTCTGCGGGGGAAGACTTAGAAAAATTATTATCCCTTGCACAGAAAAAACTTCCTGCACTTAAATGGCAGAATAACAAGCAGTTAACCCAAGAGGAATTATTAATTCAAGTAGCGGAAGGCAAAATTCCTTATACAATTGCAAATAGTATTGATGTGGCAGCTGCACAACAAATTCGCCCTAACTTAGCAATTGCATTTGACTTAACAGATGAAATGACCGTGCATTGGTATCTTTCTAATAAATCCTATAATGAGCTACAAGCAGGCTTGTTAGATTTTATGAATAATGCCATTGAAACTGGATTAATTGATCGTATTGAGGAAAAATATTTCCGCCATATTACTGCCTTTGATTATGTGGATACTCAGGCTTATTTAGAGGCTGTAGAAAAAATTCTGCCTCAATATCAACCGCTCTTTGAAAAATACAAAGGGAATTTAGACTGGCGATTATTAGCTGCTGTAGCCTATCAAGAATCGCATTGGGACCCTTATGCCACCTCTCCAACAGGTGTACGCGGAATGATGATGCTTACCAAAGATACGGCTGTGCGGATGAATATTAATAATCGCACAGATGCTGAACAAAGTATAAAAGCGGGATCGGAGTATTTGCATTGGCTACTCGACCAAATGCCTGACAGCATTCCAGAAGAAGATCGAATTTGGTATTCTTTAGCGGCATACAATATGGGGTTAGGGCATATTTTAGATGCTCGTCGCTTAACTAAAAAATTAGGCGGCAATCCTGATAACTGGTTAGATGTAAAAAATAATCTTCAGCTATTATCGGAAAAGCGCCATTATTCAAACTTAAAATATGGCTACGCTCGCGGCTATGAAGCCTATCAATATGTCGAAAATATTCGCCGTTACATGAATAGTATTGTGAATTATCATCGCGTTCAAGAAAACCAAGCGACTGCAACAGAGTAAATGCGGTCAGAAAAAGCAACGTTTTATTGAACTCAAAGAAAACAAGGAGAAAAAGATGTTAAAAAGAAAAACTTTTTTAAAGAAAAAAGCATCAAGAGATATCTCTGCCTCACGCAACTTGCGTTTAAGACGCTTAAAACACCGTAAAGCAAAACAATTCCAACGCCATGCATTACAATTAGTGATTCAAGATATCTAAAAAAGGGCGAACATCATGTTCGCCCTTTTATCTACTCATTATTCTCTATTTTTCAAAAGAATCTTTCAAACGCTCATCTGCTCGGCGGGAT